>JANMZO010000389.1:0-1994 GCA_031383405.1 Acidimicrobiia bacterium | reverse complement strand
CGTTGTTGACGTAAATCAGTTTGTCCTGGTCGGTCAGTTCGCCCTCGAAAAGATCGTTCACCTTCTGGATGATCTCGTTCAGCAATGCCTTCTGCTTCTCCTGGACCATCCCACCACCGGCTTCGCTGATCGGCTCCAACTTCGGGTTTTCGCCCTCGCCCAACGGCATTGGCTTCTTGCCTTGGTTCTTGAGAGTGTGGTGCGTTAGACCTACAGCGCTAGTCCAGCCGTTGGCACCGTGCCATCGGCGTTAGTCGAATCCCTCGCTCCCGCAACGTTCGACGCGTCCGTTTCTCGTGAGATTTTCGGGCCTGGCGGTTTCGTGTTTGATGATACTTCACTTCGTCCACCAGTTGCTCCAAGACCTTCTTCGAGACGCAGCCGCTCAGCCACTTCGCAACCACCTGCGCGGCGACCACGCGATGCACTTGCGGCACCGTCCACTCCGGGTTTTTCCCCCCGACGAGCCTCCACCGCTCGCATCGCAAACAGATAACTCACCAGCGTCAGGTACAGGTGACGCATCAAGCCCGTGTACGTGCGACCTTCATAATGATCCAAACCCAGTTCCGACTTCTGGTCCTGAAAACACCGCTCGACCCGGTGCCGCGTCAGGGCCACCCGCAAGAGTGTCGCCGTCGCCGTTCCCTCCGGAGCGTTCGACCGGAAATACTTCACGTCCGCGTCCTGCAACACATGCCGGGCCACCAACAGATGCTCGGCTTCGCCAGGCAAACCGCCGTCCGACGCGGGATGAAAGCGAACGTGCTTCACCTCCCAGACACTCGGTCCCTTCTGGCGATCGTCGAGTCGATATTGCGTCCACGGCACGTCGCACAACTGCGGATGGCGTTCGAGCAATTCGTCCGCCCGCCGGGCGTGCGGTTGGCCGCTGACCAATCGCGGCTTCGTCCGCGGCCGGCCGCGGCGATTCGTGCGGTACGGACGTTCCGTCACCCGCGGACGCACCAGCCACCCGCACACGCTCTTGGGAACCTCGGCCACCCAGCGTTGCCCACGCGAGGTCAGTTCCTTCAAGAACTCCGGCTTGCCGCCGTAGCCTTCGTCGAACGTGAACCAGTCGAACCGCACGCCGTTGGCCAACGCCCGATCGTATTGTTCCAACGCGATCCGCCACTTCGGCCGATACACGATCGACTCGGGAATGCCCGCCGCCCGACAGCGATCACGATCGTTGTTCCAACTCTCGGGCAAAAACAAATCGCCGTCGAGCAGGCACTGGAAGTCCCCTTGCGTGTAGCCCAGATGCACCGTGACCACGCAGTTGTCGACCTTGCCCAGCGTGCCGCACCACTGCCGCTGCACGCCCGGAGTTTTCGTCCCCTTCTTGACGAACGACGTCTCGTCGAGCAACCCCACCGAGCCCGGACCGGCATGTTCGGCCGCGACGATCTGCTGCAACTGGTCGAGCATCCGCTCGTGGTCCCACGACAGCAGACTGAGAAACTCCTGGAGCGTACGGGTGGCCACGCCGGAGGCCACGGCGATCGGCTCGACGCTCTTGCGATCCAAGTTCGACAGTTGACCGCGAATATAGACCGGGAGGTGTTCCCGGCAGCGATGATCGCAAAAGCAGTCCGCGAATCGACCGATGAACCGTGTGAACTCCGGGAGGAACGACTTCAGTGTCTCGGCATCCATGCCAGGTCTCCGGAACCAATGAGGGGTCCAGAGTTTCGAGCAAAAGACGACGAGCTGGAAAGCCCAATCTTAGCGCTGTAGGTTTAGCGTACGGCTCCAAATAGACAACACGCTTGATACCGGCATCAATGATGTGTTTAGCGCAGTTATGGCATGGATACGTCGTCACATACATCGTAGAATTCATAAGGCCCGCCTTCCCTTCTCGCGCGACAGGGGTGGAATCGCTCCAATCCGGACGAATCGCCTGTGATTCTGGCTTTGTCGTGGGAAACAGGTCGTGTACTGACGGATCGGAGCTCAATCTGGCTTGCTTCTCATGCTCCATTTCG
>JANMZO010000375.1:0-7102 GCA_031383405.1 Acidimicrobiia bacterium | reverse complement strand
GAACGATTGTCGCTCCGCGGGATCGGGGCACCCCGAGTGTCACCGGGTCGGCCTCGGCGAGTGCTTCGGGCGTAGGGAACAAGTGGGTCAGCGACGGGCTCCGGCCGTTGAGCGCCGACGAATGTTCCCTGCCGTAGCGATGTGTGATTTTGCCGAGCGTGGTTCTTGCTCCGGCGACCGACACCTGTTGACCCACGATTGCCCGGATGACGACTTCGAAACCGTCGACGTGGCCGGGCACGCGAAGCCCAGGCGCCTTCGCGACGAGCCTTCCAAGAACTGGATCCTCGCCCAGCGTTTCGATCACGGCCAAAGGGTCCGAATCGAGGTCCAGGAGACGGCGACAGCGGTGCAACGCGCTGCCCATATCCCGGATGTCCTCGAGGTGAAGGGTGGCCAGGATCGCCTCCGACCCAAATTCCAGTAGACACGTCGCGTTCCCGTGTGGGAGTCGGAGGGAACGTTCGTAACTCCCGGTCCCAACTTCACCGTCCGTGGATTCGATCCCCGCCACCGCCCGGGCCGTGAGAAACGAAACGAGTTCCGCACCGCCGAACGGTTTGCGAAACGGTAGGTGAATGGTCAGCGACGTAACCCCGGAAGGTGGACCGGCGGAAAATGAGGACGGTGATCCGGACCGAAATGACGAAGGCGCATGACCCGGAGCCAAGTTAGGACCAGAGCCCGAGGATCTTCCAGCCAAGGTCGGGAAAACCCGCCGCGTCGGCGAC
The DNA here is from genome assembly GCA_031383405.1 of Acidimicrobiia bacterium. GTDB lineage: Bacteria > Actinomycetota > Acidimicrobiia > Acidimicrobiales > JANYDT01 > JANMZO01. Next base: position 6,371 of record JANMZO010000375.1, on the reverse strand, counting down.
CTTGGCCGATGCGTAGTTTGTTTCGTCGTGCAGATAGGTGGCGATGGCCCCATCGGCGAGGATTTGGCGCGTAGCCGTGGCGACGAGGAGGCGCGCTATCCCTCGTCCGCGAAGTGCAGGTTCGGTTCCCACGCTGATCTCGTGCCCGAACCTGTCGTGCTTTTTTCGTCCGACACCGGCCCCATAGTTTCCGTCGTCATCCCACGCAACGAGCACCTCGTCATTGAAGGGGTGCAACCACTCCGGAACCCGCGGATCGTGGGTCGGAACCCATTCGCCGACCTCGGGGGTGTCCGTTGGGGAGTCGGTCCAGCGAAATACGCCGCGACTGAAATGACCTTCACGTCCGATGAGATGGGCTAACTCGTAGGTCAACGCGTCGACATCCTCGTCGACGCTTTTGCCCCTCACGATCGCCGCGACCCGCTCGACCGCGTGTTCGGGCACCGACAGCACGGCACCGTTCGGGGTCTCCACGCCGACCACGTCGTGAATCTTCCTATCCCAGCCCGGCTTTGACCGCTTTGGGGATCCGACGACGGTAACCCCCGGGTTGTGAGGGGGCCAAGCGCCGAGCCAGTGCTGAAGATGTTGGGTCAACCGCGCTGATGCAGGAAAAGGAGACTCGTTCACCACGCCTGACCGTAACACCCGAACGCCCACCCGTTGGATTGCTTCGAGCGTCTCGGTCGGCCAGCTGCCGACGCGGTGTGTCTCGCGCCGGCTGGCCGGGGTCGGCTCGAGTCTGTCGGGCTCAGCGACCAACGAACAGACGGGCGTCGATGTTCGTCTCGCCGTCCTTCAACGCGAGCACGAACGTTTTCGTCATGGTTGCTCCCGAGGGCACACGACCGAACCTCAAATACGTTGATCGGCGGTCTACCCGGACTTGGACCGACGCGTCGACGTCGAGCGTCGACCGGTTGGTGAGCGGTAGCAGCACGCGGATCTTCGACTGTCGCAACGGTGTGACCTCCAGCCCAAGATCCATCCCATCGCAGGTTTCCGATGGCGGGGCGTCGCGGTCGATGACTTTCGCACTCGACACGGTGAATTTGGAATCACCCTCGCGAAACATGGTGAACATTTCACCGAAGGCGGCACGGCACGTCACGGGGTGCGACAACCCGCCTGACGGAAAGAAGCCGAGCGCGAGACACGGGGCCGACACCAGAAACAGGCTCGCAATGGTCGCGCGGGCTCGGGAGGCCATGCCATCAGCTTGACACGGGTGACGGGGCGGGTGGGCGACCATCCGGGGCAATCGCCCAAAGGAGTGGGCACGCCAGCCGTTGGGCATCTCGAATTCGGATGATCGCCGACTTGCGGTACCCGGCCAGTATCTTGGAGCGTATGGCGAACGAAGACTCGAGCACCTTCACCGTTCACGACCGGATCCTCGTCGTCGGAATGGCGGTTGTCCTTGGGTTGGTACTGATGCTGCAACTCATTCGTGGTTTCGACCGTGCCGAGGTAGCGGCCACCCTCATGTTGTTCTTGGTGCTGCTTGCCATTGTCGTCGGCGGGGTGGTGGGCGGCGTGGCGGTTGGTGTCGTCGGAACGGTGATCTACGCGGTTTTGCGGCTCCCTGCCGTGGATGTCCTCGGCTCTGCCGCCTTTGCCCGTTCCGTAGGCGTCCACGGAGCGGTCCTGATTGGATTCGGTGGACTTGGTGGTTACTCCCACGGGATCATTCGGTCGGCGATCGGTCGATCCGACGGAAACGAAATGTACGAAGCGGCTACGACATGTCTCAGTCCACGCACGATTGTGTACCTTATCGACGGAGAGCTGGCTCGCGCCCAGCGTTATCAACGACCGTTTTCGATCATCTCGATCGATCTCGCTGACGAGGTCTTTGCGAGTTTGAATCACACGCAGCAATCGTCCGTTCGGTTGGAGCTTGGTGAGTTGCTCCGGACGACTGTCCGCTCCACCGACCACGTCGCGATAATCTCGATGACCGATCGTGATCGCATTCTGATGCTGCTTCCGGAAACGGCCCGATCCGGCGCAGACGTGTTCCTGCCCCGGGTGGTCGACAAGGTGTCGGCCATGCTCCTGAATCGCAACGCAGCCATGCCGCGCAAAGTGGGAGATCTCTTCAGCGCCGACACTGACGCTCCCCAGATTCATCGATTGCGAAACGAAGCGGCCAGATTCGGCAACGTTCCGCTCCTGATCGACCTTGGCAAGCCCCGCTGAAGCTTCGGGACGGCGTCGGCGTCAACGCGGTGTTTGCCATCAGGGCGTCTCGACCGTTTCGGACCACTCGCGTAATTCGGCCGCGATCTCGCGTATCTCGGGCCAGTGTCCGAACCGGCGCTCGTAGGGGTGAAGCAGTCGATCGTTCCCGAAGCGGGGGATCAGGTGGAAGTGGAGGTGAAATTGTGACTGATCGGCCGCGTAGCCGTTGTTGTTCAGTAGGTTCACGCCCTTCGCCCCGAGCGCTCCGACCAGACGGCGGGCCAGGTGGCTGGCAGCCTCCAGAAGGGGTCCGGCGGCATCCGGGGCGAGTTCGTAGAGGTCACGAACATGCCGACGGGGGATAAGGAGCATGTGACCTCGAGTCATCGGCAGCGCGTCCATGAAGGCCATGACCGTATCGTCCTGGTAGACCACTTCGGCGGGTCGATCTCCCCTTGAAATGGAGCAGAACGTACAGACCCGAGGATCATCGCCAAACATGACGCCAGTATGTCGGGAAACTCTTGGGATACGGAATCGGACGCGTCGCATGCCGGCCGCGCGGACGTCCGTTAACGTCGCAGCGTGGCCACAAACATTCCTGATCCAGCCTCCGGTACTTCCGGTACTTCCGGTACTTCCGGTCGTGCCATCCGGGTCCCGGGCGATAGACGGACGGGTGACGACCGGATCTGGACGGTCCCCAATGTGTTCTCGATCTTGCGGCTGTGCGTTGTTCCGGTGTTCGTGTGGCTGCTTTTCGCGAAGGACAACCGTTACGGTGCAGCCGCCGTTCTGGCAGGTCTCGGCGCCACGGACTGGATCGATGGGTACATCGCCCGACGCTTCAACCAGGGCTCGACACTCGGGAAGGTCATCGATCCGGTTGCCGACCGGGTCCTACTCGTTGTCGGGGTAGGCAGCATCATCATCGACCACTCGGTACCGTTGTGGATAGGCGTGGCCGTGGTCATCCGGGAGTTGGTCGTTTCACTTGCCGTTGTCGGTCTGGCCGCACTGGGCGCGAAACGGATCGACGTTCAGTGGGTGGGCAAGGCCGGGACGATGGGGTCCATGCTGGCGTTCCCGCTTTTTCTTGTTTCCTACTCGAACGCCTCGTGGCACTCAGTGGCGAAGGTCCTCGCCTGGATCTGTATCGTGCCGGCCCTTTTCTTCAGCTACTACGCTGCCGCGACATACATTCCGATCGCGCAGACCGCACTTCGCGATGGTCGGACAAACCGGCGGCTGAAGGCGTCATCTGAAACGTAACGTTTGGCACAGCCCAGAGTTCGACGGACCCGGTGCGTTCCTGCGCAAAGGTGGACCTCCTTCGGCGCTCCAACGCCTGGATTTGTGGTCAACCGTACGTTTGCCGACTGAGCGGAAAGTGGCGGGTACCGATTTTCACGTCGTCGAGACGTCCGTGCCACCGAACAAAAAGGCTGATCCGAAAATGACGGGTGCCAACTTTCGCGTCCTCGAGACATCCGTGCCACGGAACAAAAAGGCTGAGGTGTGGATGGCTCCGATTTCACACTTCAACACGAGCGGTTGTTCTTTGGCCATCGGAGCTAAGGTCATCGCATGGGAAATCCCGAGGATCTCAAATACTCACGCGACCACGAATGGGTGCGGGTGGAAGCCGGAAATGTTCGGATCGGTATCACCGACTACGCGCAAGATGCGCTTGGCGACATAGTGTTTGTTCAGATTCCTGAAATCGGCACCGGCGTGTCATTGGGATCATCGTTTTCCGAGGTGGAATCGACCAAGTCCGTCAGCGATATCTTCGCCCCCGTAAGCGGTACGGTCGTTGAAGTGAACTCGCGACTTGCGGAGGCTCCCGAACTGGTGAACTCCGACCCGTACGGCGACGGATGGCTATGTGTAATTGCGATGAGCGACCTGGGCGAACTCGAAACCCTCATGACTGCGCAGGCCTACTCCACCTTCACAGCGTAGATCTCGCTGATCCGCTGAGCGGACCCTGATAACGCCCTGGTTCGTTCGCATTATTCCGGCCGATCCGGCCATTATTCCGGTCGACGAGGCTCTGCCGCCCTGAGTTTGCTTAAGACCAGGGTTGGCCGTGTCGATATTGACTGAAACGTTTTGGGCTCGTGGTGATACCTGTTCGCAGCGCAGCGACGTTGTCTGAGCGGAGGAATCCGGTGGGCTCAGACGTTGCCCCACAGAGCTAACATCGGAGAAAGGGAGAGCCATGCTAGGAGTATTTTGTCCCCAGTGCAGTCATCGTAACGTCGACGGCGCAAACTTCTGCACCGCGTGCGGAACCGCGTTGATCAGCGCTGGCGAAGACCTCACCCTCACCCTGCACGATCCGACCGGTACGGCTGACCCCGACGTGGTCGTTCAAGTGCGGCCCGATACCGCAGTGCTTGTCGTGAACCGAGGTCCCGAGGCGGGGCAATCGTTCCTGCTCGACAAGCCGTTGGTAACCGCCGGTCGAGCCACCGACGCAGACATTTTTCTCGACGACGTCACGGTCTCACGGCGACATGCGGAGCTTCGCCTCGACGGAGACGTGTTTGCGGTCAGAGATGCCGGATCGTTGAACGGAACATACGTCAACGGTGAACGGGTGAATGAAGCGAAGCTGCACAGTGGCGATGAAATCCAGGTCGGAAAGTTCCACTTGGTGTTCCTGACGACCCTCTCCTGATCATCCACTCCGCCCTGGCGGACTCGTGGGACGTCGGGTTGCGGGTTCTGGCCCTCCAAACGTTGAGCGTGAACGTTGAGCGCGAACGTTCGTCCGTTCTACGCGCTGCTGTGCTTTCGAAAGTGGTGATTTCGCGGGGTCCTGGTTGACGCTCCACCAATTGCGGGCTCCGATCGACGAGACTTTGAGCCCATGACTTCCGATGACGACGACGATCCGGAGATTGGCGCATCCAATCAAGGAAGCAGCGCTGATGACGATGGTCTGCCCGTTGGAGGCCGAGCGCGTCCGGCGCGTCGGTATCTCGCCATTGGAGAGCTGCTCGATACCCTGCGCCCGGAGTTCCCCGATCTCACGCTGTCAAAGATCCGCTTCCTTGAACAGCAGGGACTACTCGAGCCTGAGCGTACCCCTTCGGGCTACCGGAAGTTCTTCTCCGGCCAGGTCGAGAGGCTCTGGTGGATTTTGGATCAACAACGCGACGGCTACATCCCACTGAAGGAAATTCGTCAGCGTCTCTCCGTCGCTGAGGCATCGGGAATACTGTCGGCCCTGAGCGTCCCACCGTCGGCAAAACCGGACCCGAAAGCCTCGGTGCACCGACTTGAACCACGTGCTTCCGCCATGGTGACTCCGATTCCGTTGAATCGGCAGACCACAGAACCCTCGCACCGCGACGACGCTGAAGATGTCGATCACGACGAAGTTCCCGATCCATCCCTGCGGAACGCGCCGAAAGAAGCGTTGGGAGAATCTCGTCATCCGTCGTCGGTTGCCCGACGCGTTCAGCACGCCTTTGCGACGATGGCTGGCGATGGAGCAACGATCCCTGCAGCTTCTGGGGAGGCGGCCGGCCGCTCGAGGCAATCTCGTACGAACCAAGCTGGCGCGCAACGAACTTCAGAGGCCCAGCAACGTGGCACGACATCCGCAACTGCGGTTCCAGACGTTGACGCCCAGCGGGCTTCGCCTGTCACCCGTGGGTCGGGTTTGGAGTCCGGCGCGGTGCCTTCATCGTCGCCGTCTGTTCCGGCCGGTACCAGCGCACGAGGTGAGAAGCCGACTCAGGTCGGTCAGGCTTTCGGATCGGCCAACCCGCTGATTGGCCAGTACACCGGTGCCAGCTTCACCTTCGATGAACTTGTACGCGCCTCCGGACTCGAGCCCGAGGAGCTTCGACAGCTTGAGTCCTTCGGCATTCTGGCGGGCCATGTTGTGCTCGGTGCGACCTATTACGACGAGGACGCGTTATTGGCCGCCCGGGCCGCCCACGGGTTCAAACAGTTCGGTATCGAACCCCGCCACATGCGTATCTATCGAACGATGGCCGACCGGGAGTCCGGTTTCTTGGAGCAGATCGTGTCACCGCTGGTGCATCGGCGTCAGCAGGCGGCCCGCACAGTGGCTGCTGACCAGTTGGAAGAACTCATCGCCCTGGGTACTCAGCTGCGTTTGGTTGCCCTCCGACGGTTGCTGCGCGCCAGCCTCGACGGGCGTT
>JANMZO010000372.1:0-2817 GCA_031383405.1 Acidimicrobiia bacterium | reverse complement strand
AGGAAGCGGTATGCGTGGCCAGAGTAGTCGAGGTGCAGGTATCGCCTCGAGTCGACGTGCTTGTACGAGTGGACGGTTCGCCCGCCGTGAAACTCGGCGGCGCCCATCCACATGAAGTCATCCACCGCCACCGGGTGTCCGGCCCGAGTGGCGAGTTCGGCGAACCGTTCGAGTGACTTCCAATCGTGCTCTCGGTCGTGCTCGTACCTGTGAGCGATGGGCAAAGTTGCGTTCCCAGGTCGTTCGTTCATCGCAAGGTCCTCGCGAGGTCATGCTGACGAACGACCGGCCGTGAGGCCGGGGAATCCAGATGGCGGGTGATCCATCGGTCGTCGTCGCCGAGCAGCGCGTTCACGTCGCAGCCATCTGGCATCGGCAGGACTCGGTTGGAGCAGCCGGCTGAGGCCAGCGACGCTCCCAGGGAGTTGCCGGCAGTCCGACCGGCTGGATCACCGTCGAACGCGACCACGACTTGTCGACCGGCTGTTCCTCTGGCGATGTCTTGGGCGATTCGTTCGTCGACGTAGGTCGCTCCGAGTACGGCGACAGCAGGCACACCCGCACTCGCCGCGCTGAGCGCGTCGATCATGCCCTCGCACACCACGAGGTGATTGCGATCCTTCACCGTCGCCGGAGCCACCCACCCGATGCGGGGATTGGCCGCGATACGGCTGGCCGGATTGTCGTACTTCGATCGACCCTCGACTCGTTCGAGGTAGCGCGCTTGGACGTAGGTAACTCTTCCATCGACGTCGAGGGTTGGGAGGACGGCAGCGACTCCTCCCCGCGGAAGTCCCGCTGCCCGTCGCATGGCCACGGGCCCGAGGTCGGCACCCACGTGGTTCGCCCTGAGCGCATCGGGAGCGAGCCCCCGTTCGTCGACGAGGTAGTCAAGGACCTTTCGCCCGGCCGGCCGCCAGAGGATCCTCTCGCACGCATCGACGTACTCCAGTAATGCGTTGTCCGGCTCGTCCCTGCCTTCGGGACTCGCCGGACTCCGCAAACGAACCGGCCGCGCTTGAGCGACATCAGGCGCACTTCCCGATCGCCGCTGCAGTTCACCAAGAGCGTCGGCCGTGGAACCGCCACGGGCGACAAGCAGAGCGTCGATGGCGGTGCCGCCGTGGCCGCCGGACCAACACTTCCATCGTTCAATGCCGCGACGGTCGACGAACATCGTGATCGAGGGGTGTTGGTCGTCGTGACTGGCGTCGATGCAGTGCCAGCGCGCGGTCGGACCCAGCCGTGTCGCCGGCGCGGGCGATAGCTCGTCGAGCAACGCTGCGAGATCGGTTCGGCGGAGGAGATCGTCGCGGTCGATCACTGCAACGCCTCAAACCTCTACTCCCTCGAGTTCGATCTGGCTGCTGGTTCGCTGGTCGCAGATCGTTCGAGGTAGATGCGGGTGGCTCTGAACTAGGTGTGAGGATGACTGAGCGTCACTCTCGCTGAGGGTTTGTCGGGATGGTGTTACTGTTGTTGGCATGCGTGAACCCTCCTGATGACGACGTTGGCGGTTGTGCGGAACATCGGCTCGGCGGCGGCGTTGCGAAGCGACGACGACATCGCCGCGTTCGCGCAGGAGATCATCGATCAGTACGCGTTGGCGATGGCTGCCGCCGGTCTGACGGATGGCTACGTGTCCGACACCCGTCGCGTGATCTTCGAGTTCGCCGCCTCGTTGTCGGGACCGTTGTGGTCCGGGTCGTGTGATGACGCCGACAGGTTCTTGAACGAGCAGCGCCGCGTGGGCAACGCCGCGAGCACGCGGTCGACGAAAGCCGCAATGCTGGCCCAGTTCTACGCGTTCGTGATTGCCCGCTATCAGGGCGACATCCACGTCCTGACGGGCTGGGTGGTCGAGCAGCCGATCGACGAGTTCAACAAGCCGGCCAGCATGCTGGTGGGCCGGGTGCGGGTGCCGCCGTCGGACTTCGAGATCGACGAGCTGTTTGCGAAGTGGCGTTCGACGCTGCCCGGGGCCCGCAAGTATCTGCCTGCTGCGAGGGACTACTTCGCGGCGTCGTTGTGGCGACGGTTGGGGTTGCGAATCAATGAGACGGTGATGCTCGACGTGCGCGACTGGCGACCCGACCTTGGCGGGCTCGGCAAGCTCCACGTCCGACACGGCAAGGGCGCCCGCGGTCGCGGTCCGAAGGCTCGGTTGGTGCCCGCGATCAACGGCGCCGACGAGCTGATCGATTGGTGGTTGGCCGACGTGCGGCACCTGTTCGGAAACGACTGGTCCGACCCGGACGCACCGATGATGCCGAGTGAACGCCACGACCCGGTCCTGCCCCGCTCCCGGCGGGTCGGCTCGGAGGCGTTGCGTCAAGGACTGGTCCGTCAAACCAAAGAGTGGCTGCCGGCGTGGTCGGGTCGGCTGACACCACACGTGCTGCGCCACTACTGCGCCTCGTCGCTTTACGCGAGCGGGATGGACCTCAAGGCGTTGCAGGAACTGCTCGGTCACGAGTGGTTGTCGACCACGACCCACTACATCCATGTCCGCAGCGACTTCGTCGAGACGGCATGGACCGACGCCAACCGGCGTCTCGAATCCCGTCTCGGAGAGAGGTGACGCGATGCGTTGGAACCTGCGAATGAAGGCCGCCGAACAAGGGATCTGGAAATCGACCGAGCTGCGGCGGATGCTCGCCGCTGCCGGGCTCGAGATCAGCGCCGGGAAGATGTCGGGGTGGTGGACGGGAAACCCGAACACGATCCGCCTCGACGAACTCGACGTGATCTGCGCCGTGCTCGATTGCGAACCGTCTGCGCTGTTGATTCGCGAACCGGACAAGGTCGCCGCCGGGC
>JANMZO010000368.1:0-5454 GCA_031383405.1 Acidimicrobiia bacterium | reverse complement strand
GCATCGCCGCCGGCGGTGGGGCCGGGATGGCCCTGGCCGAATGGGTACACCGGGGCGTTGCTCCCTACGACCTGTGGAGTGTCGACATCCGACGCTTCGGCCGCCCCCACACCGACACCGACTGGGTACGCACCCGCACCCTCGAGGCCTATGGCAAGCACTATACGATGGCCTGGCCGTCCGAAGAGCACACCAGCGGGCGGCCATGTCGAACGTCTCCCCTATATGCGCGCTTATCAGCGGCGGGAGCATGCTTCGGCGAGAAGCTCGGTTGGGAGCGGCCGAACTGGTTCGCCACCGCATCGCTCGGCGAGACGCCGCACGATGTTTACAGCTACGGACGTCAGAACTGGTTCGCGGCGGTCGGACGCGAGCACCGGGCCTTGCGCGATTCGGTCGCGGTTATCGACCAGACCTCGTTCGCGAAGTTTGCGTTGAAGGGACCCGAGGCGCTCGCTGCGCTCCAGTGGATCTGTTCGAACAACATCGACAAACCCATAGGCGCGCTTACCTATACGCAGATGCTCGACGACCGGGGCGGCATCCAGTGCGACCTTACCGTCTGCCGGGTGGCCACCGACGAGTTCTACCTCGTCACCGGAACCGGCTTTGCGACACACGACTTCGACTGGATCAGCCGAAGTATCCCGCCGGGATTGAACGCCCAGCTTTTCGACGTGACGTCCGCCTACGCGGTGCTCTCGTTGTTCGGCCCCCGATCCCGCGACGTCCTCAGGAAGATCACGGGTGCCGACGTTTCCAACGAAGCCATCCGGTTCGGCTCGTTCGCAACCATCGGAATCGCCGGATGCCCGGTGCGGGCGCTGCGCGTAACCTACGTCGGTGAGTTGGGCTGGGAACTGCACCTTCCGGTTGAGTCCGCAACAGCGGTCTATGACCGACTTATGGCCGCCGGGGCAGAGTTCGGGATTTTGAATGCCGGGTATCGGGCAATCGAAAGCTGCCGGTTGGAGAAGGGCTACCGGGCATGGGGGTCCGACATCGGCCCCGACCATACGCCGATGGAAGCGGGACTCGGCTGGGCCGTCAAGATGCAATCGGGTGTCGCGTTCCGCGGTCGTGACGCGATCGCCGCCCAGCAGTCCGACGGGGTGAAAAAGATGTTGGCCTGTTTCACCGTCGATCCCAGCGTGGTGCTGCTGGGCCGGGAAACGATCTACCGCAATGGGAAGCGGGTCGGGTGGCTCACGAGCGGCGGCTTCGGCTACACGCAGAACCGGTCGATCGGCTACGGCTATGTCCGCAACGACGATGGGGTAACCGCCGATTATGTGACAACCGGTGACTACGAGCTCGACGTTGCCACCGAGCGGGTCAGGGCCGCCGTTTCCCTCCGGCCGCTGTACGACCCGACCGGAGCCCGCATCAAAGCGTAACCTCGGCCGCACCCGCACCCGCACCCGCACCCGACGTTTGGATACAAACACACGCTCAACGGGCACAAGCATCCAAACGTCGACCTCCGGTTTGTCACCATGTTGCCGAGGCAGACGCCTCCCTGATCGACCAATTGATCGCCTGGACCGGACGCAGCCCGCGCTGACCCCTACCCGCGGGGATCCCTAAGATCGGCAGGTATGTCCGACTCCCTTCCGACCCGTGCTCGAATCGTCATCATCGGCGGCGGCATTCTGGGCTGCAGTATCGCCTACCACCTGAGCGCCATGGGTGAGCTCGACGTGGTGCTGATCGAGCAGCACCGCCTGACCGACGGCGCGACCTGGCACGCGGCCGGACTCGTCGGACAACTCCGGTCGTCGCGCAACGTGACGCGGATGCTGGAGCAGTCGGTCGAGATGTACGGCAGGCTCGAAGCCGAGACCGGTCAGGCCGTCGACTGGTACCAGGTCGGCAGCCTTCGCCTGGCGTGCTCACCCGACCGGGTGCTGGAGTTGAAACGTCTGGCGACGATGGCCAAGAGCTTCGGTCTTCCCATGGAGATCATCTCGGCTGAAAAGGCACAGGAGCTGTTCCCGCTCATGTCGACCGAAGACGTTCTCGCCGCAGCCTTTCTTCCGACCGATGGCTACATCGATCCGGCCAGCGTCACCCAGGCCATCGCGAAGGGGGCGAGGGCGCGGAACGTGCGCTTCGTGGAGAACACCAAGGTGACGACCATCACGGTCAACGGACGTGCGGTCACCAGCGTGCAAACGCTCAACGTCGAGCGGGGCGAGGAGACAATCGAATGCCAGATGGTCGTCAACGCCGCCGGTATGTGGGGCATTGAGGTCGGCCGTATGGCCGGGGCAAGGGTGCCCGGCATTGCGGTTGAGCACCAGTACATGTTGAGCGGTCCGATCGCCGAAATGACCCCGGCCGATATTCGGATGATGCCGACGCTTCGTGATCCTGATCACCTTGTGTACTACAAGCCCGACGGTCCGGGCCTGCTGGTCGGCGGTTACGAGCCTGACACCCTGGCATTCGGCGAGGCCGGGGTGCCTATTCCGTTTCAGCGCCGGCTGCTCGACCCCAACTATGACCGGTTTGAACGGCTCGCCGCCCTGGCCAACAAGCGGACACCATGTCTTGAGAACGCCGGCATCCGCACACTGATCAACGGCCCGATCCCGTACTCGGCCGACGCCGACTTCGTGATGGGCAAGGCACCCGAGCTCGACAACTTCTTCGTCGCGACGGGATTTCTTTACGGAATCGCGGCCGGTGGAGGGGCCGGGAAGATGATGGCCGAATGGATCCTCGAGGGTCGTCCGTCACTTGACCTTTGGCCGCTCGATGTCCGCAGATTCTCGTTCCACCACACAACCCGGCACTTCATGTACCCAAGGGCCGTTGAGCTCTATGGTCATCACTACAAGCTGTCAGCGCCAGGTTCGGAGAAGGAATCCGGCCGCGGCGTGCGGCGCAGTCCGCTGCACGGTGAGCTGGCGTCTCGTGGCGCGGTGTTTGGATCGCGGGGCGGGTGGGAGCGACCGAACTGGTTTGCGCCACCGGATGTCGAACCGGTCGACGCGCCGTCGTTCACCAGGCCGAACTGGTTCGAGGAGGTGGGAAGGGCGCACCGGGCGATCCGGGAAGGAGTTGCGCTCATCGATCAGACAAGCTTTGCCAAGTTCGAGATCACCGGGCCGGGGGCGTTGGCCGCGGTCCAGTGGCTGTCGGTGGCCGATATGGACAGGCCGGTCGGGACTGTCATCTACACGCAGCTCTGCAACGAGCGGGGTGGCATCGAATGTGATCTCACGATGACGCGCACCGCTCCCGACTCCTGGTACGTCGTGACCGGCTCGGCGTTCGGCCCGCACGACATGGGTTGGGTGCGCCACAACTCCCCGGCTGACGGCGCCGTGACCGTAAGGGACGTCACCAGCGCCCGTGCCGTCATCAACCTGGTCGGCCCGAAGGCGCGCGCAGTTCTTCAGGCCGCCTCCGAAGAAGACGTCAGCAATGCTGCTTTCCGCTACGCACAGGCCAGGGACATCACGATCGGCGCGGCGCCGGTACTCGCCATGCGGGTGGGTTACGTCGGTGAACTCGGGTGGGAGCTCCACATTCCAACGGAGTACGCGGCGCATGTCTACGAGACCCTTCGCGTGGCGGGTGAACCGCATGGGATCATCGACGCCGGCTACCGCACAATCGACACGATGCGTATGGAGAAGGGGTATCTCTACTGGTCGACCGACATCACGCCCGACACGACTCCGTGGGAAGCCGGTCTCGATTGGCGCGTCGATCTCGACAAGGGCGACTTCTGCGGCCGAGCTGCCCTCGTCGAACTGAAGACACGCGGCATCGGCCGCAAGCTCTGCACGTTCACGCTTGAGTCGATGGCCTACCCCGTCAGCGGCGAAGCGATCATTGCTGACGGAAAGACGGTCGGGTTCACGACAAGCGCGAACTTCGGTCACACCGTAGGCAAGCCCATCGCCTACGGCTACATTCCCGTTGAACTTGCCGATCGTTCCGACTTCATCATCGAGGTCTACGGCGATCAGATCCCGGCCACCCGCCACGACGGCGCGCTCTACGATCCCCCCGGCGCCCGCCTGCGCGCATAGATTAAGACGCCCACGAGGAATAATGTCCATTGATCTGTCCTCATACCTTCGTCGGATTCCGGCACTCGCTCACGTAGATCCGAGCGACTGCCAACGCCTCGGTGGCCTCACGAACCTCAACTTTCTCGTACCTGCCGCAGGCGAACGGTTCGTCCTTCGGATTCCCGGCGAGGGCACCGATCAGTACATCAACCGAACCCACGAAGAGATAGCGGCCCGATCGGCGGCCGCGGTCGACGTTAACGTCGAGGTAGTGTTCTTCGACTCCACTGACGGCTTGATGGTCACCCGCTTCGCTGACGGGGCAACGACGATGACCGCCGCGAGTTTCCGAGATCTCAGCGCTGTGACGCGGGCGGCCAGTGCGTTTCGAGAACTTCACGATCGAGCGACCCCGTTTGCGAATGACTTCACCCTGTTCCCGATGATCGACGGGTACAGGAGGCTCCTCACCGATAAAGGGTCCGCTCTACCTGATGGTTACGACGACGTGCAAAAAGCCGCCGAGACGGTACGGGACGCGCTCGAAGCCCACCCGGTGAAGCTCGTTGCCTCGCATTGCGACCCGCTCTGTGAAAACTTTCTCGACACCGGAGCTCGCATGTATCTCATCGACTACGAATACGCGGGGAACAACGATCCGATGTGGGATCTCGGCGACCTTTCGGTGGAGGCAGACTTCGACGCCCGGCAGGACGAAGTCCTGCTCAGCGCCTACTTCGATAGTGACCCTCCGGCACAGTACGTCGGTCGTATGGTTGCGTACAAAGCACTCTGCGATCTTCTCTGGACTCTCTGGGGTGTACTGCAACATGTCAACGACAATCGCGCCGACGACTTCTGGTCATATGCGGTGGGCCGTTTTGAGCGGTGCCGGACCCTCATGGCCACCGATGGATTCCAGAAAGCCGTGAGCGACATCGGCGGATGACGAACGCGGGACGCCGCCGCTGTGCTCACCGGCTGATCAGAAGATCATCGGCCAGCCGCAATAACTCCTGGTCGAACAGCACGCCCGGCGCATCGATCACGTTGTTCATGTGTCCGAAGAGTTCGAAGCTGATCAAACCGATGAGACTGACCCAAGCGGAAAAACCACGAACGAGGTGCTCGGGCGACACGTCGGGAAACGCCGACCGGAGAGGAGCGGTCGCGCGTTTGGCCCCGGCCGCCAGCGGAGCCCGCACCCGTGAGATCGAACCGTCGGCCAGGCCATCACGAAGAATTCCGACAAACACCGCCGTGGCCCGCAGAACCGGTGCAATCGTGTCGGGCGGTGCGACGTAACCCGGGATCGGTGTTCCGTATAAAAGACCCCACTCGTGGGGAAAGTCGATCGCCCATTGGCGAAGAGAACGACCGGCCGTCATCAAGCGCCCTCGCTTATCATCGCGCTTATCTTTTGCTT
>JANMZO010000327.1:0-11330 GCA_031383405.1 Acidimicrobiia bacterium | reverse complement strand
CCATCGCCTGACGGGCATCGCGCCCGGTACGAGCCTGCGGGCAGATGTCATACGCCGGGCTCAGCACCAGACCGGTAGGACCGATGAGACATGCATGGTTGCGGCCATGATCGTCGGTGTTGCCGGACAAGATGTTGAACGCGATGCGGGCGAATAACTCGCGCAGCGTGGCATCAGGATCCACGCAAAGCTCACGGATCTTGTGGGCCAGGTTCACGTACGTGGCGTACCGACCCTCCGGGAACGTCGTCAAACCCAGTATCGTCAGCGCCGATACCACCCGCCGACGGCGGCCGGCGCCGTCACGGTCAAAACGTTCGACAAGCAGCGCGTAACGGCCCGCAGCGCGTGCGAGTTCGACCGGGGCCGCGTTCAGGCCGACCCGACGCGCCAGCTCCATCGCCACGAACTCGCCTTGGACCACCGGGAACGAATCCGTCGACGACGAAAACTTTGCGATCAGATGCCGTCCATCGTCGGCCACCAACGCCTTCGGACGGGCACCGCCGATCGAGGTGCCATGCAGCAACGCTGCCTCAAGCGCTGCGTTCAAAGGCTCCCCGGACTCGATGCACCGTGCCGCGGTGGCTAGGTCATCGAGGCTGGGATGGTAGGTGGACCGGGCCTGGTAGTCAGTGGCGCTGCCCTGGAAGTCGAGCGCACCGATGCGATCGGAACCGGACTGCAGCAGGTATGTCACGTCGGAGAACTCACCGGTAGCGGCTCCCAGACGATGGTTGATGAGGCGTCGCCCCCACGAGTCCGGGAGCGCGTCATCGAGGCACAGCGGCAGCCCGAGACCTGACATCGCAAACTGGGGGCCTGTCTTCAAAGGCAACTCCCGGTCGAACACGGGAACAGCTTCGGGGCGCTCCCGGTACGATCGGGCGTACGTGAACGAGATCCGCCCACCGTCGTCGTCGACACGACCGCACACCACCGGCTCCGTGGCCTCCGGCAGCCAAATCCACACGAACGCGGTCGTCGGCTCAGAACTCATCATCGACGTGGCGGCGGGGACGGGCAGCAGCGGGAAGCAACGCCAGGTCGGAACGCTTCTGCGCACTGTAGCGTTCACGCACGTCGGGGTGCTCGTGGAACAATGGCACCCCGACCAGCATCGCCGCTTCGAGGACCGTGCCGATGGCGACACCAGGATCCCCGCGCTCCACTTTGATCACGGTCGGCGCCGACACCCCGACACGCTCCGCGAGGTCACGCACCGTCATGCCGCGCCGGATCCGGCCGCTACGGATCGCAGCAGCCAGGATCGACATGACCTCGACGGTCGCTGGGGACACAGAGATAGCCACCCATATATAGTTGCACGGATGGCTCTTCTAGTCAATTATTATTGCATCTCGCCCCGAGATGTCATGCCGAAAAACGATCGCAGCAGGCGGCGCCGGCCAGAGCTTGAACACTACGTCAGCCGACTGCTGCGACGTCGGAGACGTGCAGCACCAGGGCAAATCTGGGTTGGCCGGCAAAAAGCGCCGCGCGTTCGGTCGACGCGTTGTACACGGCTTCTGCTTCTGCGAACGGCCTGTCGTGTTCGACGATCCAGGTGAACTCATGGTTCAACCTGTCCAGATAGGCCGAAACGAGTCGGAAGCCGAACGTCGCGCGAACCGGTATCAGTTCCTCGAAGAAGCTCAACCACTGGTCAACATGGGCGGGATCAAGCTCGTATCGGCGAAGTTGTAACGGCATCCGCCCACTGTAGATTGACCGGCCATCGCCGGCTCGCCGAACGCTACCGGCCGTGCGGCGCGTCTGAGGGGTTTGGGGTAGAACGATCCCATGCAAATCTCCTGTGCCTTCCCCCCTGTTCCCGAAACTCCGCAGCACATCGAGTTGGCCGAGAATCTTGGCTACCACACCGCATGGGTGTACGACACCCCGGCGCTCCAGCTCGACGTGTGGATGACACTGGCGCTCGCTGCGGTTCGTACGTCTCGGATAACGCTCGGGCCCGGCGTGCTGATCCCGTCGTTGCGGCATCCAATGGTAACTGCCTCCGCGATTGCGCACCTGGTGAGTCTGGTTGGCGAGGATCGGGTCGTGGTCGGCGTCGGATGAACGCCATCGACCGACAGGTCATGACACCGGAAGCGGCCGCCGCTCTTTCACCGTTGATCGGCACTGCGTACCAGGTCAGGACACGCGTGGAGGAACTCATTGAGGCCGGAATGACCGAGATCGCGTTTCAGCCGGTTGGGGATATCGAAGCCGAACCATGCACGATGGCGGAGGCTATGGGCCCGTGGATTGAATGCGCCCGGCACCGATTGTGCTGGGGTTTCTACGCCAACCACGTAAAACCCCGCACGATCGATGTGGCTTCCCTACGAACCGGTCAGGCCGCAGTGGGTACTGTGACGACGGCAATCGTCGGGGGAGTGGTGGGCGTGGTCGGGGTCGGGATCGTCGGAGGAATCGCGGGGGCGATCGTCGCCGGACGACCTGCGGCGCGTGCGGGCTTGGCCGTCTTCCGGGCTTCTTCGCGGAGCTTCTCGTTGGCATCCCTGGTCGAGCTGCGCAGTTCCTCGTTTGACTTGTGCGTTGCTTCGCGAGCGGCTTCGTTCGCCAACTGCGTTGCTTCGCGAGCGGCCTCGTTCGCTTCGCGTACCTGAGCCAGCGCGGCCCGGCACGCTTCACGAGCGGCGTCAAGTCCGGTCTTCGCCGTCTTGGCCGCGGCCAGATCTGTCTTGCACTTTGCTACCGCGGCGTCGTGCCGGGCCTCGTTGTCCGTTTTCGTCTGTTCCCGAAGCGCCTCGTTCTTCGCCTTGGTCGACGTACGCGAGGCTTCGGCCTGCTGTTTGGCGGTTTCGCGGTTCGCCTTGGTCTTTTCCCTGGCCTCGGATCGACCTGAAGCGTTGGCGCCCGGAGCCATCAGGACGACCGACGAAAGGGCCACGATGGAAACTGCGGTGAAGGTGATTCGGTTACGTGTTTGAGTTTTCATGTATCTGGCATCGACACCGCGCGTTAGCAACGTGTGTGCAGGTCGCGAGAATCGTTCGAAAGTCCCCGAGAATCGTCGCTACATCTGGGTCGTTGGACCCATCAGTTCGTTGCAGCCTCTGCATCGTTGCGGCCCCTGCATTGTTGGTTCCCCGCACGGTGTTGAGTCATCGCTGCAGACTCCGAGTCGTTCCCTAGCGGAATGCCACAGAAGCCGATGGCGCCCGTGTGGGATTGCAATAAATTCCGTGACAAATCCTCAAGTTCCAGGGCTTGTGGCCGATCAATGGAAGCTAGCCAACGCCGTGTCTGGCTTTCGTCGAACAATGGGGAAAAAGTACCGTGAACGGATACACGACAGTGGAGGATGCTCCGGGAGCACAGCGTCGAAAGACCAAATCGCGGATTCGGAGGTTCGCGGTCATCGGGGGCATCGTCTCGCTGAGTCTTGTCGGAGGCGCCGCTCTCGCCTACTGGACCCAAAGCGGTTCCGGCAGTGGATCGGCCACCGCAGGGACGACAGCTGCAATAACCGTCTACCAGAACTCGACCATCTCTACCCTCCGGCCCGGGGGGCCATCCGGGGCACTCAGCGGGGATTTCACGAACCCCAACCCTGGCTCGGTGACCATCTCGTCGATCACCGCGACGGTTGACGCATTCAGTTCGCAGACCAACGTGGCCAAACCGCCCTGTACGCAGGCCGACTTTGCCATAGGAGGAACGAGTGGTTCCAACGTCGTTCCCACCGGCACACGCGTCGGGTCCTGGAGCGGACTCACGGTGAGCCTCCTCGACAACGGCCTGAACCAGGACAACTGCAAGAGCAGGACGATCTCGATCACCTACACCGCCAACCCGTGACCTTCGATCAACGCACAGAGGGTGTCCGGGGTCGTCATCGGTCCGATCGCGCATGCCGGCCGGGGTTCGCAACACGGAGAATTCGGATGGCAGAAAGTCTCGTGACAATTCCTCAAGTTTCGGGCCCGCTGACCGATCACTACGGGGGAAGCCGACCAACCTCGTGTCTGGCTTTCATCGAACAGTGAGGAAAAGTACCGTGAACGGATACACGACAGGGGAGGATGCTCCCGGAGTACAGCGTCGAATGACCAACCCGCGGATTCGGAGGTTCGCGGTCATCGGGGGCATCGTCTCGCTGAGTCTTGTCGGAGGCGCCGCTCTCGCCTACTGGACCCAAAGCGGTTCCGGCAGTGGATCGGCCACCGCGGATACGACAGCTGCAATTACCGTCTACCAGACCTCGACCATCTCGACCCTCCGGCCCGGGGGGTCATCCGGGGCACTCAGCGGCGATTTCACGAACCCCAACCCTGGCTCGGTGACCATCTCGTCGATCACCGCGACCGTCGACGCGTTCAGTTCGCAGACCAACGTGGCCAAACCGCCATGTACGCAGGCCGACTTTGCCATAGGAGGAACGAGTGGTTCCAACGTCGTTCCCACCGGGACACACGTCGGATCCTGGAGCGGCCTCACGGTGAGCCTCGTCGACAACGGCCTGAACCAGGACAACTGCAAAGTCCGGACAATCTCGATCACCTACACCGCCAACCCGTGACCTTCGATCAACGCATAGACGGTCCGAAGCGGACCGAGGGTCACAGCAGGATCGGCTGGTTCCATGCACATCATTCCCAATACCGCCCCGAACCCGACGTTCTCTGCCGTCCCCAGTTTCACGTGCCGCACGGTCAACGACGCTGGGGTATCTCGAACTGTCGGGCGGACTGACGCCTGTCGCATTCGGACGCAGCCGAGTATGCCCGGCCGCCGTCCCGGGGCCCCGTTCGACAGGTTGGTCTCCGGAGCGAAACACCCGAGGGGGTCATCATGAGATCGACCCGATCGGGTGGGTCCCGGGCAGGCAACGCCAGCCGACCCGGTCTGACGGGCCGCCTCCTGATACCGGCTGCCGTGCTCGCGGTCGTCGGCGGCGGGATCGCGTATGCCAGCTGGACCGCCCCCGGGACCGGAACGTCGAGCGCAAGCTCCGGAACATTGGCGACCGTCAGCATAGACGGTGTCTCGTTCAACGGCTCGCTCCGACCGAACGGCCCACCTGCCGTGGTGACAATCACGGTGATGAACACGAATTCCTTCGCCGTGGACATTGTCTCCGTCACGGCCGGGGCGATCATCTCTGACAAGCCCGGATGCGGCGCCACCGGGCAGCCGACCGGGGTCAGCCTCGATCTTTCGGCCGTGACCGGGTCCGTTCCGGCCCTCACGACCAACATGTACACCGCGTCGTCGTCCATGGACACCACCTCGGTTTCCGCATGCCAGGGGGCAACGTTCACGGCGCCGTTGACGCTCGTGGTCCGCCAATGAAGACCCCCACCACGTCCTTCGTTCGCTTCCGTCGCCGATGGCGCGCCATGCCCCCGCGGATCCGATTCGTGATCGTCGGCGTGTTCAGTCTCGCGGTCATCGGGGGCGTTGGCGCCGCCTCCGCGTTCTGGTCGGGTACCGACACCAAGACCGCTGACGCGGCGTACGCGGGGTCGGTCAACTCCGGGAATCAACCGACCGTCTCTCCGGTCGGATCCTCAGTGGCGGTCTCGTGGGCGGGGAGCACACTTGCCGATGGTTCCGTTGTCGATGGCTACCTCATCCGCCGCTACAACGCCGGCAATACCACCCAGACGGTCAATGCGGGATGTTCCGGCACGATTGCGGGTCTGTCATGTACCGAGAACAGCGTGCCCGACGGAACGTGGAAATACACCGTAACCCCGATGATGGGACTGTGGCAGGGTACGGAGAGTGCGTCGACGACGTTCACGGTCGGTGCCAGCCAGATCGTCTTCACCACACCGGCCCGCAGCGCGGTCGCCGGCACCAGCACACCATCGATGACCCTCGAGCGTCGGGACCCGGGCGGCAACCCCACAACCGTTGGAAGCCTCGTTGTCACGCTCACCTCGTCGGCGGTGACCGGGTCATTCCGCGATGCGGCAGATCTGCCCCTCAGCCCGGCCACGGTGACCATCCCCGACGGTTCGAGCAGCGTCACGTTCAAGTACCGCGACACCCTGGTGGGGTCGCCGTCCGTAACGGCAGCCAGCAGCCTTCCGTCGGCGAGCCAGGCCGTCACGATCACGACGGCCGCGGCATCGCAACTCGCGTTCACGACCCAGGCGTCGAGCTCGATCGCCGGTGCCACGTTTTCGACCCAACCGGTGGTGACGGTGACGGACGCATTCGGCAACACGGCCACCACGGCGGCGAACAGCATCGCCCTTTCACTCACGCCGGCTACCGGTTCTCCGGGTGCGGCCCTTACGTGCACGAGCAGCACCGTGGCGGCAGTCACCGGTGTGGCCACCTTCGACGCCTGCGCCATCGACAAGGCGGGCCTCTCGTACACCCTTACGGCCACGAGCTCCGGGCTCACATCGGCAAGCGGAGCCGCGTTCAACATCACCGCCGGGGCCGCGGCGAAGCTGACAATCCTCCAACAGCCTTCCGACACGGCGGCCGGCTCGGCGATCTCACCAGCGGTCACGGTCCGCATCGAAGACGCTTTGGGGAACCTCACGACGTCGACGGCGAACGTGACGATGGCGATCGGCACCAACCCGGGTGGTGGCACGTTGTCGGGGACCGCCACCGTGGCCGCCTCCGGCGGCGTGGCGACGTTCTCCACGCTTTCGATCAACAAGGCCGGGATCGGGTACACGCTCACGGCGAGCAGCGGCGCCCTGACATCGTCCACCAGTCTTACGTTCTTCATCACGGCCGGCGCGGCCTCGAAGCTGACATTCCAGCAGCAGCCGTCGACCGCGACCGCGGGGATTGCGCTTTCACCCGCGGTCACGGTTCGTGTCGAAGACTCTTTCGGGAATCTCACCACCTCGACGGGGAACGTGACAATCGCGATCGGCACGAACCCGGGAGGTGGCACCCTCTCGGGAACGACGACCGTGGCGGCCGTGAGCGGAATCGCCACGTTCTCGACGCTGTCCATCAACCTGGTTGGCACTGGCTACACCTTGGCCGCTACTGGAGCGGGGCTGACCTCGGCGACCAGTTCCGCGTTCAACATCACGCCCGGCCCGACCAAGCTCAACTTCCTTCAGCAGCCGACAAACGCCTCCGCCACCGTGGCGATCGCACCGGCGATCACCGTCCGTATCGAAGACGTGTCGGGAAACCTCACGACCTCGACCGCGAACGTCACGATCGCCATCGGTACCAACCCGGGCGGTGGCACGCTGTCCGGCACGGCGACCGTCGCCGCGGTGAGCGGAATCGCCACCTTCTCCAACCTGTCGATCAACAACACCGGAACCGGATACACCCTCACCGCCACCAGCACCGGTCTCACCTCGAAGACGAGCAGCACCTTCAACATCACGCCCGCGCCGTCCAAACTCACGTACCTCCAGCAGCCCACCACGGCAACCGCAGCTGCGTCGATCTCGCCTGCCGTCACGGTGCGCATCGAAGACGCCTCAGGCGGCCTCACGACATCCACGGCGAACGTGACGATCGCCATCGGTACCAACGCCGGCGGCGGCACGCTTTCGGGGACGACGACCGTGGCGGCCGTGGGCGGAGTCGCCACGTTCTCCAACCTGTCGATCGACAAGGTCGGCACCGGTTACACACTCACCGCCACCAGTACCGGCCTCACCTCGAGGACGAGCAGCACCTTCAACGTCACGGTCGGCGCGGCGGCCAAGCTCACGTTCCTGCAGCAGCCGACGAGCGCGACGGCGGGCGTGACGGTGTCGCCGTCGGTGACGGTTCGCATCGAGGACGCCTCGGGCAACCTCACGACCTCCACCGCCAGTGTGACGGTCGCGATCGGCACCAACCCCGGCGGGGGGACCCTTTCGGGCACGAAGACCATTGCCGCCGTCTCGGGCGTCGCCACGTTCTCGACCCTGTCGATCAACCTGGTGGGTACGGGATACACGCTGTCGGCGACAGCCACGGGCCTGACGACGGGCACGAGCTCAACGTTCAACATTACGGTCGCGGCGGCTTCAAAGCTGACGTTCCTGCAGCAGGCGACGACCGCCGTCCACGACGTGGCCGTGTCGCCCGCGGTGACAGTACGCATCGAGGACGCGTTCGGGAACCTCACGACCTCGACGGCGAGCGTCACGGTCGCGATTGGCACAAACCCGGGGGGTGGCACGCTCGCGGGAACCAAGACGGTGGCAGCCGTCGGCGGTGTGGCTACGTTCTCCACCCTGTCGATCAATCTGGTCGGCACCGGGTACACCCTCACCGCCACCAGCACCGGCTTGACGTCTGCGACCGGCTCGGCGTTCAACATCGTTGCCGGCGCCGCGTCGAAGCTCACGTACCTCCAGCAGCCCACGAACGTGGTCGCAGGAGTGTCGCTTTCGCCGGCCGTCACGGTCCGCATCGAGGATGCCCAGGGCAACCTCACAACATCGACGGCCAGCGTCACGATGGCCATCGGCACCAACCCCGGAAGCGGAATTCTTTCCGGGTCTACCACCGTGTCCGCAGTGGGCGGTGTGGCCACGTTCTCGACACTGTCGATCGACAAGGTGGGTACCGCGTACACGCTGACTGCGACCAGCTCCGGGCTGACCTCGGCGACCAGTTCGACGTTCAACGTCACCGTTGCTGCCGCGTCGAAGCTGACGTTCCTGCAGCAGCCGTCGAACGCAACCGCTGGCGCGTCGAACTCCCCGGCCGTCACCGTGCGGATCGAGGACGCGTTCGGCAACCTGACCGCTTCCACGGCAAGCATCACGGTGGCTATCGGTACGAACCCGGGCGGCGGCACATTGTCAGGAACGAAGACCGTCGCTGCGGTCGCCGGGGTCGCAACCTTCTCCACGCTGTCTATAGACATCGTCGGGACCGGGTACACGCTCTCCGCGACCGGCACCGGCTTGACCTCCGCGACCAGTTCCGCATTCAACATCACGGTCGGTGCGGCGAACAAGCTCACCTATCTCCAGCAGCCGACATCCGAATCCGCCACCGTTTCGATCGCACCGGCGGTCACCGTGCGCATCGAAGACGCCTTCGGGAACCTCACCACCTCGACGGCCAGCGTCACGATCGCGATCTTGTTCAACGCCGGCGGCGGCACCCTCTCCGGCACCAAGACCATTGCCGCAGTCGCCGGTGTGGCGACCTTTTCCAACCTCTCGATCGACAAGGTCGGCACCGGTTACACGCTAAGGGTCACGAGCACCGGGCTCACTTCGGCCACCAGTTCGGCCTTCAACATCACCGCTGCGCCCACCAAACTCACCTTCTCACAGCAGCCGACAAGTGCAACGGCGGGCGTCGCGATCGCGCCGGCGATCACCGTCCGCATCGAGGACTCCGCCGGTGCGCTGACCACCTCGACGGCAAGCGTCACGATGGCGATCGGCACGAATGCCGGCGGCGGGACCCTTTCGGGCACGAAGACGGTTGCCGCGGTCGGTGGCGTCGCCACGTTCTCTGGCCTGTCGATCGACCTCATCGGCACCGGCTACACACTCACGGCGACCAGTACCGGGCTCACCTCAAAAACCAGCACGGTGTTCAACATTACGGCCGGCAGCGCCACGAAACTCACCTTCCTGCAACAGCCCACCAACGAGGTCCATGACGTGGCGCTATCGCCCGCCATGACGGTCCGGATCGAGGACAGCTTCGGAAACGTGACCGCTTCGACCGCTAGCGTGACCATGGCCATCGGTACCAACCCCGGCGGCGGGACGCTTGCGGGGACCACGACGGTGGCCGCCGTCGGGGGAGTGGCCACGTTCTCGACACTGTCGATCAACAACGTGGGAACGGGTTACACGCTCACCGCGACCGGCACCGGGCTCACGTCCGCGACCAGCTCCACCTTCAACATCACCGCCGGCACCGCAACGAAATTGACGTTCCTCAATCAGCCGATCAACGAGTCAGCCGGCTTGGTGCTTACGCCGGCGATCACCGTGCGCATCGAAGACTCCGCAGGAAACCTGACGACCTCCACCGCGAGCGTTGCGATGGCCATCGGCACCAACCCCAACGGCGGGAGCCTGTCCGGGACCAAGACCGTGGCCGCCGTCGCCGGAATCGCCACCTTCTCCACGCTGTCGATCAACAACGCCGGGGTCGGGTACACGCTCAGGGCGACCAGTGCCGGGCTCACGCAAGCCATCAGCACCGCCTTCAACATCACCGCGACGCCGGCCAAGCTCACCTACCTGCAGCCGCCCTCCACGACGACCGCCGGTGTGGTGATCGCACCAGACGTGACGGTCCGAATAGAGGACGCGTCCGGTAACCTGACGACCTCGAACGCCAACGTGACGATTGCGATCGGTACCAACGCCGGAGGCGGTACCCTGTCCGGGACCAAGACGGTCGCCGCGGTGAACGGGTTGGCGACGTTCACCGACCTGTCAATCAACCTCATCGGAAGCGGCTACACCCTCACCGTCACCAGCACGGGGCTCACGGCCGCGACCAGTGCCACGTTCAACATCACCGCCGGCCCGGATGCCAAGCTGACGTACCTTCAGCAGCCGACGAGCAAGGTCGCAGGTGTGGCGTTGTCACCTGCGGTGACCGTCCGCATCGAGGATGCGCTGGGCAACCTCACGTCCTCAACGGCGAACGTGACGATGAGCATCGGCACCAACCCCGGTGGCGGCACGCTGTCCGGGACCACGACGGTGGCCGCGGTCGGGGGAGTGGCCACGTTCTCGACCCTGTCGGTCAACAAGGTGGGAACCGGTTACACACTCGCTGCGACGGGAACCGGGCTCACTTCGGCGACCAGCTCCACCTTCAACATCACGGTGGGTGCCGCCGCTCAGCTGATGTTCCTCCAAGAGCCGACGGACGAAGTCGCCGGCGTGTCGATCGCGCCGACCATTACCGTGCGCATCGAAGACGCGTACGGGAACCTCACCAACTCCAACGCCAACGTCACGATGGCCATCGGCACCAACCCCGGAGGAGGCACACTCTCCGGGACAACCACGAGGGCTGCCTCGTCCGGGCTGGCCACGTTCTCCAACCTCTCAATCAACCTCATCGGCAACGCCTACACACTCACTGCCACCGGCACGGGGCTCACCCCGGACACCAGCACCACCTTTAACGTCACGCCTGGAACTGCGACCAAGCTCACCTACCTCCAGCAACCGACGACAGCGGTCGCCGGTGTGACGATCGCGCCAGCGTTGACGGTACGCATCGAGGACTCACTGGGCAATCTGACCACCTCGACGGCCAACGTCACGATCGGCATCGGCACCAACCCCGGCGGCGGCACTCTGTCCGGGACCAAGACGGTCGCGGCGGTCAGCGGAGTGGCCACGTTCTCCACGCTGTCCATAGACAGTTCC
>JANMZO010000325.1:0-4591 GCA_031383405.1 Acidimicrobiia bacterium | reverse complement strand
GTGGTCTTCCCGGCGCCGTTTGGACCGAGTAGGGCCACCACTTCGCCTTCGTCGACATGGAGATTGAGGTTGCGGACCACCGACACGCCGTTGTAGCCGGTCGACATTTCGCTGATTTCGAGAAGGGTCATGACGCGTCGGCTCCATTGTCCCGGGCCGATTGACCGAGGTAGGCCGCGATGACCGCTGGGTTCCTCTTTATCTCCGAGGCTGTCCCCTCCGCGATCTTGGAGCCAAACTCGATGACATAGATGTAGTCGCAGATATTGAGCACGAGGCCCATATCGTGGTCGACGAGGAAGATGCTCGTTCCGGAGTCGACGATGTCGCGCAGTCCGCGTCCGAGCTGCACGCTCTCCTCGGTGTCGAGCCCGGCGGCCGGCTCGTCCATGCACACGAGTTTCGGACTCGCCGCCAGGGCCCGCGCCGCGGAGACAAGCTTTCGCTGTCCCTGGCTGATCTCGTTGGGCATCCTCGATGCCAGGTCGGTTATGCCGAGTATGTCGAGGGCGGCATCGACGCTCTTTCGTTCGCGTTTTCGCCCGGGATTGAAAACATCGAGCAGGAAGTTACGCGCCGTCTGCCTGTCGGCTGCGACGTGAAGGTTCTCCCCGACGGTCAGGTCGTCGAACAGCTCCAACGACTGCCAGGTGCGTCCGAGACCGAGCGCCGCGCGCTTGTGCGGCGCAAGACCACCGAGGTCGTGCCCATCGAAGACGATTCGACCTGTTGTGGGAACGAAACCTGTGATCCCGTCGATGAACGTGGTCTTGCCCGCACCGTTCGGCCCGATCAACCCAACGAGTGAACCTTCCGGCACCGTGATGTCGACCCGATCGACAGCCCGCAGGCCACCAAAGGTGACTGCCATGTCAGTGGTTTCAAGCAAACTCATCGGGACCCCCCGACCGACACCGGTATCGAAGCGCTCGTCTGCGCCGCGAGGGCCTTGTTCGCCTTCTTCAGTCTTCCGGCGGCCGCCTGGGCACGAAATGCTCCGGCGATACCCTCGGGATTCTGGATTGCCGTGAAGATCAGCAGAATTCCTCCGATGTACAGCTCCCACCTGCCGAGCGACCCGATGACGCGGGTCGTGGTGTAGAACGCAACGCCGGATGCCGCCAC
Organism: Acidimicrobiia bacterium; assembly: GCA_031383405.1. Lineage (GTDB taxonomy): Bacteria > Actinomycetota > Acidimicrobiia > Acidimicrobiales > JANYDT01 > JANMZO01. The sequence continues at coordinate 3,466 of JANMZO010000325.1, read as the reverse complement.
AATGCCCGAGGCAACCGCTCCGCTCACGCTCGTGATTCCGCCGAGGTACGCGACCGAGAGGGCTGAAAGCGAGGCGACTACGCCGAACGACGCATCGGAGACCGAGCCGAACCGGTACGCGATGAGACACCCTCCGACTCCAGCGATGAACGACGACACGGCAAAGACCATCATCTTCCCGTTCGCGACGTTGATGCCGATCGCGCTCGCCGCTCGTTCGTTGGAACGGATGGCCAGCATCCTCCGACCGGTGGAACTTCTGCGGACATTTCCTACGAGCAGGCAGAGAACGAGAGCAACCAACACCAGGAAGATCCCGAAGACCGGTCGTGACGACTTGGTGCCGAGCACCAATCCAAAGTCCCAGCCTCCAAGCTTCGGGTTTGGAATGGTCGCTCCCCCGGACGAGGCGTTTCCGGTGATGTCGGGGTTCTTGAACACGAACTCCGCAACGGCCACTCCGCCCGCAAGGGTGATGATCGCAAGATTCGTTCCCCGAACGCGCAATGCCGGGAGCCCGACCAGCAGGCCGAACGCGGTCGCGACGAGCGCAGCAAGAATCGGAGCAATTGGAAAAGGTATGTCCATTCGCGTCGCGAACCGCGAAAGGGCGAAACCGGCGACACCCGCGAAGGCCATCTGGGCCAGCGACGTCTGGCCACCGAAGCCGGTGAGAATCACCAGCGAAAGAGCGAAGACCACACCGATGGTTGTCGTCATGATTGCGCCTCGCCATAGCGGCCCGAGAAACAACAGTCCGGCGATGGCGAGCCCGGGTGGCGCGAATACGGTGAGAGGTGTCATCTTGGCCTGGGGTACTGCAGGAAGCTTCCAATTGTCAACCGCTCCGCGATCGGGCAGCCGCTCCCCCAGCGCCACCATGGCTACGATGATCACGACGAACGGCAATCCTTCCCGTGCGCCGTACTCGGGGAACCATCCGAAGTTGGCCTGCAGTTTCGTGAAGACCGATTGGATCATCCCGATCGCCATCCCGACGGCGACTGTCGGAATGGGCTTCTTGAACTCGCCGATGAGGGCGGCACCGACTGCCGGAATCAGGTAGCCAAAAGTGAATACCGTCGTGTTGAGCTGAATCATCGGCGCGGCGAGAATCGCGACGAAACCGCCGATGATCGCGGCAACGACGAAACTCATCCCGGCGAGCAGATCAGGCGAAAATCCAAGCAGTACCGCGCCCTTCTCATTCTCCGACGCAGCCCGCGTAATCAAGCCGGTCCGTGTGAACCGGAGCACGGCCCAAACCGCCGCCGTGATGACGAACACAATAACGGCGAGCCACAGACCGTCTCGCGGAATCGTGAGACCCGAAGCGATCGTGACAGATTCCCTCGGCAGGATGCTCGGGACGCGAAGGACCGTGGTATCCCCGAAACGCCCCTGAACCAGCGATGTAAACACGATCACCAGCCCGACGCTCGCCACAACACGTGCGAGCGCCGGGGCTTTTCGAAGCGGTCGGAACACCAGGAGATAGACGAATAGACCAACGACTGCAGCGGTCAGCATCGCGAGAAGGAACGCCCACCGGAACCCGACGTCGCCACCACCGAAGTGGTAGCGCGCCGGGAGTCCGGCAACCGGAAACGGATACGCGCCCTGTCGAAGATCGGCGTAGACAAACGCCGTCCACATCGCCATTCCGCCGTAGGCGAAGTTCACGATGCCCGAGCCCTGGTAGGTGATAACCAACCCGAGCCCGAGCGCCGCGATGATTGCTGCCGCCCCGCTGCCAAGCAGCAGGTAGAAGATGTAGTCGGTCATGGAATACGTGGGAAGTCAGAGGGACGTCGGTTGGTTACGGCAGGTAGTCCTTCACATTGAGGTTCTCGAGACCCGGAATCGTGATGTTCTCGCCGCCTTTGGTGTACTCGCCCACCGGGAAGGAGAACGCGCAGAATGACGAGTACTTCGGGACCGCGCCGCATTCCATCGGAGCTCCGTTCGGCCAGACGACAGTGTCTCGAACGCCCTTCATATAGGTGAAGAGCGCGGGTCCGGTGACCTTCTTGCCTTTCGCCTTCAACCGGTTGCCGTGTTCAGCGAGCCACATCATGCCCTGGACCCCGAGAAGACCAAGCCCCAACGCTCCGACGTCGACCTTGTCTGCCGTGACCTTGAGTTGCGGAGCCAGGATGGCCTGAATGATGGCCTTTTCAGGGGTGTCCTTATCGGTCTGCGCAGCCACGAACGCCCAGCCGATTGCATCGTCGCCGACGACGCTGCGCACGTTCCTGCCGGCGCAGATGATCGTCGTGAGCACGGGGATCTTGATGCCGAGAGCGGCGCGCCCCCGGATGGTACCGATGCATCCGGCATCGGCGTACAGCGAGACCAGGAGGTCGGGATTGTCCTTCGCCGCCTCACGCATCAGCCCCTGGTAACCGGCGTCGGTTTCGTTGTCGCCACCCTTCACGGTCTTGTACTTGATGCCGGCTTTGTCGAGCGACGCCTGGAGCGTGGCTGTCGTACCGTTGGCGCCCGCGTTGTCGGCGGCGACGATGCCGATGGTCTTTGCCTTGTAGTAGGTCTTCGCCGTAGCGGCGGTGGCCGCCATCGAGGTTGCGTTTCCGCCGTTCAGAAACAGGGCGTTCGCAGTGTTATCGGGCGGGAGGATCGGCAGCGCGCCGAAAACCGGTATGCCTGCTGCGGTATATGTCGCGTACGGAGGGAAGAGGTCAAGACCGAGGAGGATGGCGTCGACTTTCTTTCCGACGAGTTCCTGACCACACGCGGCCGAAGTCTCGGGAGAGCCTTTGGCGACGCAGGTCTCCACCTTTATCTTCCGGCCACCCATTCCGCCGTGCTTGTTCAGATAGTTCGCTGTCGCCTGTGCGAAGGTGCGTATATCGGGAAAGTCCAAACCCGGCACACCTTCGGTGTTGGTCATTCCGATCGTGAAGACCGGACCGGTGGGCGGCTTCAGGGTGGGGAAGTTATTGGCCGGTGTCGTTTTCGCCGCGGCTTTCTTCGTGGCCCGAGCCGGCGCAACGGCGACGATCCCGGCCAACAGTGATGCTGCTGCAACTACGGAGCCTATGCGTAGCGCACGGCGTTGGGTAAATACCATGATGATCTCGCTTTTGTTGTGGGTGGGTTTGTTCTACTCGACCGATCGAAGGACACATGCACCCTTCGATCGCGTCGTCTTGCATCCATCGGTCAGTTGTCAGCCGACTCCTGGTTCGGTGAGCCGAAGCCCCTGTCGTTGTGACTCTACGACCGCCAAGAATTTTTCGCACGGTCGACAGGTACGCGGGGTCACTGAACGCGGCCAACTGACGTCTGCCGCGTCGGATCGAACGACCGCGCGGGCGGCCGTGTTCACGAGAGCCCCATGAGCGTGCCGACGTCGTGGTCGTCTACCGCCGCAAAGGTACGCCGCACCAGCGCGTCGAACAACGCGGCGCCGCGTTCGTTGGCCGGGTCTATCGTGAGCAGGCTC
>JANMZO010000264.1:0-5911 GCA_031383405.1 Acidimicrobiia bacterium | reverse complement strand
CTCGAGTTGGGCAAGCCACTCGTCTCGTGTTCCGTATGCGAGCGCGATGTGGGCGACCCCCGGTGACGCACTGAAGATGTGCCACGGTGGGACTGGTGGCGCCGAGGCCGGGTCCGGGATCTGCTGGAGCGCGATGTCGTGGTGGTGGTCGGCATGCCCCCGGTAGAAGCGCATGACCGGGTTCGGTTCGAAGGGTGTCTTCAATGTGCCGCACTGCTCGAAACCGAGAACGTCGCAGTAGAAGCGGTGCGACGCTTCGATGTCTCGAACGCCGAGCACGAGATGGTTCACCGTTGGACGCGATGGACGCGATGGACGCGATGGACGTGACGCGGGCATCAGGTTCTCCTCCTAAGTTGCGGAAGCCACACGGCGGCGGCCCGATCCCAGTGTGGCAGCCGTCCTGGCGTAAAGCAACAAGCGCTTGCTTGGTAGAAGTCGTCCGTCTACGCTGAGACACGCAAACGAGGGGACGAGCATGAACGTACTTGAAGGGCCGCGTCGCGAACTGCGCCGAATCATCCACGGAGGCTGCCCGCAGTGGGTCACGCCATCGGAGGACGGGAGCGAGTTGGTGTTTCCCGGAGGGCGGCGGATCGAGGAGGCCACGGCGGTGTACCTTCCCCCGTGTGATCCGAGCAAGATCATATGTATTCATTTGAATTACGACTCCCGCCGCGTCGAGTTCCGGGCTCCGTCGCTGACCGAACCGACGTACTTTCAGAAACCACCGACCGCGATGAACAGTCATCGGGGCGTGCTGTACCGACCGGCCGACTGCCAGTTCGTGAACTACGAGGGTGAGATCGCCGCGATCATCGGTCGACCCATGACCGACATCGCCCCCGCCGACGTGTGGGACCACATCGCCGGCTTCGCGCCCGCGAACGATGTCGGGCTCCACGACTTCCGCGAGACCGATCAGGGTGGAATGACACGGGTCAAGGGTCAGGACGGTTACTGCCCGGTCGGTCCCGGCATCGTGTCGGGAGTCGACATACGCGAACAACATCTGCGCACATATATAAACGGCGCGGTCGTCCAGCAGGATCCGGTGTCAGCCATGACGTTCGGGATCGACTACATCCTCGCCGACCTGTGTCGTCACATCACGCTGCTTCCCGGTGACGTCATCCTCACCGGAACGCCGGCGAATTCGCGGCCCATGCAGCTTGGCGACGTGGTCGAGGTCGAAGTCACAGGCGTCGGCCGACTGTCGAACACTGTCGCGGAGAAGCCGGCGCCTTCGAATCGTGTCGGGCATCAGCCCATGGACACCGACGGTATCCGCCGCGTTGCGCTCGGCGGCGACTGGTGGGCCGCGCGTGATGCCGAACGCGCCGAGGTGACGAAGTGAGGCTCAGGCACCCAGAACTGGAGGGACCGGGACGGTGCCCCCGGTGACGGGGAACGAGGGGAACCTTTGACCGCCGTCAGATCAGTACGCCGAGAAGACGATGCGCTTCTTCGCGGGCTTGGCACGTTCATCGACAATCTCCGCGTACCGGAACTCAACGGCGCGTACTTCGCAGCGTTTGTCCGTTCCACCATCGCGCATGCGAACGTCACGTCAATTGACACCACCGAAGCCGCCGAACTCGACGGTGTGGTCGGGGTGTTCACGGCCGTGGATCTCGATGTATGGCCACTCCCGCCCCGCCTGCCGATGATGAACAGGGCGATGCTCCGCCCGATGCTCGCCGATGGCGTTGTCCGCTTTGTCGGCGAACCGGTTGCGGTCGTCATCGCGACGACTGCGGCGATCGCCGCTGACGCGCTTGAGCTGGTGGTCGTCGAGTACGGAGCGCTTCCGGCCGTGATCCGACTCGACGATGCCCTGACCGACACGCTGCTGATCCACCCGGCGGCGGGGACCAACGTGTCGATGCGGTGGGCGCAGCCTGCATTCGACCCTGACCCTTTCGGCGATTGCGAGGTGGTGGTCGACGTGACGGTACGTCATCCCCGCCTGAACCCGGGCACGATCGAACCACTCGCGGGTGCAGCGGTCTGGGGCGACGACGGCCGTCTCACCGTGTGGGTGTGCTCGCAGCGGCCGGCCGGGGCGAAGTACGTCATCGAGTGTGCGATGGGTCTCGAGCCCGGTACGGTGCGGGCAATTGCCCCCGATGTCGGTGGTGGGTTCGGGGCGAAAGGCGGCTACGGGTGCTATCCCGAAGACGTTGTCGTCGCATTCCTCGCCCGCCACCTGGGCCGTCCGGTGCGATGGGCGCAAACCCGAAGCGAAGCGATGCTCGCAATGGGTCACGGCCGGGCGTCGACCCATCACGTCCGTCTTGGTGGAAAACGTGACGGCACCATTCAGGCGTACGAAGTGCGGGCCATTCAGGACTCCGGTGCCTACCCGGCCATGGGAACGTTCATCACGTCAAACCTGCGGAACTCCGGCACCGGCGTGTACGCCATCCCGAAGGCGCGCGTCGAGGGAACATCGGTGGTGACCAACACCACGCCAACCGTTGCGTTCCGCGGCGCCGGCCGACCCGAGGCCGCGTGCGACATCGAACGTGCCGTCGACCGCTTCGCCGCGTCGATCGGCATGGATCCCGTCGAGGTCCGGCTGCGCAACGTTGTGCCCGAGGACCAATTCCCGTATACGACAGCGATCGGATCGACCTACGACAGTGGCCGATACGGCGAGGCGCTCCGGCGCTGCGTGCGTGCGGCCGGCTACGGCGAACTCCGGGTCGAGCAGGCCAACCGGCGTGCGGCCGGCGATCCGGTCCAACTCGGCATCGGCGTGTCGTGCACCGTCGAGGTAACGGGCGGCGGCGAAGGCGAAACCGCGTCGGTCGATGTGCACGAGGACGGGACCGTGACGGTAGTTGTCGGCACATCACCGCACGGTCAGGGCCACGAGACCACCTTCGCCGATCTCGTTGCCAAGGAATTGGGCATGCCCACCGAACGTATCCGGGTGTTGCACGGCGACACCGACCTCCCGGCCGCGACCTTCGGGGGCGGCACGACCGGATCGCGCTCGGCCCAGCTCGGGGGATCAGCCTGCTACCAGGCCGCACGCGAGGTCATCGACCTCGCCCGCACCAAAGCGGCCGAGCTCCTTGAAGCGGCGGTGGAGGACATTGTCTTCGAAACGACCGGTGGCTTCCATGTCAACGGTGTTCCGACCCGGGCCCTCGGGTGGTCGGACCTTGGAGAGATCTCGACGAAGACCGACTTCAAAGCGCCCCCCGGGGCAGGAACGTTTGCGTTCGGTGCATGCGTCGCCGTCATCGAGATGGATACGGAGACCGGGGCCGTCTTGGTTCGGCAACTCGTGTCTGTAGACGATGCCGGGACCCTCCTGAATCCAATGATCGCGGAAGGACAGGTCCACGGCGGGCTCGGTCTGGCGATCGGTGCCTGCCTGACCGAGGAGATGGTCTACGACGAGAACGGCACACCACTCACATCGAACTTCGCCGACTACGGAATCGTCTCCAGCGCCGAGACCATATCCTTTGAGACCCACGAAATGGAGACACCCTCACCGTTCAACCCACTCGGCGCGAAAGGTGTCGGCGAATCCGGCACCGTCGTTGCCACCCCGGCCATCCAGAGCGCCGTCATCGATGCGCTGTCCCCCTACGGAGTGGAACACCTCGACCTTCCCTTCACTCCGGAGCGGGTCTGGCGGGCGATCTCGCACAACCCGAAAGCGACAACCTGACTTCTGGGATCCGGGGTTGTTGACGTACGCGTCTGTAACCGGGCCTCTCGTCACCTCTCCCCAACCGAAATCGCGGAAGATCCCGAGGCGCGGGCCGGGACGGAATCGGCCCGCCACAGACGCACCGGGTCCCGAACGCCCTTGACGAATACCGGCCCGATCCGGGTGAACTGGGAACGCCGGTCACCGATCTCGTGGAGGAGCGCTTCGCTGGCGAGAAGCTCTCCCGGTCCGGCCAACGTTGAGATACGCGATGCGAGGTTGACGTCATGTCCGATGAGATCCCCGCCGCGGGCGCGGGGCGAGCCGAAGTGCAGTCCGGTTCGGAGCCGGAACGGCACACCGTCGACCGATAGCCGGCTGGCGTCGTCGTGGACCCGCAGCATCGCATCGACGGCCTCGCACGGGTCGGGAAAGAACAGGAGCAATCCGTCGCCGAGTTGTTTCACGATCCTGCCGTGTTGACCGAGAACTCCGAGAACGAGTGTCTCGTGCCGGTCGACCAGGGCCATCGCCAGATCGTCTCCGTGGTCGGCGGTCATTTCCGTGAACCCGACGATGTCACTGAACGCAATGGCCCCCGTCGAGACACCCGGCGCCGACCCATCGGTCATGGACGCTGGGTTACCGCGATGGTGCCCGACCTGGTCGAGACATCTATCGAGCCGTCGGTGCCGCTCTCGTATCCGCAGGTAGCCGATCCTGTTCGCGAGGTGATCCGTGTCGCCGGATTCACCCCATGGGGAACGGTGATCCTTACGGTTCCTGACACCGAATGGGCGACAAGCTCAGGCTGTTCCCCGGCTCCGATGATGATCCGCCCGGACACTGCGTTGACCTCGGCGCGCGAGGTCTGGCCGATTTCGATCCGCCCGGAGACGCTGGAGGCGTCGACCGCTCCCGCTTCGCCTATTACGACGGTGCCACTCTTGAGCCGCGAACGGCACACGCCGTCGCAACGGTTCACCGTCACCCGCCCGCTTCTCGACCGTACGTCGACCTGCGAACCATGCTCGACGTCGATCGAACCCGACGCCGAGGTCACGGAAACCGATCCCAAACGACCGACGCATTCGACCCGACCGGATCCGACGCCGATGACAATGTCGGTGCCCGTCGGCACCGTGACGGAGACCGCTCTCGAGGTGGTGGTGATTTCGAATTCCCCGCCGACCTCGCGCAGCTCGCCATTGTCGACCGACACTTGTGCGCCCTCGACTGCACGGATGGACACCTGGGCGCTTCGGGAGGTGACCAGCACTCGACGGTTCTTCACAGTTGCTGACTTTACGACACCGGGCCGGAGGTCGACGCTGCGAGCGGATTGTGCGGGATTTGTCTCGCCTGGCGAGACAAATCCCGCACAATCGAACGAGACATTCAGCCACACGGCAACGGGCGATGACACATCGATCTTCGACAGCAAGTCCCTGAAGACAGGTGAGTCCTTCACCCACACGTTCGCCACCGCCGGAACGTTCACCTACAAGTGCGCGATACACAACTCGATGACCGGAACCGTCATCGTCGGCTAGCGCTAGCTGCGTGCGCTGAGCGGGTCGTGCCTCCCCCTCCCCCCGGGGGGAGCACACCGTGGCTCGAACCGTTGGGCCTGCGGAGGCCTGACGCACACGTTTTCATCTGAACCCACATCACCAATTCACCACAACAACCGGAGGAACCATGGATATCACGGAACATGAACTGAGCGCAGCGTTGCGCGAGGTCGACGACCAGCACTGATCGCAGATGGTTGGCATGCCCGCTCAGATTGCGGAGTTGCACGAAGGCGAAGGGGCGCGTGGGCTGCGAAGCGAACGTTCGAAACTGTTGTCGGGTCGAACCGGTCGCAACGGGCTTGTCCTCGCAGTCGGCTCCGCGGTTTTGACGTTTCGCCAACTTTTGTCCCCGTCGATCGCGGCCCAGGCCGCCGCCGGAAATGACGTCGGAGCACTTGCCGCATTTGCGCAGAGCGTCGAACTTGCGGCGGTCGAGGCCTATAAGGCAGCTGCAGGTAGTGGCAAGGTCACCACGAAAGCCGTTGGGGCCGCGGCCACATTGTTCGCGAGTCATCACACCGAACACGCTGCCGCTTTCGGAGGCGCGGCAAAAGCCGCTGCGACCAACAAGCCCAACCCGAAACTGCTTGCTGCGGTTGCCGAACAGTTGAAAGGCGCCGCCGACGAGAAGGCGATCATCAAAATTGCGTACGACCTCGAG
>JANMZO010000137.1:0-5763 GCA_031383405.1 Acidimicrobiia bacterium | reverse complement strand
ATCGAAATCACCCGACACCACTAAGCCGTCCGCCGCTGGGAATGGGATCGAGTCCGACGCACAGGTCATCGATACCGACGACTTCGATCCTGGGAACATTCACGATGAGCTGCCCGATGACCTCAACGCCGCGGAGTACGTCGGCCCCTACCAGTTCCCCGACAACGCCCGGCGCCGCACCCCTGCCGCGCTCTACGCGTTGGTCGGGCTGGGCCTTCTTGCCGCATGGGTGGCGACCCGGTCGAGCGACACGGCCCTGGTCAACCGGGGATTCGCGTGGGGAGGGCTCTTCCTGCTCGCCCTCGGAATCTACGGTATGGCGGCCGGGCGTCGACTCAACGTTTCCGACGTTGAAGCGCTGTCGGCGGCTTCGGCCCACATCGGATTCCCGATCGGTCACGCGTCGGCTCAGCTGGGTTGGCGAGGTCTGCTCAGCCGTCCGACGTGGCGCATCCTGCTGTATTCGGCCGAGAATCCACCCAAGAAGCGTGGTCTGGTCCTCGTAGACGGGTGCGATGCGAGCATCGTCGGCGACATGATCGAGGAAAACCCCGAAGACTGGTCCGAGTTCGAGCTGTAGCGAGTTTAGACGCGCCGGACGAGATCACGTTGAGGCACCCGTCCGTCGGGTGCCGGTCGGCGCCTCCCCGGCGTGCCGGTCGGTGCTTCGTCGGCGCCTCCTCGGCGTGCGGTCGGTGCTTCGTCGGCGCCTCCTCGGCGCTCTCCCCGGACGTTACGACGGCTTCCGGAGAACCGCTGGTAACCTTGCCAACCACCGGGCACCGGTATCGCCCTGAGGAGAGTCATCCGTGTTCGACGGTTCGTTCAGAACAGCAGTAGATAAGGGTGTGAAACCGATCGGTCGGGGACTTACCCGCATGGGTGTCACTCCTGACCAGCTCACTGCGCTCGGCCTGGTCATGTCGGTCGCGACAGCGGTCGCCGTGGCCACGGGCCACCTCTTCATCGGGTTCCTCCTCCTGGTGGCATCCGCTCTTCCTGACCTGTTCGACGGTGCTGTCGCGAAAGCATCGGGGGTCTCGTCGATCCGAGGAGCGTTCTTCGACTCGGTCGCGGACCGTGTCACCGACGCATTCCTGCTCGGGGGCATTGGCTGGCATCTCCAGGAAACGAAGGGAGAGCACGGTGGCCGCTTTGCCATGCTGGCCTTCGCCGTTCTCGGGGTATCGACGCTGATCTCCTACCAGCGGGCCAAAGCCGAAATCTATGGCTTCGATGCCAAAGGCGGCCTCATGGAGCGCGCCGAACGCATTATCGCCCTCGCCGTCGGCCTGGCCGTCCCCGTGCTCCTGGTGCCCGTGCTTTGGCTGATGCTCGTGCTCGTTTCCCTGACTGCTGTTCAGCGTTTCGTGAAGGTGTGGAGGCAGGCGGCAAAACCGCCTGCACCTATCATTCTTCCGCCTCGCGCGGCCCGCAGCGCCCGTACCCGGGGCGCCAACGCCGACCGGGCCTTCTGGTCGGCGCGGTCGGCCCGGACGGAACGTCCCCCGGCCGAGCGGTCCCCGTGGCGTGACCGGGCGGCGACGCGCCGCAACGCCGATCCCACGTCGAAGGCGTTCGCCGAATGGCGCGATCGCCTCAAACAGCGCCGTTGAAACTCAACCGGGGCGCTCTCGTTGTCGCCGGTTACAAAGGCGCGGGGTTCGTGGCCCGCACCATGCCGGAGTGGGCCGCCGAACGGTCTGCGCAAGTTCTCGCGATGGTCTTGCGACACGTGTTCAAGGGTCGACGAAACATGGTCCTTCGGCACCAGGAACGCATCACCGGCCGCACCTTTACCGGTGCTGAACGGGCGGCCGCCGTCAACGAAGCGTTCTCGACCTACGCCCGGTACTGGGTCAATCTGTTTCGCTTGACGGGAGCTTCGACCGGGCGGATCGACGCTTCGATCCAGGTCGAAGGCCGTGAAAACGTTGAGGGGGCGCTGCTTCTCGGCCATGGTGTGATCATGGCCATGCCGCACATCGGGGCGTGGGACCTCGGCGGTGCTTGGGTCGGACACCATTGGCCCCTGACCGTGGTGGCCGAGCGGGTAGAACCTCCGGAGCTGTTTGAGTGGTTCTGCGAACGGCGCAAGGCCAACAACATCACTGTCGTGCCGCTCGACCCCGAGGCAGGCGGAGCGCTCCTTGCTGCGCTTCGACGCAATGAAGTCCTCGGCTTGCTCTGCGATCGTGATATTGCCGGTGGGGGGGTCGAAGTCGAGTTCTTCGGGGAACGGACGACATTGCCGGCGGGCCCGGCAACACTCTCCCTGCGCACCGGCGCCCCGATTCTGCCGGTGGTCGTCTACCAGCGACCGGGGCTGCCAGCGAGAGGAGTCATTCGACCCCCGATCCAGTTCGTGCGGACCGGCAAGTTACGCGCTGACGTGGCGGCCCTTACCCAACTCGTTGCGTACGAGTTGGAGTCGCTCATCCGCGCGGCCCCCGAGCAGTGGCACGTCCTGCAACCGAACTGGCCGAGCGATCGTCTGATCTAGTCGGTCTAGTTCCGACCCGCCGAACGGCACGGCTCCCGATTGTTGCGTTGGACGTCTGGGCGTTTCGCCCGCTGAACGGGAGTATTTGACCCAACGGCGTAGGTGAGTCAGCGGGCGGATCCGTGATCGTTGAGCGGACTGCCGGGTGACCACACCGCTGGCTGACTACATCGCTGGTGGGCGACCAGAACGCTGTCGGCGACAACCAACCGGCGTTCCCCGACCGGATGGGCCGCGCCAAGACGAGCCAACGCTCGACGGCCATGGGCCCCGCGGCTCACGACGAAAGGGGAAACGCCTAGTAGCGTAGCGCTCGTGCGTATCGGGATGTTCAGCCCGTACAGCCTTTCGTTGCCGGGAGGTGTGCAGGGACAGGTACTCGGTCTGGCCCGGGCACTTCGACGCGAAGGTCACCAGGTCCGCGTGCTCGGTCCATGCGACGGCCCTCCGCCCGAAGCTGGCGTTACCCCACTGGGTAATGCGCTTCCGCTGACGGCCAACGGTTCCGTGGCGCCGATTGCGCCCGACCCGGCGGCGGTGCTGCGGACCATCCGAGCGATCAACGATGAAGACTTCGACGTGTTGCACCTACACGAGCCGATGGTTCCCGGGTGCACGATGACGGCCCTGCTCTACGACGCCGCTCCGATGCTCGGGACATTCCATGCGGCCGGCCGCAGTTCGTCGTACAAGTACTTCCGCGGTCCGCTGCGGTGGCTCGTGAAGAAACTCGATCTTCGCACGGCGGTGAGCAGCGAAGCGATCGCTTTGGCCCAACAGACGTTGGGCGGTGAGTACGAGCTTCTTTTCAACGGCATCGAGATCGACCGGTTTCAACTCGCCGATCCGTGGCCCGCGTCGTCGCCGACGGTCCTGTTCGTGGGCCGCCACGAAGAGCGCAAGGGCTTGGAGGTCCTGCTGGAGGCGCATTCGCACCTTGGTGCCGACGTGCGTCTGTGGGTGGCCGGCATTGGACCCCAGACGGCAAGTCTGCGGGCTCGCTATCCCGATCCACGTATCGAGTGGTTGGGCCGGGTGTCCGATGCCGAACTGGCCCGACGTTGGCGGACGGCCTCGGCGTACTGCGCACCGTCGCTCGGCGGCGAGTCTTTCGGCGTCGTTCTGCTGGAATCCATGGCCGCGGAGACCCCGGTCGTGGCGAGCGACATTCCCGGCTACCGGAATGTCGTGACAGATGAAACCACCGGGCTGCTCGTCCCCCCCGGAGAGCCGGAGGCGTTGGCGAAGGCCCTCGACCGGGTGCTGAACGACTCGCAGCTCGCACGAACCCTCGTTGCGAACGGATCGCTGAAGGCGCAGACGTTAAGCATGGACGCGCTGGCCAGACGGTATGTGGAGCTGTACCGGCGGATTCTGTAGCTCGTTCCCGGTTTGAACACAAACCGACAACCGGTTGGTGGTTTGTGTTCAAACCGTGCCGGCATGAGCGGGCGCATGCCGGCGGATCTTGTAGCGTTCTCCACAGGTGGCTGCCCACTTATATGGCGCCCAAGAAAGGGAGTTGGAAGAGATGACCGCTGTTTGGATTATTCTGGCAATCGTCGTGCTCGTCGCACTGTACGTGTTTGTCCAGTACAACGGGCTCGTCAAAGTTCGTAACCGGATCGAAAATGCCTGGGCGCAGATCGACGTACAGCTCAAGCGTCGTTACGACCTCATCCCGAACCTGGTCGAGACGGTGAAGGGATACGCCTCCCACGAGCGGGCCACGCTCGAAGCGGTCATCACGGCCCGCAATGCAGCCATGGGCGCTCAGGGCGTCGCCGGCAAGGCGGCCGCCGAAAACGGTCTGTCGGGCACGTTGAAGTCACTGTTTGCACTAGGCGAGGCGTACCCCGACCTGAAGGCCAACCAGAACTTCTTGAACCTGCAGGAAGAGTTGACAGGGACGGAAGACAAGATCGCTTACTCCCGGCAGTTCTTCAACGACGAGGTCCGCTCCTACAACACGAAGATCCAGAGCTTTCCGACGAATATCTTGGCCAAGAAGTTCGCCTTTGCTCAGCGCGAATACTTTCAGACCGAGGCCGCCGAACGCGGGCCGGCGACCGTCAAGTTCTGATCCAAGAGTTCTGATCCAAGTTCTGATCGCCGGCGTCGGACCGGTCCGACGAAACGTCGGGCGGTCGCGTCCGCTGAGGTGTCCGTATGTTTGACCAAATCGATTCCAATAAGCGGCGAAGCATTGTGCTCACACTGTCGTTCGTGCTTGTCGTGGTGGCTGTGGGGTGGGCGTTCTCGGCGGTGGTCGGCTTCGGGTGGTATGGCCTCGTCGGCGCCGTTGTGTTCTCAATGTTCCTCTCGTTCATGTCCTACTGGAAAAGCGACAAGATCGCACTGGCGATGAGCCACGCCCATCCGGCCGATCCCACGCAGTTTGCGCGATTACACAATCTGGTGGAAGGCCTCTGCATCGCCAGCGGCCTGCCCAAGCCGCGGGTGTACTACATCGAAGACCCGGCGCCCAACGCCTTCGCCACCGGTCGAAATCCGAAGAATGCCGCGATTGCGGTGACGACGGGACTGATGGAGAAAATGAACCGCGTCGAGTTGGAAGGTGTGCTCGCCCATGAACTGGCGCACATCAAGAACAACGACATTCTCGTCTCAACGATTGCGGTCACGATGGTCGGCGTCGTCGCCCTGCTATCCGACTGGGGGATGCGTTGGCTGTGGTGGGGTGGCCCGCGACACCGTAACGACCGCGACCGTGACGGCGGCGGCAACGGGGTCGGACAGCTGCTGTTTTTTCTGGGCCTTATCCTCCTCGTGGTGGCCCCGCTTGTTGCCAAGCTGATGCAGTTCGCGATCAGCCGAAACCGGGAGGAACTCGCCGACGTCACCGGGGTTTCGATAACCCGCTACCCACCCGGATTAATAAGCGCGCTTGAGAAGTTGCGAGACGACACGACGGTCGTGCACTCCGCTTCCCGTGCCACGGCACACATGTGGATCGAGTCGCCTATCGCCCGGGAAGAAGGTGAGCACCGCGAACGCGGCGAGAAGCTGAAACTTAATCGACTGTTCGACACCCACCCATCGCTCGAAAGTCGAATCGCCGCGCTTCGCGAGCTGTAGGTCCGGGGTCAGGGTCGGGGTCGGGGAAGCGATCGTCAAGATTTATGTCCACGTTTTGACATGTATGCAGTGCAAAGTGTGGACACAAACCTGATCGTCGGGTGTTTGGAGGTTAGGACGTCGGGAGAAGGCCACGGCCGCGAAGAAGCGGTTCGATGCCG
>JANMZO010000225.1:0-7731 GCA_031383405.1 Acidimicrobiia bacterium | reverse complement strand
CTGAACGACTCGACCTAACCGATTTCGGTACTTCGTGACGGTGGTTTCACCGATTGTTTTCGGGCTGTCGGGCAGGAGTCCGACTTCACCCATCCGGCCGCACCGACCGCACACGGGGTGCCCCAGACGATTGACTGGATCATGTCGCGAGGAGCGGTCCGTCCGATCCTCGGCCACGTAATCGACTACTTCGAGGGAGATCTTGCACCGTCGGACCACAAGCCGGTCATGGCGGTATTTGAGACCTTGTGACCATAGGGCATCATCGGAGAGTTCACCTTGCCGATGTGCTGCGGTCTACCACCCGACGCCGCCCCGCAACACGGTGCCGTCAGCCTACGGCGGTGAACGATGACACGTCGACGATACGCCGGCGGGAATCAGCGAAGGACTCAACGCGGGCATGTGGACTGTCGGTGTTGCGGTGTCGGGCAACGCCAACGGCCTTTCGCTCGAGTCGTGGATGCAACTCGGCGACCAACAGAGGGCTGAAGTCCGCCGTCGCGCACACGCTGAACTGGCTGCAGCGGGAGCGCATATGGTGGTCGATTCGGCGGCAACCATGGTTGATGTAGTCGATCAGTTCAACCGAGGGCTCAGGTCCGGTCTGCTCCCATGAACACCGAGAACAACGGCGAGACCTTCGATCTTGCAGTCATCGGAGCGGGAATCGTCGGACTGGCGCACGCTTTGGCTGCATCGCGACTCGGGATGCGAGTGATTGTCGTCGATCGTGATGCGCGTGCGAGCGGGGCATCAGTGCGTAACTTCGGGTTTGTGACGGTAACCGGTCAGGAACAACGCGTCCTTTGGCCACGGGCGCGACGATCGAGGGACGTGTGGTCCGAAGTGGCGGCTGCCACGGGATTGTGTGTGGACCACCGAAATCTTGCTGTGGTCGCACAGTCGATCGCCGCGCTTGAGGTTCTTGCGGAGTTCGCAGACTCGCCAATGGGGGAGCGCTGTGAACTTCTTGACGCGCTTCATCTCCGTGGCCGGTTGCCGATGCTGCGCGAACAGCGTGTGTTCGGTGGGCTGTGGAGTCCTCATGAACTTCGGGTCGAACCGCGTGTAGCGATCCCAGCGCTGGCCGACTGGCTCGCCGAAGCATGGGGTGTGACCTTCAAGTGGTCACACGCGGTGCGCTCGATCGCTCTCCCGACTATCGAGACGACCACTGGCACAATCCAAGCCCACCGAGCGATCGTCTGCCCCGGCAATGATCTCCTCACGCTCTACCCCGACGTTATCGCCCGTCACGGCACGACACACTGCAAGCTGCAGATGCTTCGGCTCGGTCCCCAGCCCGGCGGCTGGCGGCTGCCCACTGCGATAATGAGCGATCTCGGCCTCGTTCGCTACGAGGGGTACGCCGAGATGCCTTCGCTGCCGGCCCCGCGGGCACAGCTTGCCGAATCGCACGCAGCGGCACTGGATGCCGGAGTCCATCTCATTGTCGTTCAGGCACAAGATGGGTCACTCGTGATCGGCGACAGCCACATCTACGACGAGACACCCGATCCGTTCCAATCGGCCGCGGTCGACGACATCGTGTTGGATGTCGCCCATGCGACGCTCAACATCCCGAATCCTCAGATCGTTGAGCGATGGACCGGTATGTACCCCTACAGTCCGTCGACGCCCACGTTCGTAGAAGCACCCGAGCCGAACGTACGGGTGGTGCTCGTAACCGGGGGAACCGGCATGAGCACAAGCTTCGGTCTGGCGGAAGAAGTTGTCAGCGAACTTGTGTCGGGCGGTACGGGTCTCTGTTGCTGACCGTGGAGGCAAACCGGAGAATGCAACGCTCGTGCGGCCGCCGTTCG
Organism: Acidimicrobiia bacterium; assembly: GCA_031383405.1. GTDB lineage: Bacteria > Actinomycetota > Acidimicrobiia > Acidimicrobiales > JANYDT01 > JANMZO01. The sequence goes on along the minus strand of JANMZO010000225.1, from coordinate 5,905 downwards.
TCTGACATTTCGCCGCACGGTGCCACGGCCCGCTGCTGTTCGATGTTGGCCGGCCGGACATCCTCACGTTGCCGGTACACGATGGCGGGTTCACCTCGGCCCGCGAGGGTGGGCCAATGAGCGCTATTCCCGCACCCGCTTCCCAGCCGGTCCTTCATGATGTCGACGATATCCTCCGGGTTCTCGCCTTGGGCCGGTTCGGAACGGATGATCCGAGCCGCCCCACGATCGAACGCGTCGATCTCCTCAGCCACGCGCTCCAGTGCGCCGATCGACTCGCGGAACGGCACCCCGACGACGTCGAATTGCATGTCGCGGGCCTTCTGCACGATCTCGGACACCATCTCCCGCTTTCGGGTCTGCGTGACCGGGCCGCCGATCACGAGCTCACTCACGGGTCCGCAGGAGCGCGTTGTGTTCGGGGCATTCTCGGGGACCGTGTCGCTGCGCTGATCGAGCTGCACGTTCCGGCCAAGCGTTTTCTCGTCGCGTTCGACCCGTCGTACGCCTCGCTACTGTCGAACGTGAGCACCTACACACTCGAACGTCAGGGCGGGTCGATGAGTGAAGCTGAAGGGGCCAGGTTTCGGGCGAATCCCCACGCGGAGAGCGCGCTCGAACTGCGCCGAGCGGACGACGACGCGAAGGAAGCGGGCCGCGCCACTTCGTCGCTGGCCTCGTGGCGTCCGGTGCTCCAGGCGCTCGCCGCTGGGCGCGGCGCGGCGGCCCCAAGCGGATAGTCGTTCTTGATCGGGGACGGTTGTCGTCGAAGGTCACCGGAGGTTTATCGGAACGGCTTCGTGCCGACGCCAACGCCGACGACGACCGACCGGTCGTGGATAGAACACCGCGCGATGCCACAACACATTCGCTCGATTGTTTCGTCCAGCCCTAGCTGTGGTGAGCTTGCCCGAATGGATTACGAGACCCTGGTACACGAGCGTCGGAGCATTCGCGGTTACAAACCCGATGCCGTTCCGAAGGAACTGCTCAACGAGATCATAGACATTGCCAAGCGTGCTCCGTCGTCGATGAACACACAGCCCTGGCACTTCCACGCCATCACCGGCGAGCCGTTGGAGCGGATCCGCCGGGGCAACACCGAGCGGATGATGGCCGGTGCTCGGGTCGACCGCGAGATCAGGATGGCCGATCACGGGTACCAGGGCGTGCACCGCGACCGCCAGGTTGAGATTGCCGTGCAGCTGTTCGAGGCGATGGGCATCGAGCGTAACGACAAGGAGCGGCGGCAGGACTGGGTCATGCGAGGATTCCGCCAGTTCGACGCGCCCGTCTCCATCGTCGTCACGCTCGACCGGGCGCTGGAGCACGACACGGTCGCGCACTTCGATCTCGGAGCAGCGACCTACGGCCTGGTGCTGGCCGCCTGGTCAAAGGGCCTCGGGTCGGTTATCAACGGGCAGGGAATCATGCAGTCATCCGTCGTCCGCGAACACGCGAACATTCCGGAAGACGAAGTGATCATGACGTGTGTCGCGATGGGCTTTCCGAACGAGGAGTTCGTGGCCAACGACGTGAAGTCCCGTCGCGTTCCGAACGAAAAGGTTGTGTCGTTCGTCGGATTCGACTGATCCATGACCCACTCCAGGTTTATGTCCACGTTTCGACATGTATGTGGTGCAAAGTGTGGACATGAACGGTTCGCTCGCAGATTTATGTCCACGTAACCCCCAGGAGGAGCCCCGATGACCGATCTTGCACGGATCGCACCCGACTTCGTTGCCATGGCCCATCGCATCGTGTGGTGCACCGTCGCCACGACCGACGAACACGGCGACGCCCGCTCGCGCGTGCTCCATCCTGTCTGGGAGTGGGATGGGGTCGAGCTGACCGGGTGGATCGCAACGAGCCCTCTGTCTCCGAAGCGTCGCCATCTCGACGCCAACCCGAACGTTTCACTTACCTATTGGGATGCGACGCACGACACCTGCACGGCCGACTGCAGCAGCGAGTGGGAGACCGACGACGAGTCGAGACAACGCGGCTGGAACCGTTTCGCCGATGCGCTGCCCCCGGTCGGGTACGACCCGCGGCTGATCCCGAGTTGGACATCGCCCGAGGCGACCACGTTCGGCATCCTCCGGCTTCGGCCCCATCGCCTCCGGGTGATGCCCGGCTCACTGATGATGAGCGGTCAGGGAGCACTCCTCAGCTGGTCGAACGGGCATACGCCGACGTAGACCGGGCGACACGTGGACCGGCCGGGATTCCCAGTCGGTGGCTCCTGTCAGCCGGCGGACTTCGTGAGGTGAATTCCAACCCGCGGAAGCACCTCTTCGGCCAGTAGATGCAACTGGTCGTCGAGGGCTTCGGTGGTGAGACCGGGATAGTCGGGGAACAGCACGAGATGCTTGAGATCCAGGAGTTCGATCCAGCGACCGATCGAGTCTGCGACTTCTTCGACGGATCCAATCGCCATGGCTCCGACCTCTCGGGTGTCTTCGAGGGTTGGACGGTAGTTGAACGGCGCGTCGGGTCGATAATGACTGAAGCGGCCGTACTGCGATAGGAACTTCACGTATTCGTCGTGTCCGTCACGGCCGGTGCGGATCGCATCGGCCGTCGTGCGGCCGACGTGCACCATGAGCTGGCCGCAGCGTCCTTCGCCGGGTCCGAGGACCCGGCCCGCTCCGGCCGCTTCAGCTGCGAACTGCTCCCACATCGTCTTCGTGCGACCGGCTACTCCGAGCGGGAACACGCCGATGTGGCCCTGACGAGCGGCGTAGCTCAGTGTTGCCTGCGAACCGACCGGTTGGTAGACATCGACCGGCGTCGTGATCGGTCGCGGGACCAGCGTGAGGTGGGTGACGGTGCCTCCACGGTCGGGAATTCCGGGGGGAGGAAACGTGTAGTGCTTGCCCGAGTAGTTGAAGCGCTCGTTGTTCCAGGCCGCCTTGATGACCTCCATTCCCTCTTCGAACATTTCGCGGTTACGGCGGTCGGCCTCAGCACTGAGCTCATTGTCACCGCTCGAGACAACGGCGCCCAGGGTCTCGGCTTCGCGTGGCACGGTGCCGCGGCCAACGCCGAACACCATGCGGCCGTTGGTCAAGATGTCGGCCATCGCGTAGTCCTCCGCGAGACGCAGCGGATGCCACTGCGGTACCACGTTGAACATCTGGCCGAACCTCAAGCGACGCGTAATTCCGGCCAGGTGCGTGCCGAGGAGAATCAGGTTCGGGGTCACCTCGTAGCCCTCGTATTGGAAGTGGTGCTCCGTGAACCATATGGTGTCGAACCCGAGCCGGTCGGCTTCCTTCGCCCAGTGCTCAAGGTTGCGGTAACACGCGACCACGTAATCGTTGGGGAACCGCCGGTCGGTGGGCATCGGCGCTCCGGCCCCGGGATCGGTCATCGGCACGCCGGCGTAGAAGTGGAGATCTATGCGCATGGTGGCCTCCCGACCGGATGAACGAACAAGTAACGCAAATCTAGGGCACGTCCGCCGCATACCGCATGGTTGAACTGTGAACGCCGCGGGTCAATTGTGTTTTGGCCGTATTGGTCCCATCAATGGTGGGCCCGCGGTCCGCGTAGTATTGCCGCATGGCATCTTCAACGCGTGATTTCGGTTCCCTCCGCTGGCCGGAGATACAGCGACGGCTCAACGAACGCTCCGTCATCATCCAACCGATGGGGGCGATCGAGCAGCACGGGCCGCACCTCCCGGTGAACACCGACGAGGTTGTGGCCGACGAGGTCAGCCGCGCCGTCGTCGACCAGTACGGCGACGATCTCGACCTCTGGTTGCTTCCGACGATGTCCTACACGAAGTCCAACGAGCATGCACTTTTCCCCGGCACGGTATGGATGTCACAGCACACGATGGCCTCGATGCTCGACGACCTCGGCCGCTGCATCGCAATGCTGCCCACCAAGCGGCTGGTGTTTCTCAACGCCCACGGCGGCAACTCGGCGCTGTTGCAGACGGCGAATCGCGAGCTTCGGCTCGCTCACGGTCTGATGACGTTCACCACCCATCCCGGAATGCCGGCCGACCAGGGTGGGTCGTCTCCCGCTGACGAACTGGGGATGGGCATCCACGGAGGAACCGACGAGACTTCGATCATGCTCCACCTCCGTCCCGAACTGGTCGACATGTCGGTGGCGACGCGCAACGTGCCGGAGAAGCTGGCCTCGAACAGTCACGTCCGCTTCGGCGGTCGGGTCTCGTTCGGGTGGCTCGCGTCGGATTTCGGCCCCGACGGGCACATTGGCGACCCGCTTCGCGCCACTGCCGAACGCGGGAAGGAACTCTTCGAGGGAAGTGTCCAAACGCTGGCCGAGTCCCTGGCCGAGGTGCGCGACTTCAACTTCGGCCGCTAACTACACGGGAGCATGCGTGGAGCAACATGGATTGTGTCGGTGGCGCGTAGCACCTTCCCGGCCGGGTCTACATCACCGTCATGGTCCTCGATACCGCTCTCGTTACGAAAGGAAGACTCGGGTTGGCTCGATCGACGTGTCCGATACGGAAACGGCTGATGAAGCTGCCGTGACCGGGGCCGACGTGCATCTCACGGCTGGGGAGATTGAGCGGTTCTTCGCCGAGGGCTACCTCTGGATCCCGGCCTTCACCACGCAGTCCGACGTGGCTGAACCCCGCGAGGTAGGACCGGCTGTTCTTTGTTCGCCGGGGACCGGGCCCGTCGCCGCTTAGCGCATCGAGGAACGGGTTGTTCGTGTCCACGTTTTGCACGACAGGCGTTTCGAACTGTGGATATGAACTCCTGAAATATGTGTGCTTACTAATACTGTGGATAGTGCGTTCGTGCTGCTCACCTGCCTTTTTACCAGTACGTGTGCTTACGTTCGGATTTCTGATACCCGCTCGTTTCGGGTCGTTCGCGGACAAAACGAAGCACCCCGCACTTCTCGACGAAGTCGGGGTAGAGGTCTTCGTCGCCGGATCCGGCGCTCGGTGCATGGAGCGTCGAGTCTGCAAGGTCCAGATTCGCCATCGCTACAACGGTGGGCAGGTCGAGACCCGTGACCTCGGAGGCGATCTCGACGAAGTCAGCGAGGTCGAGGTAGCGGACGCTCACTTGGCGAGGCGTTCGAGCAACTCCTGGTCTTCCTTCACGATCCGCTGAAGGCTTGTTTGAAACGCAGGGTCATTGCGACGCCGATCGATCGCCTCGATGAGCGCTTGCTTGACGGTCTCATTGACACTCGTACCCTCCACCCGAGCGACAGCCTCCGCATCAGCGGCGATTTCGTCAGGGAGCCGGACAGTCAAGTTCTTCGTCATGACGTCACCGAGTGCCCTCTCCTGGGCGCTCCGTACGCAGTGCGCGTGTGGTCACGTCGGAGATAGCGATAGCGGAACTTCTAGCCTAGCAAGGACGCCGGGTCCGATCGTCGGACGGTTAGGTCGTCGATGTCCCGTCCAGCGAGGAAGTGTCCGCTGTCAGGACTCGCTTCGGCGTATCGGAATCAGTGTCTCCGGTGTGGTTGGCCCGCTCAGAAACGTGTTGACCATTGCCCCCACGGCAGCAGGCTTCTCGAGAGGAAGGCCATGAGACGTACCGGGAACGACCGCCAGCTGACCGACTGGGAGGGCTTCGTAGAGTGCGATGGTGTGGCTCAGTTTGACGAGGTCATCGTCACCTGAAATCACGAGTGCAGGTGCCGAGATCCGGGCAAGATCGTCGATGGTCAGCGTTGGTTCGGTCGAAATCATGGACATGAACTTGCCGGCCATCTCGCCGAAGTGTTCGACCCCGTCGGGAGAACGCGCCGCGTACGCCTCGACCAGGCTGGCAAGAAAGCCGGAGTCTGGGTCGATCTCGAGCGGATAGATGCCATCGTGATGAAAATTTGTGCCGATCAGTACGAGGCGTTCGACGAGGTCTGGCCGTCGCAACGCAACGGTCAAGCTCAC
>JANMZO010000185.1:0-20531 GCA_031383405.1 Acidimicrobiia bacterium | reverse complement strand
GTCCGGGCCGCGCACGGCGATCTTGGGATCGAGGAACACGAGGGCACCACAGCCTCTGCGGTTGCGGTGGGTGACGTAGCGGTAGTCGACGACGTTGCTGATCCCGAAGTATCCGCAGGATCCGAGTCACCGGCACGCGTGGCCAGCCACGATTCAGATCCCGGCATGGCGGACTGAGCCCGTTTGCCGCGTCGCGTTTCGACGCACCGGCCCAGAGAAGTCGATTTGAGAATGGCAGACGCCCGAGCCCGCATAGTCTCAGCTACTCCACCGTTTCAGTTGCTCCGCAGCGGGTTTTTGCCGAAGTTCGGTAGGCTGCGTCATGCGTCAGGTGCCGACTCGACGGGACGGGTGCGAGGTTCAATGTTGCTGGTTGACCAAATCGCCCATGCGACGAGGATCGGTTGCAACAACAGGCGGACGGCTCGGCGCGTGTCGGTATCGAGCCCGAAGGCATCACGGTGGTTGGCATACTGGGAAATGTTGCCGGGGAACACAGCGACGAAGAAGGCTCCGACAATCCAACCGGTCCATTTCGAACGTAGACCTATCAACGTGGCACCCAAGCCAATCTCGACGACACCCGAAAGCAATACGATGGTGTCGACATCGCCGGGAACCCAATCGGGAACCTGCGCCCTGAACGCATGCCTTGCCCACGAAAGATGTCCGAGACCAGCAGCGACCAGAAAGGCGCCGAGCAGCCAACGCGCGGCCAGGCGAACTCGATCGTGCGTGGTGAGGTTGTCCCTCTTGCCGGATTCCGTGGGCGGTGGGTGATTGCCTTTGCGCACGGCTCAGTCCCCGTGCCGCTGCGGTTGAACATCTTGTTTGTGGGTCACCACATCCGACGCTCGTCGATCACGGTCATGTTGTCGGGGCGGAAGCCAACAACTTGCAGATCTGTTCCCGACGCGGACTCGCTGACGGCCCAGCGAAAACTTGCGCCTGCGGCGGTAAGAATTAGGCTCGGTGGGACCCATGAGAGCTCCTTTTGTGGGGTTGCGGTTGGCCGGATGTTGGGGTTGGCTGAACAGACATCCTTAGAAGAACGTTACGCGCACTGAACGGATCGCTCCGGTCGACCGGAGCGTGCGGTGGATGAGTGAAGTGATCGCGGCCCCGGTGCTGAGCTCGTCGCTCAGCGTTCCGCCCAGCACTGCGACCTCGACGATTTGACCGGACTCGAATCCACTTGAATCGCTCGAGGGCCGAACCGCCACTTGGGCACTTCCTGCGGCAAGTCCGCACTCGTGAACACACAGGAGGGCGATCTTCCGCACGACCTCGGGCGGCGCCTCCACCAGGTGCTCGGCTGTTCTTCCATCGCTACCGTGCTTGAGGCACAGGTTCGTTGGCCGGGCGGTGCTGGTGGCAGGTGCGCTGGGTTGCATGGGTTTCGAGTACCCCCGCTTTCACGATCCCATACCTGCCTCACACGATGGCACAAGAAGTCGAAGTCCGTTCAACACGCAACGCATCTCGATCGGACTGGTGAGCTTCATGAGCTCGCCGTCAAGCACCATCGGAACAACGCGTTTGCGTATGGACAAGGTGGCTGACGACACGAGACGCCGGTCCAGGTCGTCGAACGACTCGGCGTGCCCGGACACGAGGGTGACGAACGCCCGCAACTTGGGCATCCGCCGTCGGAGCTTCAGGACTCGAACGTCCAGTAGTCCGCCGCTCAGATTGTCTCTCTCAGCGAGTTCGCTGAGCGACATGGAGAACCTTCCGTTCCCGATCCACACCATCCAAACCGCCTCGGCCACACCGTCAATGGTGACAAGCGAGCGGTGGATCCGCCCGGATTGGACGATCACCGAAAACAGCTTTGCGAGCTTGCGTGGCAGGACACGCTCGTACCGCTCCCGTCGAGCTACTAAGTCCACGTACCAACCAAGATTGGCATTGTTGAGGAAGACGTTCCGTCCGGCGAAGCCGACGTCGACTTCCCGCATTTCCCCATCGGCAAGGGCTCGTCTGACATCGGCGACGTCATGGAGGTGGGCGGCGTGGGCGAAGTGATTGAATGTGCCTCCCGGGCAGGCGAGCATGCAGGCTCGGGTTCCGACCAGAAGTTCAGCGACAGCGCGACAGCTTCCGTCGCCGCCCCAAACGGCCACCAGAAGGTTTTCGTTGAGCACCGTCGACGTCGCCCACTCGTTCAGGTCCTTAATGTCGATGACGCGAAACCCCTCGAAGAGTTCCGCGGGAAAACGGTCCGCCCCCGCACTTTCGTTAACCACCACCACGTGAAGGTTGGTTTCGTTCATGGTGCATCAACCCGCGTAGCACGGACGGTCAGCCCTCGACAATCGTGGGGTCGCATAAGCACGTTAACGTGTGCCCGCTGGGAGGAACGAATAAACCAGATGAACGGGTAACCGTTGGCCGAGGGTCTTTGACCGCACCCGACATGCAATGGTTTGTGACGCGCCGCAAAGGGTACTGCTCGGCCATGAGCAAACATCAAAGTCCGGACCAGCCAGCTAAAGTCCGACCGGTCAACTCACCCACCCCGGTAGACCAACCGGTCAGCGCACACGGCGTGCACGCAGCATCAGCGTCTCGCACAGCTCGGCCAACGGTAAGCCGGTTCGTGTTTCGATTCTCGGACTGGACCGGATCGGTCGAGGTCGGAATCGGATTTCTCCTCAGCTTCGTTGCATGGACGATCGTAGGTGCCGCAACAGGTTTCCCGCGTTGGTGGGAACTGGGAATGACCGTGGGTGTGCCGGCGATTTCGCTTTTGTTGCTGACAGTCGTGCAACACACGCAAAACCATGCGAACAGAGTCACCCAGTTGAAGCTCGGGGAGTTGATTCGTGCATCGGCGAACGCAACAAACCGGATGATCACGATTGATGAAGCCAGTAGTTCGGATCTCGATCTGATCCACGCAGAATTCTCAGGCGAAAGAGCGCGCGATTGAGCGGTAGCTGTTCGCCAGTGGCGGCCTAATGTGGGCACGCGAGGTTAGGACGCGTCCGTCATGGGTATACGCGCGACATGAACCCACTCCATTCCCTCGCCCGGTTGTGCATCGGTCCGATTTTTCTCGCCGGTGGAGTTGATGCCTTGAGACACCCCGAATCGAAAGTGACCTCTGCGGAAAAGGTCATGCCGCAGTTGAACGAACTGGGGATTACCGGGTCACCCACCCAACTCGTTCGGATGAACGGCGGAGTACAAGTTGCAGCAGGATTGTTGCTTCTCACCGGACGCCTACCCCGTCTCGCGTCGGCTGCCCTGGCGGTGAGTCTTGTTCCGACAACATTTGCCGGTCACCGATTCTGGGAAGAGGTGGACCCTGCAACCAGGGCGGCTCAGAAGACCGAGTTCCTCAAGAACGTGGCACTGTTTGGTGGGCTAATCCTTGCCGCACTGGACCGAAATGGTTCACCGTCGTTGGCTTGGCGGGCTAAGCGGGGCGTAAGCCACGCGTCGTCATCGTTGCAGTCGGCCGGTTCCTCGCTGGCGTCCTACGGGACCGGCGACTCGATCGGTGACCGGGCGATCGCTGTCGGCGACGCGTTGCGCGACGTTGCTGCGCCGCTGTTGGCGCGCGGCCTCGACTTCGCCGGAAGTGTCGGCTCCACTGTGGCTGACCACGCAGCGCACGCCGGCGAGTCCATCCAGACCCATACGAACTCGTTGATTCGATCGTTCTAGCCAACCCTGCTTTTCGCACTGCTGGGTTTGGTCCAAGCACTACTTGGCGGGGTTCGGGTCTAAGAAGAAACGACCGCGACGTCTGCGCAGCGAATCCAACTCGCGACTCATACGTTTACAACGTCGGTACAGCGGGCATAAGTGGGAAGCACCTGAATGTGAAGGGTTAAGCCGAGTCAGGCGAGACAATTTCCACAAATCCATCTCGGACCGTCCGAAGTGCGCGTGCAAAAGAAGGTGAGTTGGAATTCAATGGAAGTCTTCACGAAAGCCAATCGGGGCCGGCTGGTTGCCGTTGTTTGCTGTGCCATCGTCAGCATCATTGTGCTTCCCGGCGCAGATTCGGCGCAGGCCGCGCGTCGCGTATCAAAGTCCTTTACCATCTCGCTTCCGCGAGACTCTCAATCGATAGTTGCCGGAAACACCGCCGTGTACCCATTTACGTTCAAGCGAACCGGTGGTTTTCGGGGCGTTGTGTCGTTCGATGTGCTTGACACGCCATCGGGTGTAACGGCGCGAATTATCACAAGATCAACCAGTCGGTACGAAGTTCAATTGGCAACGCTACCCACTACACCGTCTGGATCCTCTGTCTATACTCTGCGTGGTAAAGCCGGAAACGTCCGAAAAACAGTGCCGTTTCGACTGACCATAACCGGGCTGCCGACGGCCACGACGACATCGATAGCGTCGGCAACTTCGATACCGGTCACGACGGTCGCGTCGACCGCACCAACGGGTGACTTTTCGCTGGTAGCTGACGTTCAACCCTCGACCACCCAGACCATCTCGCCCGGGCAGACCGCCCAGTTCGGAATTCGCGTCGATCGTCGATCATTCACGGCGCCGGTCGCACTCAAGGTCGAAGGGTTGCCGGTTGGAGCGACGGCGAGCTTCAATCCAAACCCATCGCAGACGAACTCAGATCTCACCGTCACGACTGTCGCAAGCGTTGCGTCGGGCACGTATCTGCTGGTCATTACAGGAAGCGCCAGCTCGTTGACCAGAGTTGTGGCTGTGCGACTGGTCGTGAGGCGAGCGGCACAGTTTCTTCTCACCGCGATACCGACGAAGCTCACCGTCAATGCTGGGAACGATGCAGCATTCACCGTCTCCGTGGGCACGCCTGCGGGCGCCACGGTGCTTGCCGACGTGACGGTCGATCTGGTAGGTGCACCGCCGGGTGTCGTCCTGCAAAGCTCGACTATTACCGGACAGAACAAGTCATTCGTACTGGCCACTTCGCCGGACACCGCGGCGGGTACTTATCAACTGACCGTAGTAGGAGTCAGCGGTACGTTCACTCAGCGGTTGGACCTGACGCTCACTGTTACACGCGAGACCCAGGGTTTTGGGCTGTCGGCACAGCCAATTTCACTTACCGTCAAGCAGGGTTCCGCTGGGAATTACGACGTCAAACTCGTGCCACTAAACGGATTCAAGGGCGCTGTTGCGTTCACCGTTACCGGTCTGCCGAACACCGTAAGTTCATCTGTTGAGCCGACGTCAACGGGTGTGACGATCAAAGTCACGACGAGTGCAACTACACCGGCAACGAGCTATCCGGTGCTCATCACCGGCAAGAACGGAGTGCTCTCGGCGACCGTTGCGGTTGTGCTGGTTGTTATTGCGCCGTCGTCATAGAACTCCGATCGGGTGCGGAATGGTCCAGGACGAACTGGATCGTTCCGCCGACCGGTCGGGTGCGTGCGGGGCTCCGCCGAACCGAGAATCGCGTTGGTGAACGGCGTGTGAATGCCCTGCAGGTATTGCTTAGACCCGGAACGGGTACCAATTCGCGTGCCACCTCCAGATCGCCAGCCGAACCTGATCCTGCCGTACCTCAAGACGTCTCCAACCCCGCGATCGTCCGACGCGACAGAATCGACGATGGATCGGGGTTCGGCTGACGCTGCTGCCGAGCATCGGCCTTGGAGCGATGTACCTTGGCGCACCATCATCGGGTCGATTGGCATGGTCGCCTTGGCTGCGCTCTCGGTGCTGCTGCTCTATGTCGCTTCTCGGATCGTGATTCTGATAGTCATCGCGGGATTCTTCGCAGTAGTTTTGGGTCGGCCCGTAGCTTGGACCCAAAAGCGATTCAAGCTTCGAAGAGGCGCAGCCATCGGAGCCGTGATGGTCTTGTTCGTTGTCACGCTTGGCGGGCTCCTTGCGTTGTTCATCATGCCGGTGCGAACACAGTTGGTGGCCACGATCACTGACTTACCCGGCACCGTGCAGGAGGCGGCCAAAGGGAGGGGTTCGGTCGGGCACCTCGTCGTCAAACTACGGCTGGAGAATCTTGTGCGAGATAACCAGGCCACGCTCACCCGGGCGGCGAAGTCCGTGCAGGAGTCTCTGCCTGCCCTGGTCCGTTCTGCGATTCAGACGACGTTGTCGACTGTCACTGTGGTTTTGATGGCGTGTTTGATGCTGTCGCAGTCAGAAGCAATCGGGCGCAATGCGATCAAGGCCGTACCTATACGGCATCGTGAGTGGGTCAGTCGGGTGAGCGTCGACGCAGCCAAAGCCGTCAGCGGCTACATGATCGGCAACCTCATAATCAGCCTCTGCGCTGGCGTTGCGGCGTTTGTCTGCCTGATCGCGTTGGGCGTGAAGAGTGCAGCCGTTCTTGCGCTTTGGGTCGCTTTCGCCGATCTGATACCACTGGTCGGCGCGACGATCGGGGCCTCGGCTGCAGTGATCGCAGCCTTCTTCGTCTCGCCGACCGCCGGCATCGTTGCCTTTGTGTACTTCGTCGTCTATCAGCAGTTCGAAAACTCCGTTCTGCAGATACAGATCATGTCCCGAACTGTGCAGGTGAACCCGCTGATCGTTCTTCTTAGTGTCCTGCTTGGGGTGGAGCTGTTTGGGGTGATTGGCGCACTTCTGGCGGTTCCGTTCGCCGGGGCGCTGAGCGTGGTTGTGAAAGAACTGTGGCGGCATCGACCATCGAACGGCGACGAGTTGATCGTGATCACAAACGCTCGCTTCGACACGGCCGCGGAGCCCGAGAGGCACTGGTACAACCGGTTGAAGCGAGGCCAGCATGTGAACAACTCCAGGCCCGGCTGAGCCTTGGGTGGCGGTGTCCTCTGCGATTAGTTTCGCGTCAATTGCTAGCGCACTCCCGGGTGTGACCCGTTGAGGCGAATTTGGCCAGGTCGCCCACCCGCAAACGCCTGACCGAGTCGGACCTCAGCTCGACCCATTCGCGGAGTACGCGGGATTTTCGGTGCTGAAAGCGGGTTTTCCCGCACAATCGTGGGTACGGATCGGCAGCAGCGCGGTGCGCCCTCCCGCAAACGCTACCGAGACGGGTGATGTTCATTCAAATTCAATTGGGGGTGGCATCTCCGACTGGGTTCTCGGAGTTTGGGTGATGGTCGCCTCAGTATCAGGTCGATCTTCGCCAGGTGCCATGTTCCCAGGTAGAATTGGGCTCTCTCGAGTTTCGTTGGTTTGGTGCCAAATTGCGACTTCGTCGGGGCTCGCTTCCGGCCCATACTTCAACACCATTGTTGCGTGCGACCCACACACCGGACAGATAATTGCCAGGACGCCGATGTTGTCCGACGGATCTGATGTTCCTTCAAGTCGCCGAATGGAATGCACGTCGATATGGTCGGGGGAGAGTGTCGATTGGCAAGACCCGCACAGGATCATCCCGCCATCGGTCGCAAACGCGTCCCCGTCGAACCCGGCGTCCGAATACGCGCTGAGTACGTCGACCAAGGACGGTTCGGGGTGGTCCGTTGGTTCGACGTAGTTCAGTGGTTGGGTCTTTGCGGCGTCTGTGCAGGATGTGTCCATGTTGAAATTCTCCCTTTGGGGGCGGGGCGTTGGTGCTCATGAAGCGGGTGCATTCAGGCGGCAACACTTGAGTCGCGAAAGCCTTTTCAGGTACAACGGTGGTTGCAACGCCCGTTGAACGAGCGGTCTACAAACTGTTTTTGGGAAGCTGAGTTCCCCGGCGACGTGCTCAGGTTGATTCGGGTTCTTCGTCGTATGGTTCGTCCCGGCCGTCTGTGTGGCCTGAGCCTTCCTTGTGTCCTGCTCCCGGCGGCTTCGAGTTGTTTGGGTCCTCCTCGCGGGCTGGGTCTTTGGCGCTTGATTGGTCTTCGGTAGAGCTCACGGCATCTCCTGTCGCAGGGGTGCAAGGTAGAACGCGAACGCGAACCGGTTCGCGGGACGGTCACAACTGTTTCGAGCTAGCGGTCACGTTGGAGTCAGGCGCCGTTGTGTGCGCCGAGGAGGCTCAGTAGATCATCGGCGTGTTCTTCCTCTACGGCGAGGATCTGTTCGATGAGCACTCGAGTGGTGGGGTCGTCCTCGCCCAACCATCGGGCTATTTCCGTGTACACCTCGATCGCTATCCGTTCGGCGACGAGGTCCTCGCGCAGAAGGTCAGCGAGCGATGGTCCATTTTCGTAACTCGAATGGGAACGATCCGTCAACCCGGCCGGATTGAAGTTGGGTTCGCCTTGGAGTTGAACGATTCGGGCGGCGATCCGGTCAGCGTGTTCCTGTTCTTCGTGGGCATGCTCAAGAAATTCTTCAGCTACTGACTTTGCGGCCAGCCCAGTCGCTCGAAAATGGTGTGAGCGGTACCGAAGAACACAAACCAATTCGGTGGCGAGTGCCTCATTGAGAACCTCAACCACCCGTTCTCGGTCCGCCCCGTAAGCATCGGTAATGGGCCCCTGGTCGAGGTTCTTTCGGGCCCGGTCGCGGACAGCTGCAATGTCAAGTACAAATTCATTCATGGCCATTAGATACCCGGCACACGGTGCTTTGAAACATGCCTGGGCGCTCGCGATCGGGATTTGGCGCACCCAAGCGGACCGCTCCAACCCTGGAGCGGAAACCCGAACATGGCCCGCACTCCAGGCTCAACCGCGGGCCCGGTGAAGCCACCCATCGCGCCGAACGGACGGATGCAACAAGTCGGGGAGTGCCGTCGGGCAGGCACTGAACGCGTCAGGACTTGGTAAACGGTCAGGCCGAACGTTCTGCGGTGCTCACGAAACGAAGTGCTCTTACTACTAGACTAAAGAACCCTGGAGCCCTTCGACCCCGTCGCCCCAGCCTCGTTGAGCGGAAGTTTGCGACGGGTGAACGTTTCTACGCACATCACGCCGTACAGAACGAACCCAAGTCCGGTGGCAGCAACGACAAACCGACCGGACCTGTTCGAGGCCAGGCGGTTGAGCGCACCATCGAGGCCGGTGGCTTCGGACGCACGTGCGGTCATCGCCGATCGGATCAGAAAAAAGCCGATGAGGGACACGGCGATACCGCGCCCCGCCTCTCCGAAAACAGCGAGTCGTTTTGTCCATCGGAACCTGCTCGGTGAAAGACCGTAGAGCTTGAGTTCGTCGGCGACATCCCGGCGGGCCGCCTTCACCATCCGATAGAGGCCGGCGCCGACCGCGACAGCACCAGCGGCGCCGATAATCCATCGGCCGAATGGCTTGCGCAGAATGGTTGCAGTGATGTCTTGTACGTTTCGATTCCCGTCCACCGGCAGGCCGGGGTGCCGAGCGAGCGACAAAGACGTGAGGGCAAACGTGCCGTAAATCGCAGCACTGACCAAATATCCTGCGCGCATAACAATCGCCTCAATACCTGTTTCGCCCGGAAGGACCGCCGTCAGAATTCGCCACACGCAGTACAACGTCAGCCCCACCGCCAGAGCAAAAAGGAGCGGGCGACCGGCCCTCATGCCTCGCACTTCGAGTATCGCGCCGGTCGGACTGGCCTCGGGTGATTTCGCGGGACCAAGAGTCCTCGAAAACGCCCGGCCGGCGACATACAGGGCAAGCAAGCCGGCGAGGATATACACAAAACCTTTCGACAGCCAACCAACTTTGCCCACAACACCAACGACAACATTCGCGCCAGCGGAAGCGTTGTTGGGGCCATTATTGGCGGCTCCCACACTTCCACGCTGCCCGGAGCCTCTGGCAGTTGCAGGCGATGAACTCACACGAGCACCTTGAGCTTTTCTACATCAATCGTCTGCTCATCTATGGGGGCAGGCGTTGCCGGCTTTTCGCGCGGCGTGCACACGATGAGCGACTTCGGCTTGATCCTGACCTTCAAACGGCGGGTCTTGGTTCGTGCTCCGCCATCGACCTCATAGCGGAGCTTCTCCGAGAACTCGACGTCGATCTTCTTGGCCTGGGTTGACTGCACCAGGCGGGATCTGTCGACGTCGCCGCGCCCGACAACACGCCCGAAGACACGCAGCCACTGCAATGCCCCCTCCGCATTGATAACCCCCACGTCGAGCCGACCGTCGGTGGGACTTGCTATCTCAAATACCTTGAGTCCTCCGATCACCGTGCCAACGTTTCCTACGAGCACGCAACTTGCCGGGCCCTCGAACCAGGGCTGACCGTCAATAGAGATCTTTGCTGACGGGCGCGGGCCGTACATCGCCTTCAGGCTGCTGCGCACATAGGCCAAGCGGCCGAGGCGCTCTTTGGCCGCCCCATCTACATCGTTAATCATGGCACCGTCGAATCCGGCACCGCCCATCACGGCGAAGCACTCACCGTTCATGGTTCCCACGTCGAGTGCGGTCCTACCTCCGTTCAGCGCGATCTCAACAGCTTCGGGGATGTTCTGAGGAATCCCAAGGTTTGCCGCCAGAAGGTTCGCCGTTCCGGCCGGAAGAATTCCCATGGCAACGCCGGTCCCCGCCAGTTCCGTCACGCATTGCTGAACCATTCCGTCACCACCCCAAACGAGCACAAGGCGGGCGCCCCTGTCGATCGCCTCGCGAACACGCTCGGGCGCCTTCCGGCTCTTCGGGACTTCTGACCACATCGGATCCTTGATCCCGCGATCGCAAAGTACGGTGCGGAGCTCGTTGAGCCCGCCACCCAGTGATTTTCCTGTGTGAGCTACGACAGCGACCTTCAGGTCAAGGCCCTGTTCGCTCTCTGCCGGTTGCTCGGGGTGGTGCCGAGATTTGTGGGACATTCCGCGCTCAGTTCTTCGTTGTTCGGCCGTGCGAATGTGCAGTCGTGATCGGTTCTTGAGGGTCGCGCTTCACCGACGACCTTTTCTTGTCTGCCACCACTGCCTCACGCACGACTGAGTGGAAGGATGCCAGCACGCCCATTACCGTGAGAGTGCGGGCTGACGCTCGCCCAGCCGTGACACCCACGGGTCCGCCCCCTGTCGAGGCAGGGAAAACCGGAGAATTTCGTATCGCGGGCATGATGGTGTATGCCCCCGACGATTGCGGGGTAAACCAAAACTATGAGTCCATTCGATCACATAGCGCCGGTCTTCACGGTTCCGATTGTGGCTTTCCCCATCGGGGCTATGGTCGCAGCTCTTGTTCGGAAGTGGCCGCGGCTCGATCCTCTTGCGCCTCACATCCAGCCATCAACGGTGGTTTCGGAAGCGAAGCGTCATGCCGCACTCCGCGCACTTATTACATCCCGAGTTGACCCGACTGTCGAGACCGGGCTTCTTCTGACGGTTTCGGTCGTCGCGGTCGCCGCCTCAGTTTCGGTCGTCGGAACACTGGCCGAGATGATTCGAACGAATCGTGGCCTTGCGAACTACGACCTCTTCTTCGCTCGTTGGGGAGCCAAACACGCAACGGCCTATTCCACCAGTGGTCTGAAAGTCATCAGTTTCCTCGGCGGCTACCCCGGGGTCACCATCGTTGCGATCGCGGTTGCGGTACTCGAGTATCAACGTCGAATGGCACGTTCGGTGCCTGCTCTGCTCGTAACCGTCGTCGGGGGACAGTTCGCTGTCACCAACGCGATCAAGTTTGTTGTCGACCGGGCCCGCCCAAACCTCGGGCAACTGACCGGCTACTCGGGCTCGTCATTCCCCTCCGGGCACGCCGCCGCCTCCGCCGCCAGCTATGCGGTGTTCGCCTTGCTCCTCGGACGACGCAGATCGAATACCGCAAAGGCTCTGCTCGGCGGGGTGGCCGTGGGTTTGGCTGTCGCAGTCGCCTCGACGCGGGTTCTGCTCGGCGTCCACTGGCTCACCGATGTGTTGGCCGGTCTGTTCGTCGGATGGGCATGGTTTTCACTGGTGTCGATCGCATTCGGCGGCCGGGTTCTACGCTTCGGACACACGTTGGAGGTCACCGAAGCCGCTCTACCGGGCCCACCCCGGTCATCCACCTGACTCGGTGATCCGACTCCGGCCGGTGTTGAGGATTAACACGGCAATTCAGGAGGCCGGAACAGGGGCGTACGAGCCAGGGGGTCGCCGATGCCGGGATGACCGTGCGGACTTCTGGGCGCCACGGTAACCACGAAGGGGCGGTGGTCGCTGCCGATCGGCTCAAGGTCCACAACCTCGACCGGCCACACCCAACGGTTGGTCAGCGCATGGTCCAGGCGAACGAGCGGACCCAGTTTCGAAAGGATTCCTTTCGCCGCCAGTTTGAATGAAGGCCGCAACCCGAGGCCGAGGTCGTCGTGGGCGTCGTCGAGTCCCGTGTCGCGAACGTCTTGATAGGCCGCCCGGTGAATCGTGGTGTTGAGGTCACCGGCCACAACCAGCGGTCCCGACGAAGCCCGCGCATAGCGCAACAGCGAATCCATCTGCCGATGCCAACGCTCGTAGCCTCCGGGTTCGACGGCGGCGCTCGGAATCACACCGAGGATCTCCAAGCGAACGCCATTGCAGTCCACGACCGCCCGAGCGGCGGGAAGTTCACCGATACAAATCATCTCCAGCGAAAGGGGTTTCTGGCGGCTGTACATCGAAGCGGCGTAGTCCGAACGGTCTTCAGGGTCAAACGTACGGAACGGGTACAACGTCGATGCACCTGCTTCGTCAAAGATCCGACGAAACTCGGGTGAGGTCTCGACGACGACCAGGACATCGGCCTTCGCGGCGAGCAACTGGCTCGTCGCAGCTTCCAATTGGTCGTTGCCGACATAGATGTTGGCGACCGCCACGCTCGTCCTGGGCGCGTGTTCTACCCATCGTGGAATCGGACGCGACCTTACCATAGCTATAAGTATGTACGCATGATAAATTGCGACTGCTCCAGAGAAGGCCGCCAGAATCCAGGCACCGGTTCCAATGGCTATGACCAGGGCGATCCAGGCCAGAACCAGAACGACCGGAGACGAGTCCTGCATCAGCGCCAATATCCGCGTGCGTCGGATCCGGAGGACACTCGATGCCGCAATCACCACGGGCAGACCGACCAGAAGTGTCACCCAAACAATGTGGAGACTTTCCAACGGATCACCCGACTCCGGGTTCAATTGTTCTCGCAAGGCGCCAGAGTTCTTTGGCCACGGTGCTCATTCTCTCGCAAACGGAACGGCGAGAAGCGCACCGATCGCAATAATGGAAAAGGGCATTTTGGGTAGCCGGGGCCCGAGCGGGCAACGGCTACCCAACCAAAAACGATGGTCAGCCGGTAAAGCTCGGTTCGCCCGGAACGGGCTGGGCCGGTACGGCCGCGTCGGCAGCAACTGCAGTCGTCGCAGTGGTCGTAGTGGGCGCAAGTGTGGTGGTCGGAGCCGCTGTCGTGGTCGGAGCAGCGGTCGTGGTCGGAGCCGCGGTGGTCACGGGTGCCGCCGTGGTGGTGGCTGCGGTTGTCGGAGCAGCAGTCGTCGGGGCGAGAACGATCGGGCTTCCGGTCGGCCCGGCCGACCCGCTGACAATGCGCTGCGACAAGTTTCCACGGAGTGCTCCACCCGGGAAGGGACCGGTGTGGACGTTGAGGTAGTGGCCGGATGGCGAAGCGGCAATCGCCGACACAACCGCCGGCGCAGCAGTTCCGCACGAGGCGCTGATCGCAGCCGACGGAGTCGGCAACGGCAGAACCACCGGTCCGGAAACCCCGACGGCGCCGCTGTGGATGTGGGCGGCTACGGGGGTGTCGATGGCAGTGAAACTGAACCAGACGCAAGCCTGATTCGCGGTCGTGTCAACCGCGACAACGCCCGAGCCGATCCCGTCGGGATCCCCGGGGCCGGGCACTTCAGCGGCACCACTCATCGAGGCACTGAGCATCGTCGCCGTGACCTGCCCGCGAAGCGCTCCGCCAGGGCTCGCCGCGGTGTGTGCGTTGAAGTAGAAGCTGTTCGGCGCGTTGAGGATCGCCTGGGCCTGGGCAGGGGTGGTTGTTGTGCAGCCAGCAACGGTCGTTGCGGTGATGGGCAGCGGCACGACGACCGGCCCGTTGACGCCGAACCCACCGGAGTGGATGTGGGCGGCTGTGATAGCCCCCGAAAGGCCGGTGATCGAGCTTTGAACGCAGACCTGTCCGTTGAGGGCGTCGATTGTGAGATCAACCGTTGCGGCGGCGCCCAGATCTCCTGCACCGGGGCTGGTCACCTCCTGGTTGGCTGATGCCACCGCGCCGAAGGACACCGGGACCGCTTCCGCCCTCAGCGCAGGGAACAATCCAATCGAGAAGAGGAGGGCGCCGGACGCGCCCATCAAAAGACGTCGGGTTTTCATTTTCGTTCTCCAGTGTGTTTTTGTGATTTGGGTAGCCGTTGGATGTGCGTGGTCGGTACACGCGGTTCCGCGCAACGACACAGCCAGGGTGACGTTTGTTACGTACCCGGGACGGTGTCTTGTTCAAACCTCGACGCGAAATCTTCGAGAAATACCGACTGTATGCGCGAAGAGGGTGCTGCGCCTCCGCTGCCCAAGTCGCGCGCGCCCGGAGCTGTCTCACTCGGATGCTCATCGAGCGCTTCGGTCGAGCGTTGCATTTCGGGTCGGAATGCGCGTCTTGCCTTTACGATGACAGGGTCCTGGTTCTCGGGCACGCTGCCCTGTACCGAACTCCTCATCCGGCAAGACCCAATCGAGACGGTTGGTCGCTCACTCGCCGGATTGGAAATCATGAGGGCGGTGACGGGGAACCGGGAGCAGTTGCTGCGCTCAAGGTTCCGTTGTCGTCTACATGGACGACCAGCAGCGCAAGGTCGTCGTGCCGGCGGCTCATCGGGAGCACCGCTTCCACCGAATCCACGATATTTGCAGCAATCACCGCCGCGGCGTGCGCTCCGTCGGCGGCCAGACGTACGAGTTCCAGTAGTGCCGTGTCATCCAGTGCGAAAGGCGGCCGCACATCGGAGATCCCGTCGGTGTACATCACGATGGTGTCTCCCGGCCCGAGTGTGACCTTCTCAACCGTGGCATTGATCGTGGGTAACACCCCAAGGATGGTTCCGTACCGGCCCACCATCTCACCTGTTCCGTCGGATCGTTGCCATATGGGAAGCGGGTGTCCCCCTGACGTGGAGGTGAATATCCATGAAGCACCTTCGCCACGTTCGAGGGTGGCATAGGCCGCTGTGCAGAACAGCCCTTTGTCGCTTGCGTTCAACGCGTCGTTCAGCCACACGAGGACGTCGAAATGGTCGAACCCGTGCATGGCAGCCGCTCTCATGGTGTGGCGTGCCTTGCCCGTGACGGCGGCTGCATCGGGGCCCGATCCGCAGACGTCTCCGATAATCACTGCCCATCTGTCACCAGGCACGTGAAAAAGATCGTAGAAGTCGCCCCCCACCATCCCGGTGCCGGCCTTGTAGACAACCGCCGTATCGAGCCCATCGATCCGTGGCAGATGCGACGGAAGCAGGGCGGCTTGAAGTTTCGCGTTGACTTCACGCTGCGAGTCGCTCAGCCACGTGTTCTGAAGGGCTGCGGCAACACGACCGGCGACGGCCTCCGCCAGGGAGACATCGTCGTGGTCGTACTTGCGTCCCGATTCGGCGCTCACGAACTGGATGACCCCAATCACTCCCGCCTTGGTTCTCAACGGGACGGAGATCGCACTCGATATCCCCAACTCATCGAGGACCTGGCGGAGAAACTGCGGCTCGATATCGGGAGACGCGTCGACCACCATCTGGAGCAGCGTCTCATCGAGGTCGGCGATGAACTCTGTCACGCCAGTTCGCATCACCGCCGGCACGCCCATCGCACTGTCAGGGTCGAATGGGAACCGGGACTGAAGGCCGACAAGCCACGAAACCTTCTGAGGATCGACATGTGCGACCTCAGTCACGGGGATCGTGTCGGGCCGATGGAGAAAATGGACGGCGCACCAGTCGCCGAGACGCGGCACAGCAGCCCGGGCCACGCGGGCCATTAAGTCACGGTGGTCTGTGGCCTCGATGGTGATGTCGTTGAGCGATGTGAGGAATTCAAGGCGCTCACGCTGGAGGCGTTCGAGTCCTGCGTATCGTTCTGCGCTTCGGACCCTGGCCTGCGCGTGAAGCTCGGCGGTCCGCCGTTCGGTCACGTCGCCAACGCAGCCAATGGTGCCTGACACGTCTCCATTCGCATCGACGATGGCATGGCCGCGTCCTTGCACCCAGTGGACAGTGCCGTCGGGCCAGACCACCCGGTGGGTGACGGTGTAGGGAGAGGCGCTTGCGACCGCTTCGGCGACACTGGCGAGTACCGTTTCCCGGTCCTCGGGGTGGACGCACGAGAGGTACATCTCCATGGTGCCGTCGAATTGGCCGGGAGCGACCCCGAACAACGTCTCGGTGGCGATGTCCCACGTGATAGCCCCCGAATCCGTCTCCCAACGCCAAGTGCCGAGTTCGCCAGCCGACAACGCCAGCAGAAGATGGTCGGTCAGCTCGATCGCACTACGTTCCAGTATCTGCACTTCGGCCATGTCGTCGGCGGATCCCACAATACCCTCGGGGTCACGGTCAGCGCCTTGGAAGCGGTCGAGAAACATCTTCATCCTGCGGACACCGCCGGCACTTGTCCGAACGCTCACCGCTCCCACCCACGGCTTACCGTCAAGCACTCCGGCCATGAGAGGGGCTGTGAATTCAAACCGGTCGGCTAGCGCGAGCAGTTCGAAAACGGAGCGGCCGAGCGCTTCGGAATGCCTCCATCCGTATATTCGCTCGGCATGCGCGTTCCAGCCGATGATCATTCCATCGACGTTGGTCACGAATACTGCCCTGGGCAGGGCGTCGAGGACTCGGGCGGTGAGCAGCGTCATGCCAAACGGGCCGAAGCGCCGCGGTGCGCAATGGGGCATTTCATAGGAGGTCTTTGCTGCGTACCTTGACAAAAAGGGGGAACACCCGAGCCAACCTTGCGGCCCGGGTACCCAATTCGAATGCAGCGGACTAGCAAAGACCTCTCTCTTCGGTAGCGTCAGACGTGTCGGTCATCACGGATGACCCTGTCGTCGTGGACAACCGTTGTCTGGCCGCGAAAGCCACCCCACGACGACCAGAACACCAGGCTGAGCACCGCACCGATGATGCCGACGACGAAGAGGATCGTGCCGACGGTCTGGAGATTGATGCCGCTGGTTGTAGCAGTGACGGCCCACTTCAAGATGGCGCCGGCGGCGATGAGCAGGATGCTGACTGTTAGTCCCATGGTCGGACTCCTTGTTGCATTCACGCAAGGCGTTCCTGCGTGCTTCTCTCCGATACCCATCACAGTCGGTCCCCGAAACATTGAAACGAGGAACATTCGAAAAACGAGTTCCCAGCGACCGTGGTCCGTTCATGCCAGCAAGAAACATGGGCGTCCTTCCCGAAAACGTGAAGTCGAAAATGCTCCCGCAGCAGCCCCACGATCCGGCGAGCAAAGGTCCAAGACACAAGTACGTCGCCCGGTGGACCGGGCGACGTACTGGGGGCATGAGCATTTCGATTTCCGGGTGGCGAAAGGACGTTGGATGACCGTTCCAACCTGCACCGGGAGGGTGTCAGGCGTGGAGGTTCTGCGTGGTGTCGCGCAGGCGCTTCACTTCGTCGTGTGCCGCACATATTCCTTCGTACTGTCGTTGCACGACTACGCGCAAATCCGAAGAAATATCATCCTTGAGAGCATCTTCGTATTCGGACTTCGCGTGATCTTCGCCTTGCTCAGCCGCATCAAGAACCGCTGCTGCGTCCGATCCTGACAGCGCCTCCTTTACCGACATCCATCCGCGGTGAAGTTTTGCGGAAAGGGATCCGGACTCCTCAAGGTCGTCACCGTACCCCTTCGCCAAGCGTTCAAGTTCGGCGTAGTAGGTGGCGCGTTGGGTGGAATATTTTTCGAGAGTCGAGGCCACTTCCGTTCGCGACTGAGAAGACATCTCCTTCGCCGCTTTCATAAACCCGTCCTCGCCGTCCTTGAGTACCTGCATGAGATTCTTGGATATCTTTGCATCGGTTGACATGAACTACACTCCTTCATTTGGTTTTTTACTATAGATGAGTAGATTACCGTTACTGATTTAACCCATTAGTGAGAGTCATGCGATTGTCGAGAATGAATCGGCGTCTCACGGGTTGTATAACTCCGGACGCCAAAACCTAAGACTTTCGCGACCCAACGCCCCGAATTTGCCGCACTGCTGATTCGCCTGCGTCGCGAATGGCGTCCATCGGCTTGGCGATGAGTGATGAAACCAGATTCATCGGGGGCTCGTCAGCGGCTTTCGGATGAGGACGCGACGGTGCCGCAGCTTTACCCTTCTCCAGCGTCTCCCCCAAGCTCTCAAGTTCGGCCTTCGTAAAGGCAATTCGGACAGCCGGAAAAAGGGTCTTCTCCTCTTCTTTCACGTGGTGTCGTACGTTTTCCATCAACACCGTGAACTTGGCATCGAAACGTTCGTTGTCCGGTGTCATATCCATGAGTTCGGAGAGTGTCCACTTCACGATATGGTGCTCTTCCAGAGCTTCCAATACGGCGCCGTTCTGTTCAGCTACTCTTTCCCTGATGGCAGGATAGACGTATTGCTCCTCGATCAGGGCGTGTATCGACAACGCCTTTATTACGTCACGGACAATGTCTGCCTTCGACTTCAAAGCCCGTCGCCCAAGGGCTTCATATTTTACAAATTTTTCCTCCACCGATCGGTGGTCGGCCTTCAATATGGCAAGCGCGTCCATAAGAACGTCCTCTTCTTTCTCGTTGTTTGGAAGTAAAGCTTCAGCGATGGAAGCTGGTGGAGGTACCGACGAATCTGTCCGGAACTCTCCTTCGCTTCCGAACGGTGTCGCGAGTACCCGTTCCCTATGCCCAGCATCGTTATGAACCAAACCACACGGACGAACAAACACGCCGGTGAACCAACTCATGCCTGTGACAGGTGAACCAAACCACGCCTGGCGATCCAACCCACGCCTGGCGATCCAAAACCATTACCGTCGTGGACGTCCCCCGGAGATCGAAGGTCCTGTCTCTTGCAACGTCGGATCGGCGTGAACGCTGACCGCGGATTTACTTCGGGTCTCTGTGCCTGCCAAACCCCAAGCCAACGCTTCGGAACGTCAAGTTGCGAGGGTATGAAATCGCGTTCCAGTGGGTAACCACCATCGTGCTCAACCCGCGTGAAAAAACATACTCGCCGGCCATGCCTGACGAGCTGCGATCACCTGACCTCCGGAACGGTGGCGTCAATGCAGGATCGTATCGAACCGTCGGAGTAATGACCCGTTCCGGAGGGATCAGAGGTCACACCAATCGAGAACGCCTTGCGGAAGTCTCCTCAATTGGAAATGGCTATCCGGCCCCCGATCTCGATGGCCTCCCCGCTGCGTCCGATTCGGAAATCATATGCGCGCTGCAGAACAGGAATGAGGCCGCGCTCGCCTCGCTTTTCGTGCGATACGGGCCGATGGTTCTTGGCATAGCGAAGCGCATATTGGGTGATCTGCCACTGGCCGAAGACGTGACCCAGGATGTGTTTCTCAGCGTTTGGAAGCATCCGGAGAAGTTCGACAATCGACGGGGTTCAGTCCGGGGCCTGCTCGCCGTCAAGAGTCACGGGAAGAGTGTCGATCTCGTTCGGTCCCGAAGCGCCAGAGCGGCCCGAGAATCCAAACTGTCATTCACAACGGCAGGAGAGTCCCCCGACGTCGATTGCGATCTCATGTTGGAGCAAACGAATCGCCGACTCCACAACGCTCTTCTTCAGCTTTCAGGCCTGGAACGCAACGCCATAACGCTGGCGTTCTTCGGGTCGCAGACCTACAAACAGGTGGCCGTGTCGCTCGGCATTCCCGAGGGGACCGCAAAGACCACGATCCGGTCCGGCCTTTCGCGACTGCACAGCCTTCTCTCACTTGACGAAACCGGGTGACTGGGTTCGCTCGTTTGATTTGGCCCCGTTGTGCTGGTCTGTCGTGGCTTTGCGGGTTCGAGGACAGCCATATCGGCCAGACGGCCCGCGGCGGTTTCGTCGGCGACGGATTCGAGCGGAGAGTTCACCCGCGATTACGTGAGCGCGCAAGATGCTGACATGCCCGGCTCCAACGTCTTCACCCGCAGAGACGGTACGCTCCGCCACTTCTGGAGCGGCGAGGGTGGTCCCGAGCCGCTGACCCCGGCCATGACCCACACAACGGGCCCGACATGTCGCTGCTCTGGGCGTTCTCGACACCAAGCCAGAGGGCCCCGGCACCGACTGGTACCCCAAACTTCAGTACGACAAGTCATCTGGAAGTCGTTTCTCCGAGTTGCCCTCGCACGGTGTGGCGCGCTCGCGACAAGTTTCGATCAGCTGCGATGGGGGTACAGAAAGGCTAAGTGGTAATCCTCGCGTGAGGGTTACGGAAAGTCTCCATGGCCGAAAATACGGTTTGCCTTTGGTTCGACAAGGACGCCGCCGAAGCGGCGCGTTTTTACTGTGAGACCTTCCCGGTAGCACGCTCGGCGCGGTGCAATATGCGCCGAGCGATTTTCCAGCGGGCAAAGAGGGCGATCCCTTGCTGGTCGAGTTCACGGTTCTCGGTATTCCCTGTGTCGGGCTCAATGGTGGCCCCGAGTTCAAGCACGACGCCCGACGCTACGTGATTCGCAGCAGATGGCAGGACAGAAACGCCGCTGAACATGCCTGATCCCCCGCCCCAAAC
>JANMZO010000153.1:0-11922 GCA_031383405.1 Acidimicrobiia bacterium | reverse complement strand
CAGAATGCCGGCAGCGTCGTGGTGGAACGCGGTATCGATGGCGGTGGGAGTCGTGTGGTCGTCGTGGTAGTGCTCGTGGTGGTCACGATGGGATCAAGAAGGCCGAACTGCACATCGGCCTTGTTGACCGGTCGGTCACTTGCGTCTTCAGGCACCCCGCAGCCGTTGAAGGCGGTCATCGCAACAATTGTCGTCGCAACCACGGCACCGGTGCGCAACCATCGGCCGGCGCTCGGCGGTCGCGCCCCGAAACTCGACCGCGCTCTCGACATCACGGCGTCATCCCTTCAGGGAGCGTGAGGGTGAAGCGCGCCCCGCCCTCAGGAGCGTCGCAGACCACAACCCTCCCTCCTAGCAGCGCCGAATACTCAGCGACCAGCGCGAGCCCGAGACCCGACCCCGTCCCATGGCGGGCCGCGGCACCGCGAGCGAAGCGTTCGAAGATCCGACGCCGATCCATTTCCGGAACCCCTGGCCCTGCGTCATCGAACGAGACCGTCACCGTTGCTGCGTGTCGTTCGATAATCACGTTCTTGAGGCCGCGTCCATGAC
Source organism: Acidimicrobiia bacterium (assembly GCA_031383405.1). Taxonomy (GTDB): domain Bacteria; phylum Actinomycetota; class Acidimicrobiia; order Acidimicrobiales; family JANYDT01; genus JANMZO01. The sequence goes on along the minus strand of JANMZO010000153.1, from coordinate 11,370 downwards.
GTTGCGCATTGTCGATGATATTCGCGATCACGCGCTCAAGGAACCGTTTGTCGCTGTAGATCACCGCCGGGCCATGGACCACCGATACCGGTATAGCGGCCCGGGTGATCGATGACGCGACGACCTGCACCATTTCCGACAGATCGATCGCCTCCGTATGCAGACTTACTTTCGAACCGTCGAGCTTCGAGATGTCGAGAAGGTCGAGCACCATCCGCTCGAATCGATCGACCTGGTTTTCCAGCAACTCGACGCCCGAGCGGGCGCGTTCGGGCATGGTATCGACCCGGCTCGTCACCAACCCGAGCGATGCCCTGATTGCGGTGAGTGGCGACCGAAGCTCGTGACTCACGTTCGAAGCAAACCGGGTGTCACGGTCGACCCGGTCCTGCAACGCAGTCGCCATGTCGTTGAACGAGGTGACAAGTGGGGCGAGCGACTTGTCACCTGAGCCGTCGAGACGGGCGGCCAGATCACCGTGGGCGATACGGTTCGCGGCAGCGGCCAGATCTCTCAGTGGACGCACCACCCGACGGGTCATGAACACCCCGACGGCCGCTGCAATCACGGATGCGATCGCGGCCGACGTACCGAGCGCTGCAGCGAGAGTGCCCAGCGTGCGGTCCAACTCGGCGAAGGGGAAGGCCTCGAAGTACACGATCTTCTGCTCGGGGATTGGAATACCGACGACAAAATACGGTCGCCCCTTGATCAACGATCGTTGGCGCGACACCACACCGGTTTCGGTGCGGCCCTGCAACGCCTGCGGAATGTCGACCTGGCCGATGGTCACTGAATTCGAAGACGCGTACCAACGGTCCCCCGAGCGGACCAGGGGAAACGATGACTTTCCTGTCGCCAACGATGCCAGCAACCGTCCGAAGGGAATCGTTTCCTCGCGCAATCCGTCACGCACGGTCTTTGCGTTCAGAAACGCCTGACGCAGAGCCGAGTTCTCCCGCTGGTCGATCAGCACCGAGCGAGCCCGCGAATAGGAGATCCCGGCGACGGCCACAGACGACGCGAGCGCAAGCAACGCAAAGGCCGCCATAGCCCGACGCTGGAGTCGAAATCGCGGCGTCCTGTCAGCCATAGCGCGCTAGCCGCTCAGTGCGCCCGGATGTGAAGTGTCGGCAGCATGAGCATGGCGGTTGCGACAGATCGCTAGGCAAGGAACTTGTAGCCGAGGCCACGAACGGTCACGAGGTGCACCGGGCTCGAAGGATTGTCCTCGATCTTCGACCGCAACCGATAGATCTGCGTGTCCACGAGACGACTGTCGCCCAGGTAGTCGTAGCCCCACACCCGTTCGAGCAAAGTCTCCTTCGTGACGACCTGCCCGACCCGGTCGGACAATTCGACCAGAATCTGGAACTCCGTCTTCGTGAGGCTGAGGAGCACGCCGCCTTTGCGTACTTCACCGGCGCGGGCGTTGATCTCGAGATCACCCATGTGCACCGATGCCAGCGGACTTTCGCGGTTCGCGTCGATCCGGCGCAGAATGGCACGTATACGAGCCGAGAGCTCTTTGGGGGCAATCGGTTTGGTGATGTAATCGTCAGCCCCGGCTTCGAGACCGGCAACCACGTCGTGCGTGTCTGATTGCGCGGTGACCACGATGATGGGCACGACGCTCTTTTGCCTGATGCGCCGACATACCTCGAGTCCGTGGATTCCAGGCAGCAGCAGGTCTATTAGCACCACGTCGTACGCACCGGCGTCGAAACACTCGAGACCTACCTCGCCGTCTTCGGCTTCGACGACGTCGTAGCCGTCGTCTTCAAGGTTCATACGCAGGGCAATACGAATGGCGTCGTCGTCTTCGATGAAGAGCACCCGAGTAGTCACACCGCCATCCTGCCACCGTCCGAGGTGCCGCGTGTTTTCGGCGTCGGGCGACGGCCGTCGGTCCCGCATTCCGATCGACCGAGTGGCTTACGGGACCGACGGAACGACGCCCCGCTCTTCGCGACACGATCGCGACAGCGACGCGCGTCTGGCGTGACGTTGATGGTTCATGCTGTGTGTATCCCCAGAAGCCGGTCCGGCGCACCGCATGGCGCCGGACCGGGTTGGGGAGGCCCGGTCGGTCGAGCAGAAATCGCTGCTCCCGACGTTGCCCTCAGACCGGTCGGTCATCGCGGTGCGTTCGTCAGAGCAACCTGCCGTTCTTGCTCAACCTGCCGTTCTTGAGAGTTGTCGATTGCGTGTCACCCGTTGCGGGGCTCGATCAGGAGGCTCTGGACGCTACGACCGATCCGACTCAAGCGGTCGAACACTTCGCTCTCCGCGAACCCGACGCCGATCGGCGACGCATGGGTTTTCGCGCGCAGCCCCACCCACTCACCGACGAGGGGTCGGTGCAGATGAATCGTGAGATCAGGATTTATGAACGTGTAGTTCTCCCACGGCAATATGCCCGACACCCCGTTGCCGAAGTCCGCAGCCGCTGCCACCCGCTGGAGCGGCGATAGGGGTCGGTCCGCCAGGAGTGGCACGAGAAGACGGATCCACACGAAGACCGGGCCCCGGTCGATCCAGTTTCCGTCAACGAAGCGATGCTCGTTCGCCGCGTTGTGAAACGCCTCGTACGTGGCTGACATCGACGCCGTTTGGAACATTCCTTCGGACTGCGGCGCTGGTTCGGGAAGCGCCACCTCGGTGTCCGGCAACTCCAGTTGGCCCCGCCGAATCCACAACGCCCGGGCCCGGGCGAGCACTCTTCCGTCGAGGCTCAGCGTGGATTCGCCCAACTGGACCTTTCGTCCCGGGCGGGTGACCTCGGCCCGCAGAATCAGCGGACGATGCGGCGGGACGGGCCGCTCGAGGTCAACGGTCAGTCGCGACACCACAAAACCCTCGGCGGGATCAAGTGACTCGATGCCGAGCGCCAACATGGCGCTCACCGGCCCGCCGTGCAATGCCCCCGGATCCCACGGACCCCGGGCCAGGTCGGTGGCCTGAACCTCCAAACCGGCGGCGACCGACTCCGAAGCGAGGCCGCCCGGGAGAGTCTCCGAAAGAGTCTCCGAAAGAGCTTCCGAAACGAACAACGATCGCGATTCCACACTCCTGTCTTAGCCCAGACCGAAAGGCCGTACCAGCCCGCCACCGGGCCCGCACCGGGTCTGGACTGCAAACGGCACCCGACCATCACAGAACCGGCCCTGCTGTCCGTTTCCGAATGGACGATGGGCCACTCGCGCGGCAATCATCGACCGTGTGAGCCTTGCGACGAACAGCGATCCCCGATCGCCGTCGCCCACCTGGCTGGCGGTGAGTGCGGTGATCCTCGGATGCGTGGTCGGACAGAGCTTCGGAAGGTTCTCCTTCGGCCTGCTCCTGCCGGCTGTGAAGAAGGACCTCAATGTCTCCTACGGGCTCGCGGGTTGGCTCGGCACGATGAACCTCGGCGCCTACGCGGTCGGGACCGCATTGACGAGCATTGCGTCGGTACGCGTGCAGGCCCACCGCATCATGCAGGCCGGCATCGCCCTCGCCACCGTGGGGATCACGATCTTGACGCTTGCCCCCACTACGCCGCTTCTCCTCCTCGGCATGACGTCCTGCGGTCTCGGCGGGGCGGCGAGTTGGGTCCCGGCACCCGGGATCGCGGCGTCGCAGTTTCCGCCCGAGAAGCGCGGCTTCGCGATGGGACTGTGCAGCGCAGGAATTGGCCTCGGAATCGTAATGGCGGTGTTTCTCACAAACATCGTGCGGGCCGTCGTTGATGACCAGGAGGCCTGGCGACAGGTATGGGGTGTCCAGGCCCTGATCGGGCTGGTGGTGACGTTCTTTGCGCTGCGCATGATCAACCCGGTGCCGATACTGCCCGGCACACCACCCAAGCTTTCCGTCTTGAGACAAGTTCCGAGTTGGTGGGCGGCGACCACCGCGTACATCTTCTTCGGACTTGGCTATGTCCTCTTCGCAGTCTTCGTGGTTGCCGCGCTTGTGCAGGACGCCGGGTTCTCGGCGCGCCACGCGTCTCAGGTGTTCGCGTTTTTCGGCGTCGGGTCATCTCTAGGCTCGCTTACGATTGGCAAGCTGTCGGACCGCATTGGTAGGCGGCCCACCATGATCGCGTGCTTCGCAGCGGCTTCACTCCCCTGCATCGCAGTATTGATCGGACACGAACCATGGGTATCACTCGGTGGAGTGCTGTTCGGGTTCTCCATGTCGGGAGCGGTTGTCAGCATCGCGGCACACATCGGCGACAACACCCGCCCCCAGGACTTCTCCGCCGCATTCGGTGTCGTCACCCTCTGCTTCAGCGCCACCCAGATGGTCGGCCCGCGGCTCGGCGGCTGGATGGCCGACCGCAACGGCGATTTCAACGCCGTGTTCGTACTTGCCGCAGCCTGCTGGCTGCTCGGCGCGGCCATGGCGGCGGGCATGCGCAGAAAGGCCCGATCCTCATGACCGTTCACGGGCGCAGAAAGAACGGAGCGACGTGCGCCATCCCGCCGTCGGAACAGGCGAAATGTCGGTGGTGGTCCGGCATCAGCGCATGTTCTCGCAGTTCACTGCACTAGTGGTCCGTCGCTGAAATACCTGGATGGTGTGGCGAGCCATTCGGCGTCGAGAGCAAGGACGCAGGACGAGGCGCTAGCCGTACCCTCGCGAGAGGACGAGGACGCCGCTATCGGCGTCGAGGGCCGTCACAACACTAGGTCCTTATTTTGGCGACGGACCACTAGCGTTGCGAATGCTCGTTGAGAACGTGGGCAACCGCACGGGTGATGCACTGTGCGGTGGGGACGTGAAGGAACTCGTTGGGCCCGTGAGCGTTGGCGTGGGGTCCGAGAACTCCGGTGACGAAGAACTGCGCTTCGGGGAAACGCCGTTGCAGCATCCGCATGAACGGGATCGAACCACCCTCGCCGAACGCCCGGTAACCGGTGCCGAAAGCCAATTGCGAGGCCCGGCGCATCGCCGCGTCGAGCCACGGCGCGAACGCAGGTGCGTTCCATCCGTCGGCCGCCTCCCCGGCGAGGAGCTCGACGTGTGCCCCCGAAGGCGGGTCGTTGGTCAGCGCGCTCCGTATCGCTGCAAGCGCCGGTTCGGATTCAACGGTCGGCGGCAGCCGGAACGACAGGCGCAGGGAGGTGAAGGGACGGAGAACATTTCCGGCGAGGGCAACTTCGGGGAGACCTTCTGCGCCGGTCACCGAAAGCGTCGGCCGCCAGGTGCGGTTGAGGATCTGCTCGACAGCGTCGTCGGACATCGGCCTAACTCCGGAGAGCAGCGGAAACTCCGCCGACGAGAGGGCCACTTCGCCGGCGGTCTCCCGGGCCTCTGCGACCCGGTATTCCGGTATCGGTATGTGACAGGCTTCGATCAGCACCGCTCCGGTTCGGGAGTCCTCCACCCGGTCGAGCAGTTGCCGCACCACGCGGAACGACGAAGGAACGACACCGCTCGCCGAGCCCGAATGCACTCCTTCGCTCAGCACGTCGACCCGGAGCACTCCGCCGGCGATACCGCGCAACGACGTCGTGACCCACAGTCGGTCGTAATCGAGTGCACCCGAGTCGAGGCACACAACCAGAGTCGGCGTACCGATCCGGGCCTCAAGCGCCTCGATGTGCGCAGGAAGATCGGGGCTGCCGCTCTCTTCACTCGCCTCGATGATCACCACGCAGCGGTGGTGCGACCCGCCCGATGCCTGCACCGCCTCCAAGGCAGTAAGCGCGCTGAACAACGCGTAACCGTCGTCGGCTCCACCGCGCCCGTAGAGGCGATCACCCTCCAGAACCGGTAGCCAGGGACCGAGGTCGGGCCGCCAACCCGTCATCTCGGGTTGCTTGTCGAGATGACCGTAGAGCAGCACCGTGTCGGAGGAGGCCGTCACGCCGAACGCAGGAACCTCGCAAATGATCACAGGCGTACGGCCGGGAAGCTCGTGGAGTCCCACGATGAGCCCGGCCAGCAGACGCGACGATGCCCAGTCTCTGAGCAACGACACGGCGGCACCTATGTGGCCCGACCGGGCCCAATCGGGATCGAACATCGGCGACAGCGCCGGCAGTGCAATGTAGTCGTGGAGCACCGGGACCACACTCTTGGTCCAGGCCTCGGCTACGGACGTTTCGATCACGGAACCAGCGTCGTTCAACGGAGACATCCCCCGATATTGCCACGCGCGTCCGGCGATCCTTCCTCCCCGGGATCGCGGCAACCAGGAACGGGCCGGTGTACTTCCGCGGCGTAACATCTTGCCCATGGCTGAATTCTTTACCGAAGTCCCACGTCCAGTTACCGCTGCCGGTCACGACTCCGGTGGCGGACTTGGATTCAAGGTGTACGACCCGAACCGCGTCGTCGCCGGTAAGCGGATGGAAGACCATCTGCGCATTGCCGTCTGCTACTGGCACAGTTTCAACTGGCCGGGTAGCGACATCTTCGGCGTCGGAACCTTTGACCGACCGTGGCTCCGGGTCGGCGTCGATCCAATGAAAGCGGCTCAGGCCAAGCAAGACGCAGCCTTTGAGTTCTTCGAGAAACTCGGCACGCCCTATTACTGCTTCCACGATGTCGACATGTCGCCCGAGGCCGCGACGCTGAAAAAGACGAAGGCGAACCTCGATGCCCTGGTGGAGCGGGCCGCGAAGAAGCAGGCCAAGACCGGCGTCAAATTGCTGTGGGGCACGGCAAACCTGTTCTCGCATCCACGCTACGCCGCCGGTGCCGCGACGAACCCCGATCCCGACGTGTTCACCTACGCGGCCGGCCAGGTCCGCAATATGTTGGAAGCCACGCATCGCCTCGGAGGCGAAAACTACGTCTTGTGGGGCGGACGCGAAGGGTATGAGACTCTGCTCAACACGCGCATGCGCCACGAAGCCGACCAACTGGCCCGGTTTCTCCACCTGGTGGTTGAGCACAAGAAGAAAATCGGCTTCAAGGGAAAGCTTCTCCTGGAACCAAAGCCCCAGGAACCTACGAAACACCAGTACGACTACGACTGTGCGACAGTCCACGGCTTTCTCGAACGCTACGACCTCATGGGCGAGTACTTCGTGAACATCGAAGTGAACCATGCAACGCTTTCGGGTCACTCATTCCACCACGAGGTCGCCTACGCGATCGACAACGGCATCTTCGGCAGCGTCGACGCCAACCGGGGCGACCCGCAGAACGGTTGGGACACGGACCAGTTCCCCAACTCGGTCGAGGAACTCTCGCTGGCGATGTACGAAATCCTGCGGGCCGGCGGACTCGGAACCGGAGGATTCAACTTCGATACCAAGCTCCGCCGTCAGAGCATGGACCGCACTGACCTTTTCCACGGCCACATCGGGGGCATCGACACACTCGCCCAGTCACTTCTCGTAGCGGCCAACCTGCTCGAAAGCAACGTCCTCGAAAGTGCCCGCGACAAGCGGTACCGCGGCTGGGAGTCGAAGGGCGCCAAGGCGATCCTCGCCGGTAAAACCACGCTGGCCAAGCTGGCCGACCAGGCCCTGTCCGGCGCGTTCGACCCGAAGCCGGTCTCCGGCCGCCAGGAGTTGCTCGAGAACCACGTCAACCACGCGATCTGGTCGAGCCGGTAGCCGACCGCACCTCGACGAACTGACTCCGACTCCCACGCACGCCGCCGGTCACCATTCGGGCGTAGTGTTCGCCCTTGCGAATTTGACCGAATGTCCGTACATTAAGCGGGTGCATTTACATTCCCCGCAGCGCCCATCGACCGCGCTTGCGTGCGGCGTGGGCCAAGGCGTCCGATGCCGATAGCAAAATCGACCCTCCCGCCGTTCTCCAAAGTCCTGTCGGAGGCCAGACTGATCGCGCCGGGCCTCGCCCTGGCGATCGCCGGGGTCGTCGTCGCCTTCCAGACCCATCGGGTCGTCAAAGATCCGGCTCCGCTCGTGCTGGCCGTACTGTTTGGCTTTGTCGCCGGAAACCTCCGCATCGTGCGTTCTGTTCACCAGCCCGGCATCAAGTTCGCCGTGAAGAAGCTGTTGCGCATCGGTGTTGTGCTGCTCGGATTCCGGCTCTCCCTCAAGCAGTTGCAGCAGGTCGGACTCCGCGGGTTGATCGCAGTGGTCCTCGTTGTTTCGGTCACGTTCTTCTTCACCCGATGGTTTGCCAAGAAGCTCGGCCTCTCCCCCGACCTCGGCCTTCTGGTCGCGACCGGATACTCGATCTGCGGAGCGTCCGCTATCGCCGCCGTGCAACCGCTCACATCAGCCGAGGATGAGGAAGTTACCTACGCGGTTGCTCTCGTCACGCTCTGCGGAAGCCTTTCGATTCTCGTGCTGCCGGCGATCGGCCATTTGCTCGATATGAAACCCGGTCCATTCGGGGCCTTCGCCGGTGCCGCGGTTCACGATGTGGCCCAGGTGGTCGCAACCGCAACGAGCTATTCGGCCGACTCAACCGCAAGTGCGACCGTCATCAAGTTGACCCGCGTGGTGCTGCTCGCTCCGCTCGTGATGGCCCTCAGCGCAGTTCGCTCCCGGAAGGCAAGAAAAGCTTCCGCCGGACGCCCGCCCCACGACGGCGTTGACGTGGCGGCCGTTTCCCACCCGCCGATTCTTCCGCTCTTCCTGGCGTGCTTTCTCGTTGCGATCGCGATTCGCTCAACCAGTTGGCTCTCCGACGGCCTTGTGAAAAATATTAAGCTCACAGAACAATATTTCCTCGCGACTGCACTGTTTGCCCTCGGCGCGAACGTGTCGGTCGCGAAACTTCGCAAAGTCGGTGGCCGACCGCTGGTTCTGGGCCTGGTCAGCTGGGTCGCAGTCGCGTCGCTCGCACTCGTCTCGACCAAGCTGTTCAACGTCGGTGGCTGAACCAGTCTCGTTGACCGGGGGGGCTGCGACCCCGGCCCCGGCCCATTGGTCGCCATCGGCGAGGGTCGCGATCGTTCCCCGCCGCCACCTAAGCGCTTGCTAAGCGCCCGTACAATGTCGTTCTCTGCTCGAGCGGACGGCCGAGCGGGGCAACGATATCGGCCAGCTCTTCCGGAGTCTTACCCTGGCCGTGGGTTGCGCCCGCGGCGCGGGAGATGTTCTCGTTCATGAGGGTCCCACCCAGGTCGTTTACGCCGGCCTGCAAGAGCTGTCGAACACCTTCGACACCGATCTTCACCCAACTCGCCTGAACGCTGTTGATCAAGCCGTGATAGGCGATGCGTCCGACGGCGTGCATCAGCAGCACTTCGCGAAACGTCGGACCACGGCGCGACTTCTTCTGCAGATAGATCGGCGAAGCCATGTGCACGAACGGCAAAGGAATGAACTCGGTGAACCCACCGGTTCGTTGCTGCACCGCGGTCGTGCGCTTGATGTGCCTGGCCCAGTGACGGGGTCCTTCCACCGAGCCGTGCATGATTGTGACGTTTGAGCCGAGACCGACCTTGTGGGCGATCTCGTGACAATCGAGCCACTGCTGAGTGTTGATCTTGTCAGGACACAGAATCGCACGGATGTCGTCGTCGAGAATCTCGGCGGCGGTGCCCGGCAATGACCGAAGACCCGCGTCGTAAAGACGGTGAAGATACGTTTCGAGGGATTCGCCGAGACGACGGGCGCCCTCGGTCACTTCGAGCGCCGTGAAACCGTGAACGTGAATTCCCGGAGCCGCTTCCTTCACGGCCCGGCACACGTCGATGTAATAGTCGCCGTCGAAGTCGGGATGAATACCACCCTGCAGCGTGACTTCGGTCGCGCCGAGCGCCCAACCCTCAGCCACCCGTTCCTGGATGTCTTCGAGCGTCAGCACGTAAGGCTTGCCGCGCAGGTTGAGCGACATCGGGCCCTTCGAAAAGCCGCAGAACTTGCACTTGAACGTGCAGACGTTGGTGTAGTTGATGTTGCGGTTGTGCACCCACGTGACCACTTCACCGTTGGTACGTATACGTAGTTCATTCGCGGCTTCGGCGATCGCGGCCACTTCGCGGCCGCGGGCGCTGAAGAGCGTCACGATGTCATCTTCCGAAAGGTCGGCGCCATTGAACCCAGAAGCGAGAGAAGCATCGAGCAGTTCCCGGATGCGTCCGTCGGCGTTCGCCCGACCCGGCACCAGGGTCAGCGGTGCAACCGATGCCCCCGAATACCACGACGTGCTCTTGTCGCCGACGAGAATGACGTCGGCTCCGTCGCCGGTGTCGACGAAATGCGACACCTTTTCCGGGAAGAACGCGCCGGGATCGTCGCGACCGAGTCCCTCGGCATCGGAGCGGTCCATGACGGCAAATCGCAGAGATGCGTCGAGCCACTTCGCCGCCTCGGCCGGATGGTTGATCCGTTCGGGGTAGATCGTGAGCCGCGGGGCCAGGGTAAAACCGCGCGCCACGGTGACCGCCTCCAGACGGTCGCGGTCCGGCCACGGGCGCTCGGGGTTCACGTGATCGGCGGTAACGGGCGACACTCCTCCCCAATCGTCGATACCGGCATCGAGCAGGGACCCGAAGTCGTCGGTCAGGTTCGGCGGTGCCTGGAGGTGAACGTCGGCCGGGAGGATCAAACGGGCGACCGCAAGGGACCACAGTTCCTCTTCGCCCGGGCACGCCGGCCGGCCGCGCATCACCGTACGTTCTTTGGGAAGGAAGTTCTGCACGATCACTTCCTGCACATGGCCATGACGAACATGTGAGTCAGCGATCGCCTGCAGCGCGATGATCCGGTCTTCGCGGCTCTCGCCGATGCCTACGAGGATCCCGGTTGTGAACGCAATACCCAATTCTCCGGCCGCCTCAAGCGTGACCAGACGCCGGGCCGGTTCCTTGTCGGGAGCCAGACGGTGGCATTCAAGGTTCGGGTTCAGCGATTCGATCATCATGCCCTGGCTGATCGACACGGGCCGCAGGATCGCCAGTTCGTCTTTGGTGAGCGCACCACAGTTCGCGTGTGGTAGCAGCCCTGTCTCCGAAAGAACTGCCTTTGCCGCTGTGGCGACGTAGTGCACGGTCGACTCATAGCCGTGGGCATCGAGCCACTCGCGGGCGACCGCATAGCGCTCCTCGGGCCGCTCGCCGAGCGTGAACAACGCTTCGTGGCAGCCTTTGCGCGCCCCGGCCCGAGCGATGGCCAGAACTTCTTCGATCGAGAGATACGGCGACGGCACATGGGCCGGCGCGGTGGCGAACGTGCAGTACCCGCAGGTGTCACGACACAGCCGGGTCAATGGGATGAAGACCTTCGGCGAGTAGGTGACCCGGTTCCCAAAGGCAGCCCGACGCTTAGCCGATGCAGCCGCCATCAACTCCGGTAGCGGCATTGCCATCAACGAGGCCGTCGACCAGGCGACCCCGATGGTCGTTGCTTCAGACGTGTTGATTGTGGACATGAACGTCTCCTTCGTGAGCGCGCGGGTGACGGCTCCGTAGTTGGCCGGGCGTGACAACGCAGTCGCACTCCC
>JANMZO010000130.1:0-51063 GCA_031383405.1 Acidimicrobiia bacterium | reverse complement strand
ATCAACGGCTTGCGGAGGCGGTAGTGCCGAAGCAGCGCCTTCCAATGGATGTCGGGGTCCTCGGCCCAGCGATTTGCGTAGGTGTTCGGCTCGCTGGAACCCTTAGCCGCCGCTTTCAGGTCCATTCCGGTGCAGAACGATCCACCGGAACCGGTGAGAATGGCGCATCGAAGGTCGCCGTCTTCGTTCAGTTCCTTCCACGCATCAGCCATCCCGACGAGCATGGCCTGACTGAGCGCATTCTTCGCCTCGGGCCGATTCATGGTGACGACCAGTGTCGCCCCGACCCGCTCCACCAACAGATGTTCAGTGCCCATTCGCGCCACCTCTTCAGCGTTTCTGACGATTCGTCAGTTCTCGAGGAGGATCCTAAGCTGCCGAGGTCGAGCCTTCATACCTCAGTCCCCCGGACCGCTTCGACGGGAGATCGCAATGACCACTTTCAATCTGGTTGATCTGTTCGAACAGGCCGTCGATGAGTGGCCCGACCGTACCTACATTGTTGATGACCATCAGCGTCGGACGTACCGGGAACTCGACGAACGGGCGAATCAACTCGCCCACCACCTCGCGGCGCGGGGCGTCGGCCCCGGTGACCACGTTGGCATCTACGCCCTGAACCGGGTTGAGTGGGTCGAGACACTGTGGGCGGTATTCAAGCTTCGGGCCGTTTGGATCAACATCAACTACCGCTACGTCGAAGACGAGTTGTCGTACCTGTTCAACGACGCCGACCTCACGCATTTGATAGTGGAGCCCGAGTTCGTGCAACGGGCGGCAGCAGCAGCGCCCGACCTTCCGCAGTTGGTGATCGGCCAGGAGTACGAAACGGCTATCGCCGGACATTCGACGTCCCGTGACTTCGCGCCCCGGTCGGGCGACGACCGTTACGTGCTCTTCACGGGCGGCACGACGGGCATGCCGAAGGGCGTGGTGTGGCGCCATGAAGACGTGCTGATGGCCCTGGGTGGAGGAATCGACATTCGCAGCGGAGAGAAGGTGACCGCACCGGAAGGCTTCCTTACCAAGGGCCGCAACGGCTTTCACCTCACCGCCTTCCCGATCGCACCGCTCATGCACGGAGCCACACAATGGAGCGTGATGGGTCAGTCATTCGTAGGCAATACGACGATCCTTCGGGCCAAGTTCGATGCCGCCGACGCATGGGCGACCGTAGCGAAGGAGAAGGTCAACCTCCTCATGATCACCGGGGATGCCATGGCTAGGCCCCTTCTCGACGAACTGGATGGCAATACGTCTGCTTATGATCTGTCGTCGTTGTTCGCGATCAGTTCATCCGCCGTGTTGTTCAGCCAGACGTGCAAAGACCAGTTCCTGGATCAACTCCCGAACCTGGTGATAACAGACGCAATAGGCTCCAGCGAGAGTGGGGCCAACGGAATCACGATGGTCACCCGGGGAACGCACATGGCCGGCGGACCGACGGTCACGGCCGCCAGTGACACCACGGTCCTCGACGATGACCTCAACCCCATCCCGGTCGGCTCTTCCGCCGTAGGTCGCCTCGCCCGCAGCGGCAACCTCCCTATCGGCTACCACAACGATCCGGTGAAGACGGCTGCCACGTTTGTGGTCGCAGCGAACGGGATCCGCTACGCAATGCCGGGAGACTATGCGCGCATAGAACCAGACGGTTCGATCACCTTGTTGGGACGCGGCTCGGTCAGCATCAACACCGGGGGCGAGAAGGTCTTTCCCGAAGAGGTCGAGAACGCCCTGAAGGGCCATCCACAGGTTTTTGACGCTGTCGTGGTGGGCGTACCCGACGAGCGCTGGGGCCAGCGGGTCACCGCGGTCATCCAACCCCGCCACTGGACCGACGCTCCGACTCTCGAAAGCGTCCAGGAGCATTGCCGAAACCACATCGCCGGCTACAAAATACCGAGGGCTGTCGTAATCGTCGACGAGATGGTGCGCTCGCCGTCAGGAAAAAGCGATTATCGCTGGGCGCTCGCTCAGGCATTGAAGCGAGGCTGAATCGACCCGCCACCTCCCGACCCCGCTGGATTGGGTGCAGTCTCTTAGGCTCTCTCGGCGTAAGAATCAGCACCCAATCGCCACCACAACGAACTCACCGTTCAGGTGAAGTCGTAGAGGCGCGCTGGGTTGTCGACGAGGATGCGATCGCGGGTAACGCGATCGGGGGCGAATGCGGCCAACTGGTCGAGCAGATCACCGTCGTCGGGCATGTGCCGCACATTGGGATGTGGCCAGTCCGTGCCCCACAGAATCCGGTCGGGGGCCGCAGCTATCAACGCTTGGGCGTACGGCGTCACGTCGTCGTAGGGCGGCGCGCCGTCGGCGGTGAGGCGCTCGGCTCCGGAGATCTTCACCCAACAGCGTTCGTCGGTCATCAGAGACAGCAATTGCCGAAAGGGTTCCTGATCGACACCCTTCGTTGCGTCGACCCGGGCCATGTGGTCGATGACATACGGGGTCGGCATGGCGTCGAGTAAGCCGGCGTACGACGTGAGGTCCTTCGCATCGAAGTGCAAGACGATGTGCCACCCGAACTTGGCCACGCGCTCAACGATCCTCCAGTACACCGCAAGTTCGGGTGCGCCGCCGAGGTGGGCGACGAAGTTGAAACGGGTGCCCCGCACACCAACTTCGTGCAGAGCGGCAATATCGGCGTCGGTGAACGACTCGTCGACCATTGCTACGCCCGCATACTTTCCCCTGCCACGCACTATGGCATCAACCATCGCCGAGTTGTCGACTCCGTGGCAGCTCGCCTGCACGAACACGGCATGCGAGAGTCTGAGGCGGTCCTGGAGCCGCTCGAAGTCTTCGAGACCCGAATCCGGCGGCGTGTACGTGCGGTCAGCGGAATACGGAAACCGGTCACCGGGTCCAAAGATGTGACAGTGCGCATCACAGGCACGGGGCGGCGGCGTGAACGCCCGAGGTGGATGCGGATCGGGGTGCGGGGCCGGTATCGTGGTGGTCAAAATCAGGTTCTCAGTTTCTCGGGAAGACGGTGCCGTCCATAAGCTTTCGGGCGGTACGCAGGATGCCGGATCGCCTGGCCACGGCCACCCCACTTTCGAACTCGACGACGACGGTCGCGTCAAGTGTGCCTGTCGGATGCTCCACCGTGACCCGGCCGGGCGAGCCGCTGCTGACCGACACAGCTGCGGCCGGCGTACCGGCGACCAGAGCCGCCGTCGCCACACTCACCGCTCCCAAAACGCCGATCGCGTCGTGGCACCGGTGAGGTATAAACGTACGTGTACATAGTGTTCCCCCGTCGACAGGAGGGCTGACGAGAGTCACCTTGGGAATGGTCAGCTTCGTGACGTCGCCGAGTCCCATCAAAGGCCCGGCCGCCAGACGGATCGCTTCCACTTTGGCCCGCATCGACGAGTCCGCTTCGAGTTCCTCGCACGTCTCCCGACCGGTGACGCCGACATCGGTGGCCCGAAGTATCACGACCGGCATGCCGTTGTCGATGCACGTGACCTCGACGCCCTCGATCGTGTCAACCACATTTCCGGTGGGAAACAGCGAGCCACAGGTCGAACCGGCCGTGTCGGCAAATGCCAACTCGATTGAAGCTGCGGTACCCGGGACACCTGCGATGAAACAGTCCCCCGAGTAGACCGGACGTCCGCCACTCACCGGAAACCGGGCGGTCGCGACGCCCCCGGTGTTCAGCATGCGGATCCGAACCTCCGCCTCCGAGCCGCTGGCCGTCACGAGCCCCCGTTCCACCGCGAACGGTCCGACCGCCGCGAGAAGGTTGCCGCAGTTCTGCTTGTCGGTCACCATCGCCTCCTCGATGCCGACCTGAAGAAACAGATAGTCAACGTCTGCGTCAACGTCGGGCGACGCTGTGACCACCGCAACCTTGGAGGTGAGCGGGTGGGCACCACCGATTCCGTCGATCTGACGTGGATCGGGAGAACCCATGATTTCGAGAAGAAACCGATCACGCTCGGATACGTCGGCGGGAAGCTCGGAGGCGACGAAGTACGCACCCTTGGAGGTCCCGCCCCGCATGATCATGCATCGCACCCCGTCTGGCATGGGATGTCACTTCTCCGAAAGCGATTGAGCCAGGCGGTCGACAACCAGCATGGTGGGAAGGCACTGGGCCACGCTGGCGTTCGGCTCGCGAGATTCACGAATCGAGGCGATGAACTCGCGGTCCTGGAGCTCGATCCCATCGCTGGACATCGCAACGCCACGGAGATCGACCGGCTTCTCATAGCCGTCGACCAGATCGTCGTAGCGGGCAACGTAGGTGCCGTTGTCGCATATGTATCGGAAGAATGTCCCGAGCGGTCCGTTGTTGTTGAACGATAGCGCCAGGGAGCAAAGCGCCCCCGACTTCGGCGCCCGCAGACCGATCGTCATGTCCATGGCGATACCGAGCTGAGGGTGTGCGGGCCCCTCTTGGGCCCATGCGATGTCGGGCTCCTCACCCGTTTGGTAGCGAAACAGGTCAACGGTGTGGCACGAGTGGTGCCACAGCAGATGGTCCGTCCAGGTGCGGGGCTTGCCGAGAGCGTTCCGGTTTTCACGCCGGAAGAAGAACGTTTCGACGACAAGATGCTGCAGGGCAAGCTCACCCTGGACGATCCGGTTGTGCAGGAACTGGTGGGAAGGATTGAAACGACGCGTGTGGCACACCATTGCGGTAACGCCGGTGCGCTCCTGAGCGGCGACGACCGCTTCCGCGTCGGCGAGTGAGTCGGCCATCGGAATCTCGATAAGCACATGCTTGCCCGCTTCCATGACGGCGATGGCCTGGGTCGCGTGCAACTGGGTCGGTGTCGTGAGAATCACCGCGTCGACGCCGGGCTGACGCATGGCTTCGGTGAGATCAAGCGACCAGAAGGGAATCCCACGCTTGGTCGCGACCTCCTCGGTGTCGGCTGCGTTACCACCGGCGATGCTCACCACGTCGACGCCCTCAATGCGGGCCAGCCCATCAAGGTGCTTCTGGGCGATCGCGCCTTCACCGGCGATGCAGAACTTCACTGGGATCCCCTCGGCTCCTTCGGGCACCGGTCGCTTCCGACCGTTGACGACATTATCGTAGAAAATATGATTATCGACTGTCACGGTCACTACACCACCGCTCCGTCACCACTCGGCGATTACCGCGATGCGCAAAAGGCTGCCCTGGCCGTGGACCCGACGCACGTCGGCCAGAAGGGCATCGTGTCGATATCCGATGATGCGATTCGCGAGAGCTTGGAAGGCGCTCAGTTGAAGCTGCAGCGCGAGCGCGGCACCGATCTCACGATCTTCTCGCCCCGGGCGAGTTGGATGGGTCACCACCTCGGAAACGGGCACACGAGCCGGTTCTGGACCGAACACTGCAATGAACTCGTTCGCCGCGTCTGCGACCTGTATCCGCAGAGTTTCACTCCGGTGTGTCAGCTTCCACAGTCACCGGGTGTGAGCATCGACAGCTCGATAGCTGAACTTCGTCGATGCGTGGAGGAGATGGGATTCATCGGATGCAACCTGAACCCTGATCCGTCGGGTGGGTACTTCACCGGACCGGTGCTCGGCGACCGCTACTGGTATCCGCTGTACGAAGCGATGGTGGAGCTCAACGTGCCCGCAATGATCCACGTTTCGATGTCATGCAACGACCACCTCCACACCACCGGCTCGCACTACCTCAGCGCCGACACCGCCGCGTTCCAACAACTGTTGATGTCGGAGGTGTTCAATGATTTCCCGACCATAAATTTCATCATTCCCCACGGTGGTGGCGCGATCCCGTACCACTGGGGCCGGTTCCGCGGCATCGTGCAGGACCTGAAGATGGGGCAGCTCGAAGACCTCGTGCTCAACAACATCTTCTTCGACACCTGCGTGTACCACCAGGCCGGAATCGATCTTCTGACCCGGGTCATCCCGGCCGGGAACATTCTCTTCGCATCGGAGATGGTAGGTGCAGTGCGCGGCATCGATCCACTCACAGATCACTACTACGACGACACCCGCAGGTACATCGATGCCGCAGCCCTTACCGACGCGAACCGTGCGCTCATCTACGAAGCCAACACGAGGCGCGTCTTCCCCCGCCTGACCCTATGACCTCGCCCGGCCGAAAGGCCCCTCGCTGTCAGCGGATCACTCGGGCGGCACCGAAAGCCCGCCGGCGAATGCACCGTCAGTTGTCAGGTCCTCGTCATCGGGTACGACTGGGTCATTCATCGGGTACGACCGGGATATCAGGAAGGCCGTCGCGAATCACGCGCTTCAACGATTCGACCGTGGAACGCGTCATCAACGGATCGACGCCCAGTTCCTCGAGCAACGCTGTGCTCGCCTCCATCTCGTGCAGTCGACGCAGTGCGTGTGGTCCGGTACCGCGCACCAACCGTGACAGAAGGGGTGCTCCCGCCTTGGTGAGCTCATCGACCATGTTGTTCCAAAGCCAGTCGGCCTGACCCGCAGCTTCACCAGCGCGCATAGCTTCGATGACAACAGCTGCGAGTCCCTTCATGAAAACGCTACGAAGCAACTTGCGTGTCGCAGCATCACCGGCGACCGGGCCAACCGATTCAAGATCGATACCGAACGGCGCCATGAGCTCCAAATACCGTTCGGCCCCGGGCCCTGATGCGAGCGCCGGAGTGCGGAGACCCTTGCCCGGGACAGTGGCCATCAGCGCCACATCGACAAAAAGCAGTCCCTGCCTTCCGGCAACGTAGGCGAGATGTTGCTTCAGGCCGGCCGATCCGGTTCCGACGTCGGCGTAGACCGCTCCGAGCGGTATCACATCGAGCGCCTGCTCCAACGCCTCGGAGGCATCGGCCGCGGCCGTAAGGGCGATCACCAACTCAGCGTTGCGTACAGCGTCGGCGGGTGTATCGGCCCGCCTGACCCCCGGGGGAGTGGCAACCGGCGCCGGGTCATAGCCATGAACTTCATGGCCTTCACGGGCCAGGTCGGCCGCAAAACGTGACCCGGCTTCACCGAGGCCGAAAAGGGTGACGATCATGCGACATCAGCTCGCTCCGGCGGCTGGGTCATGTTGATCTCCGGCAGGTCCTTAAGAACCACGACTGATTCCGCGGTATCCCGTCCCGACATCGCCGACCTCCCTATCTCTCAGCGGCCTGGTGGTTTCCAGTCCTCAGTTTTCGTAGGTTACGCCGAGCGAGTCAAGGAGCGATCGGAGGCCGTACATGTCGATGCCGAGTTCGCCGGCCGCCAGGCGTGCCCGGGCCGCGGCTTCCTTCACCTCGCGGGCCCTCGACTGCTCAAGAACGGACGCCACCTCCTCGCGCTTGACCACAACCACACCGTCGTCGTCGGCCACGATCACATCACCCGGATCAACGGCGACCCCGCCCAAGACCACCGGTACATTGACTGAGCCGGGCGATGCCTTCACCGTGCCTTGACACGAGACGAACCGCGACCACGCAGCAAACCCCAGTTGCCGAAGCTCGGACGTGTCCCGGACACCGGCATCGATCACCAACGCCTGTACGCCGCGACTCATGAGCGACGTCGCTATGAGCTCGCCGAACATACCGTGCGACGACGGCGCTGTGTTCGTCACGACCAACACATCACCGGCCTGACACATCTCCACGGCGGCATGGATCATGAGGTTGTCGCCGGGATGACATGACACGGTGACCGCCGATCCGGCCAGCCGTCGGTCCTTCTGAATCGGGCGGATGTTCGCATCGACAAAGCCCCGCCGTCCCTGCGCCTCATGGACCGTGGCCGACCCACACTGGCCAAGTCCTGCGATCATGTCGGCGTCGGCCCGTTGAATGTGACGAACGATGCGGTGCTGTCCCATGATGTCTCCAGGCGTGTTTGCTCAGCTTTGGCGCACAGTCATCGGGACGACACCGTGCGTTGTCAACAGGACTGTCGACAGGATCGTCGACAGGATTGTCGACAACGAGCATACTGTTGGGGATGCGAACGCAAGTGGCCATCGTCGGCGCTGGTCCGGCCGGCAGCCTGCTCGCCCTTCTCCTGAAGCGGGCCGGGGTTGAGTCGGTGGCGGTGGAACGACAAAGCCGAACGCATGTACTCGATCGGGTTCGGGCCGGGGTGCTGGAGTGGGGAACGGTCGGGGTACTGCGCAACGCTGGTTTATCCGCAAACATGGATGCGGCGGGCGTGGTGCACGACGGCGCCCGTATGGCCTGGAGCGGCAAGTCGCTTTTCTTCGACATCGCGGCCGGAACCGGCAAGCATTTCATGGCGTACGGCCAAGCACCTCTGCAGCGCGACCTCTACGAGGCCTGCGACGCTCGCGGCGTCACGATCATCGACGGTGCGGCCGACGTGCAGCCCCAAGACGTCACGACGTCATCGCCGTATCTGACCTATCACAAGGATGGTTTGGCCCACCGCATCGACGCCGACTTCATCGTTGGATCCGACGGATACCACGGCGTGTGCCGTTCCGCCATCCCGAGAGACCGTATTCGAACGTATGAAAAGGAGTATCCGTTCGGCTGGCTCGGTGTGCTGTCGGAAACACCACCTCTGCACGACCTCGTCTATTGCAACCATTCCCGCGGCTTCGCCCTCGCATCGCAGCGCAACTCGATGTTGAGCCGGTACTACGTGCAATGCCCGCTCACCGATCGCGTCGAAGACTGGCCCGATGATCGGTTCTGGGCCGAACTGGTCGCCCGCTTTCCCGACGACCTCCGTGACCAGATCATCACGGGTCCGACGATCGAAAAATCGATCGCCCCCCTTCGCAGCTTCGTGGCCGAACCGCTCCGCTACGGCAATCTGTTCCTGGCCGGAGACGCCGCTCACATCGTCCCTCCGACCGGAGCCAAAGGACTCAATCTGGCGGTATCGGACGTGCACTATCTCTCTCGAGGGTTCATCGATCACTACATCCACCGCGACGATCGGGAACTCGAACGGTATTCTGAGGTCGCTTTGCGGCGTATCTGGGGAGCGGTCCGTTTCTCCTGGTGGATGACGACGTTGCTGCACCGCTTCCCACATCAGACCGAGTTCGACCAGCGTATGCAGGAAGCGGAGCTCGACTACCTCGCAGCGTCTGAACACGCCAGGGCTGCGCTGAGCGAACAATATGCAGGCTTACCATTTGACAGAGGACTGCACGATGCCTGAGAACGCGCCTCCCTACGCCGACATTCCGGGAACCTACGTGTTCGACTCGAAACAGAGCCGCAAGGGTTACCGGCTGAACATGTTCTGCATGTCCCTGAACGATGCAACCAACCGCGACGCATTTCGGGCTGACGAAGCCGCCTACCTGCTGCGCTACAACCTCTCCCAGAAGCAGACCGAAGCGGTGCTGCAACGCCGGTGGCTGCGCTTGCTGGAACTCGGAGGTAACGTGTACTACACCTTCAAGATCGCTGCGTGTGACGGAATGAGCTTTCAACAGTTGGCCGCCGAGCAGACCGGCATGACCGAGGCCGACTACCTTGCGATGATGGTTGCAGGCGGCCGGCCCATCGAAGGCAACCGGTCGCGCCTCGACCCCCTTTGGGTTGGCCGCGGCGGCACCGCTACGGAATTCGAATCGGAGGCGAACGCCCATGGCTGAGGTCATCGGTGGCATGGCCACGTCGCACGTGCCCGCGGTCGGGGTTGCGATCGACAAGCATCGGACGGAAGAGCCGTATTGGGCACCGTACTTCGCCAAGCTTCCACCCCTGCGCGAGTGGGTGGCTGAGCTCACTCCCGACGTCTGCGTCATCATCTACAACGATCACGCCAACGCATTCTCTCTGGCACTCATTCCGACATTTGCCATCGGTTTGGCCGAATCGTTCCGGCCCTCTGACGAGGGCTTTGGTCGGCGGCCGATTCCCGATGTGCAAGGGCATCCTGAGTTGGCCTGGCATCTGGCCGAGTCCTTGATCCTCGATGAGTTCGACATGACCCTGGTCAATGAGATGGAGGTTGACCATGGGCTCACGGTTCCGCTCTCGGTCATGTTCGGGGAGCCCGACGAGTGGCCGTGCCCGGTGGTGCCGATCCTCGTGAACGTCGTGCAATATCCGCCGCCCACAGGAAATCGGTGCTACCGGCTTGGCCAGGCGTTGCGTCGGGCGATCGAGTCGTTCCCCGGCCGGGAGCGCGTGTTGGTCGTCGGCACCGGCGGAATGTCGCACCAACTCCAGGCTGAGCGGGCCGGGTTGCTCAATCCCGAGTTCGACAAACGGTTCATGGATCTGCTGGTCAATGACCCCGAACGGGCCGCCGCGATCTCCCATACCGAGTACTTACGGGAGGCCGGTTCGGAAGGCATCGAGCTGGTGATGTGGTTGATCATGCGCGGTGCCCTACAGCAGGAGGTACACGAGGTGTACCGGGCCACGCATCTGCCCACATCGAACACCCACAACGGGCTTATCGCACTCACTGAAAAGTGAGCGCACGGTCTGCGCCGAAGAGGGTGCGGTAGTTGATCGGAGGAGGCTACGGTAACCACATGACCATAAGAGGACGTCGGCCATGACCGTGACGGTGCTTCAGATCAGCGATACCCACTTCGGAGCAGCGGCCGATCAACTCGTAAGCGGTTACCACCCTGAAGGCCGACTCGCATTGGTCATCAACGCCTGGCAGAACACGGGTGAAACCGCCGACCTCGTTCTGCTGACCGGCGACGATACCGACGAGGGGACCCCTGCTGCATATGCGCGCTTAGCATCTGTGCTTGAAGCGTTGGAGGCGCCCGTTTTGGCCCTCTCAGGCAATCACGACATCGCCGAGGAGGTTGTTAAGGCCTTCGGCGGCGCAGAGATCGCTGAGCTTGGAGCATGGCGAATCGTCGGGGTCAACTCCACCCGCCCGAACGAAGTGCATGGCACCGTTGACGTCGAAGCCGTCTGTGAGTTGCTCGACGCGCTCGATGACCGGCCGACGGTTCTGGCCATCCACCATCCACCTGTCTCACGGAGCACCAACGTGTACTTCCGGCTCAGCGGCGGTGATGGGCTTCTCGAAGCACTGGCCGCCCGACCGCACGTGAAAGCATTGGTCAGCGGGCACCTGCACGACGCCTTTGAGTTCGTCGGACCGAACGGACTCGCTCTGCTCGGCTGCCCGTCGACGCTGATGGCCATCGGCCACGAAGGCAACACGTTCAGTATCGGCGTCGCGGCGCCCACCGGGGCGCGGATCCTTCGCCTGTCCGACGACGGCACGTTCACCACCTCTCTCCTGATCGCGTAGCTTCGGGTCACCAAGTGAGTCAGCCGGTATGTCAGTAAGCGACCTTCCCGCCCGAGCCTCGTATCTCGCCGACACCGTTCTCTTCCCTTCGGCGATAGCCACCGATCTCGCAGGTATCATCCCAACGACCTCGCTCGATGCCATCGCTGCGGCGGGGCTCTACGGGCTGTTCGGCCCGGAGCGATTTGGTGGATTGTCCGCCGATCCAGCTTCGGCCGGCCTCGTAATCGAGGCGCTTGCGGGAGGGTGCCTGACGTCCGCGTTCATTTGGGCCCAGCATCACGTGGCCGTGCGACTCGCGGCGGCCGCGGCGGAAGAGACGGCGCAACGGTGGGCTCCGGGCCTCTGCTCGGGTCGGGTGCGGGCGGGCGTGGCATTCGCGCACCTTCGCCGTGAAGGTCCGTCGCCGATCTCCGCCGAACCCGAAGGCGATGGTTGGAAGGTGAACGGGCACGCATCGTGGATGACCGGTTGGGGTGGAATCGACGTGATCAATGTCGCCGCGGTGCATGACGATCGGATCGTGTGGTTTCTGTGCGATGCGGTCGAAGGACCGACGCTGAGGGTCAGTCCCCTTCACGTCTCGGCGGTGAACTCATCGGGCACGGTCGAGTTGTATCTCACGGACCACCACGTGTCACCGGACCGGGTTCTCGGTGTCCACCGCCTTGACGAGTGGAGGGCACGCGATCGTGCAAACCTGCGGCAGAACGGGTCGTTCTCCCTCGGCCTGGCCCGCCGCTGCACCAAGCTTCTCGGCCCTCCGGGGGATGCACTCGAAGCTCGGATCAATGCTGCCCGTGCCGACATGGACCGCTACGTGCTGACCGAAGACATCGGGGCGGCGGCTACGTCACGCGCCGCGGCATCATGGCTCGCGGTTCGAGCCAGCGCTGCTCTGATCGCATTCGAGGCGGGAAGGTCGATGATCATCACGTCTCACGCTCAACGCCTCGGCCGCGAGGCGATGTTCCTTCTCGTCCAGGGCCAGACAGCTCCGATTCGACAAGCCGAGCTCGGCCTCCTCCTGTAGCGCGTCTTCACTGGCGTTCAGGCCGGTGACCGGTGACCGGTGACCGGTGACGGGACCTTGGCCTCTGGTCCGCGACCCGTTGCCCTGCCAGGCTCACTCGTGAAAAGGAGGCCACGACATGTTGAGCCTTGAATCCACCCTCGGTCAGTTGGTAACGGCCAACCCGGCGCTCGCCGGTGAGCTGGAGCGGTTACACCTCGACTACTGCTGCGGTGGTCAGGACACACTCCTTGACGCATGCATCGCCAAGGGCCTTGACCCGTCCGAAGTTGTGGAACTGCTCGAAAACCTCGCTCCTGCGGTCGCCGCCGAACCCGAGGGGTGGACCACCATGGGGCCGACCGAGTTGGTTGACCATCTGGTGACCACCCACCACCGATACCTGTGGCACGAAATGCCGAGAGTCTCGGCGCTGGTCGACAAAATCGTCGGCGTCCACGGGGGGCGGCACCCGGAACTCGTCGAGATTGCCCGGTGCTGGGCCGAGATACGAGCCGACCTTGAACCGCATCTGGTGAAGGAGGAGCAGGTCCTCTTTCCTCTGATTCGCCAACTCGCCTCTTCGACGGCACCCCAGGACTTCCACTGCGGAACGCTCGCGAGTCCTATCTCGGTGATGCTGCAAGAACACGATGCGGTCGGGGACCTGCTGGCCGAACTGCGGACGCGAACGGATGGCTACCGACCCCCGGCCGACGGCTGTGCCTCCTATCAGGCCTGTTTCGCCGCAATGGCTGAGCTCGAAGCCGACACCCACCTCCACATCCACAAGGAGAACAACCTGCTCTTCCCCGTGGTGCTCGCTCTTGACTCCCGGCGGACCTCGGTCCGGCGGTGAGGTTGGCGGTACCACCCCAGCGTCGCAGCGCCGTCCGAGAAGGTTTCGGCCTGTCGTAGCCCAACCTTAAACGGCAACCCGGCGGGGCCAGCCGTTCGAGGGTTCGCTATGCCATTGCGTTAGCTGAGAAGATGGCAGACGATGGACACTGGAACCGGCTACGGACGCAACCTCAACCCTTCCTACGACCATGACCTGGTGGAGGTCGGCTCCGGAACCCGGGGCGGAGAACTCCTCCGCCGCTACTGGCATCCGTTCGCCCGCAGTGACGAGGCGACCGACATTCCAAAGGAAGTTCGTCTGCTCGGCGAAGACCTTGTGCTGTTTCGCGATCTCAATGGCCGCGCCGGCCTTGTGGTGCCGCGCTGCTGCCACCGGGGCACGACTCTCCTATATGGAAAGGTCGAGGAAGATGGCATCCGGTGCTGCTACCACGGATGGCTGTTCGACATTGAGGGCTATTGCCTCGACCAACCGTGCGAACCCGATCGGGGCCGAAACAAGGCGGGCTACCGCCAGCGCTGGTTTCCGGTCGTCGAGTACAACGGCTTGATCTTTGCCTACCTCGGCCCGCCGGAGAAGAAGCCGGTGTTCCCCCGCTACGACATCTTTGAAGACATGACCGACGACGACGACATCGTCATTGTCGACCACTTCGCATTCGGCGGTCCGATTGTCGCTCCGTGCAACTGGTTCCAGACCCATGAAAACTCTATGGACCCATATCATATTTTCATTTTGCACAATGCAATCAGTGGCCCCCAGTTCCACCCTGATCTCCAGAACTGGCCCGAAATCGATTGGCAGACGACAGACTACGGAATCACGGCGACGGCCGATCGCGACATCTCCGATGGGCGCCATCTTCATCGCGTCACCGAGGTTCGCTTCCCTACGATCAGAGTGATTCCGACGCCGACGCTTCTCTACACCGGCAAGACGAACAACATGTCGTGGGCCGTGCCGATCGATGACACGCATACCAAGGTCTACGCCATGGTGCGCAAACCGAAGGGTCAGCCTGCTCAGGGCCTGCCGGTTTACGCCGGCTCCCAGACGTGGTTCGATCTCACCGACGAGGAGCACCAGCGTTACCCCGGTGACTACGAGGCCCAGGTCGGGCAGGGTGCGATCACTGCGCATTCCGATGAGCACCTGTCATCGAGCGATCGGGGTGTGTCGATGGTGCGACGCATGTGGAAGCAACAACTCGACGTCATCGATGCCGGGGGTGATCCGCTCGGCGCGACGTTCGACGAATCCGCGGCGATCTTCAGCCTCCGGGCCGGCAACTACCTGAGCGACACGAGGTAGCTCAGGTCCTCGCGTTTGACAACCGGCCGTCGGTCAGGAGATCAGCGGACTTCCATGTCGTACACGAAAATACCTTCGACGCCGCCTTCGGCCGCCGCCACGGTACAACGAACGTGTCCGCGCATGCCAGGAGGCCGTTAGTGTCTCGGTATCTTCCGTTGACCACTGACTCCTTCACACACCCGAGGTTCCCATGACCATCACGTACCGCGCTGGAGAAATCCCGGCGGCCGACCTTCCTTCAAAGCCTCTCGGCCAGCCGTCGGCCGAACCCCTGACCGGCGACATCACGACCCGAAGCCAGGTCTTCTTCACCAGCACCGACGAAAAGATCGTTTCCGGAACGTGGGAATGCGAGCCCGGCGCATCGCGCTGGGAGTTCACCGGTCGGGGCGAGATCATCCACGTACTGTCGGGCCGGATGACCGTTCAGCGCGACGGCGAAGAAGGCGTCGAACTCACTGCCGGATCAAGCGCGGTGTTCGAACTCGGTTGGTGCGGGGTGTGGACCGTTCACGAGACGCTCCGCAAGGTCTTCGTCGTCTACCGCCCATGACTGACACCGCCTTGGGAAATTCCGCATTGAGCACCGGGTCGGCCAGTGTCGTTATCAATCGGGCGCCCGCCGATGTCTGGGCGGCTGTCACTGACATCACGAGAATGGGCGACTGGAGCCCGGAGTGCACAGGCGGTCGGTGGGTCGCAGGCGCGACCGGCCCGGCTGTCGGCGCTACCTTCGAAGGCGACAACAAGGCGAGGTTCGCGGGTCGCACCATAAAAGCATGGACGACCACATCGGAAGTCACCGAATGCGAACCCGGAATGATCTTCACGTTCGTCGCCGAGGGCTACACCACGTGGCGCTACGCCTTGGAACCTTCAGGCTCCGGCACGAAGGTAACCGAGTCGTTCTCCTTCGTGCCGACGGGTCTTCAGGGCTTCATCTACAAGAAACTGCTTCGCCGCGACGCCGCCATGACCAAAGGGATGCAACGCACGCTTGAGCGGATCAAAACTGTTCTCGAAGGGTAACCGGCTCGGATAATCGAGAAACCGGCCCGGTGGATGTGGAGCGATCCGCGGCGGTGGGCGATCAGCCCGGTGGGCGGCGTTCCCACGCCCCGGGGATGACCGCGTCAACCCCGCGTCAACCCCGCGGGAGCCTCACCGTCGCCCGGAGGCCGCCTTCGGTCCGCCTTTCCAGTGTGATCGCGCCACCGTGCGACCTCGTGACAACTTCGGCGATTGAGAGGCCGAGACCGTTGCCGTCACTTCCCCGGCGCCGGTCCTCGTCCCGGGCCCCCCGGCGGAACCGCTCGAAGAGACGCTCAACCTGATCGGGCGCAATCACCGGACCGCTGTTCTCGATCTCGATGATTGACAGACTTGCGGTCGCGTGGGTAGCGATCCGAACGAAGCCGCCATCAACGTTGTACCGGAACGCATTTTCCACGAGGTTGAGAACCATGCGGTCGAGCAGAACCGGATCACCCGATACGGGTGCTGACGCAAGATCGGCATCGATTCGCGCCATACCGACATTGAGCCGTTTCGACATCGCAACGGCCTGCTCGGCGGCATCGGCGAGGTCGTGCGGTTCTCGCGTCGCCACCGTCTCGGCCCGTGACAGATGCAGGAGCGAGCCCACCAACCGGGAGGCGCGCAGCAACTCGGAACGCACACGCGTCAATGCACTGCGCAACTCGTCGGAAGAGGCATTCTCGGCGTCGAGGGCGACGTCGACCTCCGAACTCAAGACAGCCAATGGTGTGCGCAACTCGAGGGAGGCGTCCGCCACAAACCGACGCTGACCTTCGAACGACGCGTCGAGCCGGTCGAGCATTTGATCAATGGTGTCGGAAAGGTTGTGGAGTTCATCAGGTGGTCCGACCAGGCCGATCCGCCGACCGGCTCCCGCTGTCGCAACTTCATGGGCAGTCGCAGTCATCCTGCGAATCGGCGACAGCATGCGGCCAGCCGCCCACCACGCCGCCACGACCGCAACACAGGTAAGCGCCAAGACGGTCAGCAAGCCCCGCCGACGCGAGTCTTCGAGCACTTTGGAGACTCGTACTCCCTCGGCCCGGCGACCTTCCGCCGTAGCGAGCGAAGGAACCAGCTGACCGGGTCGACCGAGAGGAGGACGGGGCCGTCCGAGCGCACCGGATGCAACCGAGGTTGGTCGTGTGGCCGGCGCAGGTGGAGTACGTCTCGCCTCGTTGCGTAGGCCGTTATCGGTGATGGCGAGGGTGACAACGACACCGATCACGCCAGTGACAACCGCAAGCCCGGCGCACCAAGAGGCCACCCGGGCCCGGATGCTCAGTCGACGTCGCACAGCCGGTAGCCCTTGCCGATAACGGTGACGATGGCGACTGGTTCGCCCAGTTTGGAGCGCAGGCGGGACACGATCACGCGGACCGACGTTGTGAACGGATCGGCATGTTCGTCCCAGGCCTGTTCAAGCAGTTCCTCGCTCGACACAATCCGACCCTGAGCTCGCAGAAAAATCTCCAATACCGCCAGTTCCCTCGGTGTGACGACCATCGGGACACCTCGACGTTTGGCCTCACCGCGACCCGGGTCCACTTCGATATCGCCCCAGCGCAGAAGAACCGCGGCGGGGCTGGCCGATCGCCGCACGAGGGCCTGCACCCGCGCGACAAGCTCGGCGAACTGGAAGGGTTTGGCCAGGTAGTCGTCGGCCCCGAGTGCAAACCCGTCTACCAGGTCTTCGACCGCACCGGCGGCGGTCAGCATGAGGATTCGTGATGTAATCTGTGCACTTATTAATTGTCGACAGACATCGTCACCATGGAGACCGGGAAGGTCACGGTCCAAGATGACCACGTCATATTCGTTGAGAAGAGCCCGGTCGAAACCGGCAGCTCCGTCAAAGGCCACGTCGACGGCGAACCCCCGCTGCTGAAGCCCGCGCTGCACCGATTGGGCGAGTGCCCTCTCGTCTTCGACAATCAGCACACGCATAGCGTCATCATTGCGTACTTGACCTGACCGTCGGCGCCATCCGTATCCAGCGCCGTGAAGGCCTCGGACACGAGTTATCGGGCGGGCGGGGGAGGTGGAGTGGGCTGGGAACCGTTGTCCGGACCACTCCCCGACTCCTGACCCGACCCGGGGCCCGGTGGGCGACCCTGACCCTGGCCTTGACCGGGTCCCTGACCCTGACCGGGTCCCTGACCCCCTTGGGATTGCGCCGTTGACGCTCCCTGTGCGGTCGGCTGACCGGTCGTTTGACCACCCGATGATCCGCTTGCCTTGGGCGTGGCCCGGTAGCAACCGACGGTGTAGGGGTACTCGTAGTTGGCCACGTAATGGTAAGTCCTGGACTTCCTGCCGTCGATGGTTATCACCGATGTCGTGCCGTGGCACTCATCGAGATCCGCGTTTGTCAGTTCGTTGCCGGTGGATGGGTCAATCGGACCCCAAATGGCTAGACCGTCGAACGCCCATCCGTACTGCTTCGACTTGTCGGCACACGCAGAAAGCCCGTGATAATGGTACGCCCCGGTCCTTTCGGGGTGGCCGCCACAGGTGTCCTGCAATTCATAGGCAACGGCATCTCGGCCACCGGCATCTACCGAATTGAAGATCAGCGGTCCATCGAGCGACACGCCGACCATTCCGCCAACACACTGAGGTGCCGCGTTCAACTTCGGCGCTGCCGGAAGCGTGATCGACATGGTCTGAGCCTTGACCGAGTTGGGGTTGCGGTCATATGCGTACGCATCATCGGTCGAGGCGATCGGGTACACACCGGTTGCTGACTTTGTTGGAAGTCCGTTGCCGGTGATCAACCGGTTCGAACCGGTGACCTTCACCGTCGTGGAGGCATTCGGCCACTTCACCGCACCATCGACCGACGCCTTTCTGGTCAGATCCCAGGTGCCGTCTCCGTTGAACCAGGGGCCGGTGGTGAAGGCTCCCGGAGCATTCGACGGGTAATTGCTCTGACACGTCCAAAGTCCGTTCCTCTGGGCCGAAGCCGTGGTCTTACCGACGGGCAGCCTGGTCCTGTCAACGTTGACGCGGGCCATGGCCGCGGGCACGCCGAGGATAACAACACCGCCAATCGAGAGTGTGAGAGCGAGAGAGCGACGCATGCGGGTCCTTGGGAAGGGGGAGCTATGAATGAGTGGAGCCATCATGGAGAACCCGATGTTGCGCTGATGTGAACGGACTCAACGATCTCATGCCGCCCGCTCTCGGTAGACTCCACGCGTGATCTCCGCTTCCGCGCTTCTTCTGCAGTCTCGACTCGTCCTGTTCGACATAGACGGAACACTGCTCGGTTACGGAAACGGTGTGCATGGCCGGGCGATTATGAAGGCTTGCACCGAGTTGACCGGGCGCGATATCGCGAAGCACTTCCCAGAGATCAGTGCCGGCGGACGGACCGACCGCTACATAGTGTGTGAACTTCTTCGCCTGGCCGGTGTCTCGGAGACTGAACTGGATGAGTTGTTCCCGAAGATCGCCGAGCGCTCCATCGAGATCACCCGGTCGGGGCTCAGTGAACCCAATCCAGCCTGGGCTCTTCCCGGCACCCACGAATTACTCGGCGCGCTTATGGCTGAGGGCATTGCGATCGGTTTGGTGACGGGCAATCTTCCGCATATCGCTCACGTGAAGCTCGACTGCGCGCAGATCTGGGAGCCATTCGCCAAGCAGAACCCGTTGATCACCGGCTTCGGCGATCTGTCGGAGGACCGAAACGATCTGTCCCGGGCCGCGCTGATCGAAGCGCAGGCCAAACTCGACTCATCGATCGACGGATCACATGTCGTCATCGTCGGCGACACGCCCCGCGACATCGAATGTGCACATGCAATCGGCGCTACCTGCCTGGCCGTGGCCACCGGTCGATTCACGATCGAACAGCTAGCCGATGCCGGAGCCGACCATATCGTAGGCTCACTTACGGATGTGTAGAAGGAACGCAGCGGCTGACGTGTCTCCAGACTACTGGAAGCGCCATTCCATGATCAATGCAATGAGGAGTCATCGCATGGTGAACGGATCGGCCATTGGAGCGTCGGAGGTGTTGATCCAAACGGTCTTTGGTCGGGTGTAGTCGAGGAGCGTCTCGATACCAGCCTCTCGACCATAGCCGGTGTCGCCGTTGCCACCGAAGGGAACCATCGGCGAGATCACGCGGTACGTGTTGACGTAGACGATTCCGGCCCGGAGGCCACGCGTGGTACGCATCGCTTTTCCGAGGTCGCGGGTGAACACGCCGGATGCGTAGGCGTACACCGAATCGTTCGCCGCCGCCACGACCGAGTCTTCGTCGGAAAAACGCATCATCGACAGCACGGGTCCGAACAGTTCCTCCCGGGCCGCGGTGATGTTGTTGGACGGGCACGCAAGCACGGTCGGCTCGTAATACCAACCCTTGGCAAGAGCCCCCGCCAGACCCCGTGGGGAGCGACCTCCGGTGATCAGCTCGGCGCCCTCCGTCAGCGACGCAGCTACGGCTGATCTCACGTGCTGCAGTTGACCGGGCGTGGCCAGGGGCCCGATCTCCGTCTCGATCGCGAGGGGGTCGCCGATCACGATCCGCCGGGCCCGATCCCGGACGAGCTGCTCCACTTCGTCGGCTACCCGCTCATGAACGTAGACCCGGGTTCCCGCCACACAGCTCTGACCGGTGGCCCCGAAGTTGGCTGCGACGATGCCGTTGACCGCACTTTCGACGTCGGCATCGTCGAAAACGATGATCGGCGATTTGCCTCCCAGTTCAAGAGTCACAACGGCCAGGTTATCCGCGCTGTTCCGGACGACATGGCGCGCCGCGTTCGTGCCTCCCGTGAACGCGATTCGGGCCACGAGGGGATGACGGGTGAGGGTCGTCCCGCAGGGGTCGCCTTCACCGGTGACGACGTTGACCACACCTGGCGGAAAGCCGACCTCCGTACACAGCCGCGCCAACTCGAGGAGTGCGGCCGGGCCATGTTCACTGGCTTTCAACACGACGGCGTTGCCACACGCAAGCGCCGGCCCCACCTTCACCGATGACAGGAACAGCTGGTTGTTCCAGGGGACGACGGCGGCAACAACCCCGATCGGCTCGCGAATCGTCATGGCGAAGAGATCGATCTTGTCGACCGGATACGTGTGACCGTGCAACTTGTCCGCGGCACCGGCGAAATAGTGGAAGTACTCTGCGATGTACCGGGTGACCGAGGCAGTCTCCCGAAGCAGCTTCCCGGTGTCCGTCGTCTCGATGCGAGCCACGACATCGGCCTGATCGGCCAGTCGCTCGGCCAGTTTTCGCAGCAGATGCCCGCGCTGAGTCGCATTCATTGTTGACCAGGGTCCCGTGGTCATCGCCCGGTGCGCTGCTCGCACAGCACGGTCGACATCGTCGCCCGACGCGGCGGGAAACGTTGCCCACAGCTCGCCGGTGGCCGGGTTGATCGACTCAAGGGTGCGACCGTCGGATGCGTCGACCCATTCCCCGTCGATATGCATACGTAACTTCACGGGTTTAGTCATTTCGGGCCTCGTCATCAACGGTTGAAGAAGGAACGGAGTAACTCGGCCACCGAAGCGGGATCCTCAAGTGGCGCAAGGTGACGCAGAACCGGGAGCACTACGGCTTCGCCTCGTTGCACGGTATCGGCCAGCCGTCGCGTCATCAAGGGAGTCGAACGCTGGTCGCCGCCGCCGGTGATCACGAGCGTTTCACACCCAATCGAGGAAGTCTGCTCAACCAGGGGGCCATCGGCCGTTGCGAACACTTCGTAGGCATTCGCGTAGGCCTCGACATCATTCGCTTCGAGGACCCGCCGAACGCTGTCGACGACGTCAGCATGCTCAGCGGCGAAGGTCGGCGTGAACCAGCGGTCGAGCGCCGAGCCGATCGTCGCGGCAAAGCCACCACTGCGGACATTGGTGACCCGCTCAACGATCGCCGCCCGCTCGTCCTCGTTGCGATCGAAGACGCTGTGCAGAAGCGCGAGGCGCCGGACCCGGTCGGGATGGGCGATCGCGAATCCCTGAGCCACCAGAGCACCCATCGAGAAGCCCACGACATCAACCGGATCGACCGCGTTCATCAAATCGACGACGGAGCTGAGTTGGTCGATGAACATCGACAATGAGTAGGGCCCGGACGGTTTCGACGCGTCGGCATGCCCGATCATGTTGTAGGTCGAAACCCGGCGATCCGCCGAAAGGAGCGCGGCGATGGGCTCCCACATGGTCTGATCGAGGCCGACCCCGTGGATCAGCACGACCGGTGGATGCGCCTCGATCGGCATTGAACCGGGGGGCGACGGATCGGTCACGCGTTGGAAGCGGGCATCGGCGAGCCCGTTCCGGCTTCCGACTCGGCTGCCGCTCGCTCGGCCGCAATTTCTTCGAGGTCGATGTAGCGGTTGCCGATGCGGGGGTGGAGGCGCCCACCGGTCGATGCTCCGATGGCGACAACGAGTTCGTCGGGTGCAGGCGCATCGGTGATAGTGAAGCTCAGGGTGAGATAGTGCGACCGGAGCCCCTCGTCGACCTTGTGCATCATCGGGATAACGACCGGACAGCCGGGTCCGCCGCGGGAGTTGGTGAAGCTGAGATAGGCCGTGCCACCGACCGCCTCCCGGAACACGTTCCCGAACCGGAGTGTGTGAATCAGTGCAGATGCATGTTCGATCTCGCCGCTGGTGCCGACAATTGCTGCTTTGCCGTAAGCCTCGACACGCTCCCCGCCACCGCAAAGCTCCAGCAACGCATCAACCAGGGTGCGGCCGAGCCCGGGAGCGATTGCAAGTATCTCGGGGCGGAGGTTCTCGACAAACCCACGACCCGCCCACGGATTGGGAATCACCGCAGCCACGGCTGCGGTGCGAACCGGGACGCCTGGCTTGCCTTCGACGAAGACATCTTCGACGTAGCGCACGAGCTTGCGGATCTCGCCGCTCATCGGATCGCGCCAGTCGCGGTCGGTTCGGCGAAGGCCGGCATGACCTCATCGATAAACAGCTTCAGTGACCGCTTCTGGGCTTCCATAGGCGCTCCGTAGCTTGCGCAATACAGGAAGTCGGTGCCGAGAGCTTCATAGGCCCGAAGTTTCGTGACCACTTCGTCGGGCGTGCCGAACATGAGGTTCTGACGAAGGGTCTCGGGCTTGTACTCGTCGCGGTGCTCGAGTTCGTTGAGATCGACCTGTTCGGCGAAGCCTTCGTTCACACCCTTGAGTTGCTTGAACAGGTTCTCGAACTGGCCGGCTTGGCGCTGCATCGAACGTATGTAGAGATCGGCCTCGGAGTCGTCCTGCCATACCGCCGCGTAGCGCATCGCCGTGAGGCGCGGACGCGTCACACCCGGGGCCTTGGCCAGGGCGTCGTCGAGTCGGGCGATATACGCTTCCAACTCGCTCATGGGTCGCATCAGGGGCCAGCACATGATGTTGCAGCGGTTGGCCACCGCCCAGTCATAGGTATCGGGGTCGCGGGCGGCGATCCAGATCGGAGGTCCACCGACCTGCACCGGCTTCGGACACGACGTCGATATCGGGAACGACCATCGGTCACCGTCGTGTGCGTAGTCTCCCGCCCAAAGCGCCTTCACGGCCGGAAGAATCTCGCGAAGCGCAGCCGATGAACCCGGGCCATCGAGGCCGGGCGACATTCGATCGAACTCACGCTGGTATGCACCGCGTCCGAGACCCAGCTCCAGGCGACCCTTCGACAGGAGGTCGAGCAGTGCCGACTCTCCGGCCAACCGGATCGGATGCCAGTACGCCGCAACCGCCACGGCAGTACCGAGCCTGATCCTCGAGGTGTGGGCCGCCCACCAGGCGAGCAGCTGGAACGGCCCCGGAGCGATCGTCATCTCGATCGCGTGATGCTCGGCGGCCCACGCGATCTCGAATCCGGCCTGTTCGGCCATGACGACCATCTCCAGCATGTGGTCAGCGATCGCACTCATGTCCTCGGTCGGTTCCATCCGTTCCAGGTTGATTGCCAGGCTGAATTTCATCATCCCGTTCTACCATCCTGGGACCGGTCAGCCCGCCCGGGCATCTTCCGTCATCGGCCGCTACGCTCGCCCCATGACGAGCATTGAGCAGATCTGGGTCGAGACCTCTGACGGCTGCCGGCTGGAGGCCGATCTCCTCCGGCCCGGGGCCAGTGCGATCGGCGGCATCGTGGTCGCCCATCCCCACCCGCTCTACGGGGGCAACCGGGACCACCCAATCGTAACGTCACTTACTGATGCCGCCTCTGGCGCAGGATACGTTGCGCTCCGGTTCGACTTTCGGGGCACCGGCCTTTCGACCGGAACGCATGGAAAGGGTCTCGGCGAGATCAACGACATGGATGCGGCACTCGAACTTGTCGCCTCGATGATTCCGGATGGTTCTCCGCTCATCGGCGCGGGCTACAGCTTCGGTGGGGCCATGGCTCTCAGTGCGACCGACCCGCGTATCACCCATCGCATCGGCGTCGCCGCGCCACTGGGAATGCTCGCAGCCGCTACCACACCGACCGAACCGACGCTGCTGATCGTGCCGCGCCGCGACCAGTACACATCACCTGACAACGTGGCTCAGGTTGTCAGCGTGTGGCCGAACGAGCCGACGGTTGAGGTGATTGAAGCAGCTGACCACTTCCTCCTGGGCTTCGCCACCGAAGTCGCCAAACGAGCCATCACCTGGCTGGCGTCGAACTAGTGCCTCGGTGGTGACAACGACAGGCATCGCCTTGTGACACGTTTGTCGTTCGGGTGTCACGTTGTCGCTCGGGTGTCACGTTGTCGCTCGGGTGATGTCACTCAATCGACTTCGTGGCACATGACCCCCAAACGCCCGCCACAAGAACTTGTGACCCGTTCCACGACGTCCCCGGCTCGACCGTGATCGGCGTTCCGACGGCGGCAGCCTCTACGCACACATAGGACTTCCATTCCCCGACACCGAGATCCTTCATTCCGGCCCCGAGCGTCTCGCCGATGTTCCACACGACGACGTCGGCGAAGCCTGTTTGCGCGCATATCATCAGCGCCGAATCGGAACCGCTGGTGACAGTTACCGGGCCGGCGGCGCACAGAACGGAAAGGTCGACATCGGTCTGCCCGTCGGCAAATGTGATGTCGCCGTCGACCTCACCACCACGCTGAACGGTCCGACCATCGAGGCCGCTGACGCGGACCCGGGTGACGTCGTCGCAGGAGAGATACGAATGCAGAGCGCCGGTGAAATTGAACGCTGTAGACCCTCTGTTGCATACGGTCAACGACACCGACAGTGTCGAAGGTCCGAGCCCTACATTCAGCAGCAACTCACACTCGTGCGGCCAACCCGGCCAGGCACCGGGAGCTACGGTGAGAGCGAATACTCCCCCACCGCGGTGCTCCCACGTGGCAATTCGGGCAAAGCCGTGCTTCGGTAGCGGACCGAGGCCGGCAAACTGCGGAAAGCACACCGGAATTCCGCCCCGGATAGCCATCGCACCGCCGATGGTCGTCGCACCGCCGATGGTCGCCAACGACGAAAGAAACAACCGCTCCGCCCCATCCGCCGTCTTCCAAGACACGATATGCGCTCCATGAAGGGCGACGGTCGCAGTGGACCCGTCAGGGCCGGACAGCGTCACCAGTTCACCAAGCGCTGCGGTCGAGATCATGGGGGTCACTGAGTCCAAGACTAGAGAACAACCTCGATGAGCCGGGGTCCGCGTTGGTTCATAGCGGATTGAAACGCGGCGAGGAAGCCTCCGAGCGAATCGACGCTCGCCGCTTCGACGCCCATACCTTCAGCCAACTTGACCCAGTCGAGCGTAGGATTGGTCAGATCGAACATCGAAAGCGACTGAGCGCCACCGACCGCGCCGACCCGCTTCAACTCGATGTTCAAGATCGCGTAGGACCGGTTGGCGAAGATAACCGTAGTGACGTCGAGGTTCTCGCGAGCCTGGGTCCAGAGTGATTGCAATGTGTACATAGCACCACCGTCGCCGTGGAGGCAGACCACCTTTCGGTCGGGACTCGCAACGGCCGCGCCGCCGGCCAGCGGCAGACCTTGGCCAATTGAGCCTCCGGTGAGGGAAAGGTGGTCGTAGGGCACTGCAGTGGCAAGTGCGATGGTGGCTCCGATGCCCGATGTCCCCCCTTCGTCGGAAACGATCGTGCCCTCGGGTACCAGACTGGCAATGATCCGGCCGAGGCTGAAACGGTCGTACTTCCCTCCGACAATCGAGGCCGGATCATCAACGAGGTATTCGGCCGTCACCGAGGTCGCGTTCGGCGCAATCGCATCTGCCACGGCAAGAAGAGCCTGCAGACCATCCTCATGCGGATGCGCCAGATAGATGATGTCGGTTCCCTCGGGTGTACACCAACTGTTCTTGCCGGGATAGGCGAAGAACGAAACCGGTGGCTTGGAGCCCACAAGGATCAGCTGTTCGATTCCAGCCAGGAACTCAACGATCTGTTCGGCGAAGTACGGAAGCCGATCAACCGGAACCCGGCCCGCTCCCCGCTGAAGCCGTGGTGCGAACGTGTCGCACACCAACCGCGCACCGGAAACCGCGGCGATACGACCGGCCGCCGCGAGCCCTTCTTCCTTGAGGACCGCACCACGC
Organism: Acidimicrobiia bacterium; assembly: GCA_031383405.1. Taxonomy (GTDB): domain Bacteria; phylum Actinomycetota; class Acidimicrobiia; order Acidimicrobiales; family JANYDT01; genus JANMZO01. Next base: position 25,079 of record JANMZO010000130.1, on the reverse strand, counting down.
AGCAGCACCACTGTCTTCTTCCCGTTGCGGAGCGCAGTGGCCACGGCGGCAATAACCGGGTCGGCGACTGAAGCCGGCGCGGGGACGGGCAACGATGCCGCAGTGTGTTCGGCGTCGAGCCAGGCCGTGTCGGCCGGAAGGATCAGCGTCGCGATCTGTCCTGGAGCCTGACGCGCAGCCTGCACGGCCCGGGCCGCATCCGCCGCCACCGTCTTCGCGCTCGTGCTCGAATGCACCCAGCCCGATACGGGACGGGCGAAGCCGACGATGTCGGAGGCCAACGGAGCGTCGTATTGCGCGTGGTACGTGGCGTGATCGCCGACAATGTTCACAATCGGCGACGACGCCCGCCGGGCATTGTGGAGATTCGCCAGTCCGTTGGCCAGACCGGGTCCAAGGTGAAGCAGTGTCGCGGCCGGCTTTTCGGCCATCCGGGCGTAGCCGTCGGCCATACCGGTGACGACACCTTCGAACAAACCCAGAATCGGACGCATGCCGGGAACCTGATCGAGCGCCGCCACAAAGTGCATCTCCGAGGTACCCGGGTTGGCGAAGCAGACATCCACCCCGGAATCAACGAGGGTTCGTACAAGACTTTCGGCACCATTCATCGCAGCTCCTCACCGGGTAACAACCAGATGTTGCCACCCAGGGCTCCGTAGGGGAAACCGGCTCCCTTGGCGCGAGTCGAGAATGTGTTACTTGACTTCCCACGCCTTGCGGGTTGCGGTCTGCGTTTCCTGCTTGATGTGCTTGGCTGCCCGCTTCTCTTTGAGCGTCTTCCCGGGCTTTTTCGCGTTGCTTGGTGTTGAGGTTGCTTTATTTGCCATGGTCGAGCCTACTCCCCTTCTTCACAAACAGGCGCCCGTCGCGTGTGGGTGCACTTTTCCACCGCCAGGGCCGAATAGTGCACCCACACCACGGCAAGGCTGGCCGAGCACTCACGGCCGGTCAAGTTCGGCGAGCATCGGCGCAAGCCACTCAATTGAATCGTTGGTGATGGGATCGACAACAAGCTGCACGTGCGACGCGCCCGCGCGGGCAAAGGCTCGCAACTGATCGGCCAATTCACGCGCCGTCCCGCGCAACGGCTCAGCCCCTTTCGCTGACCCCATCGAACGGCCCTCTCCGCTGGGGAGTTGGATGTATACGGCACAGGTCGCTTCGACGTCTGCGGGTCGCCGGCCGATCGCGGTGATCGCTTCATCGACACGTTGTTTGAGTGCAGCGAAACCTTCGGGAGTGTTGCCATAGTTGGTCCACCACTCGTTCCACTGCTGCACGTACGGAAGCGTGATGGAGAGCATGCGGGGCTTGGTCGACCCAACCATCAGCGGTGGGCCCTGGTGGGTTGCACGGGCGGGACCGCGCGGGTGCAGCACACAGTTGTCGGCCTCGTAGAACGAGCCGTGGAAGTCAACTCTTCCCTCAGCAAGCAGGGTCCGGAGGATCGTGAACGCCTCCTCGAACCGACTCACGCGCCTGTCGTAGGCGAAACCGAACGCGTCGTACTCTCTCCGGTTCCAGCCGGCCCCGAGTCCAAGGATCAGGCGTCCGCCCGAGATTGCGTCGACGGTCGACGCCTGTTTCGCAAGCATGGCCGGAGCATGAAAGCTGGTTGACGCGACAAGTGGACCGAGGAGAATCCTCCTGGTCGACGCAGCTATCGCCGCGAGCGACGTCCAGACTTCCCATGGGCCCCGAGGTCCAACGGCAAGGTCGTACAGCAGATGGTCTCCGAGCCAGAGCGAGTCGAACCCAACGTCTTCGGCGGTCTTCGCCATCCGAAGCAGCTCCGGAAACGGGATCTCCCATTCGACCTCGGGAAGCTGGATACCGACGGCAAGGGGGCGCATATCGAGACCTTACAATCCGGACGGAAGCGACCGGTGAAATCATATGTGCGCCCACGAATGTCGTCATGAAGGCTCGGATTGCCAGCCCGGCTCAAGACGTCTGAGAGCTACGCTCGGCGTCGGGGGGTGGACCCAGGCGACCTCCCGGGCGGCAGCTTCTTGGCGGCCGGCTTCGCAGCTACTGGCTTCTCTGTCGACAGCTTCTTTGTCGCCAGCTTCTTTTCTACTGGCTTCTTATCTACTGGCTTCTTTGTCGCCTGCTTCTTTGTCGCCTGCTTCTTTGTCGCCAGCTTCTTATCTACTGGCTTCTTTGTCGCCAGCTTCTCAGCGACCTGCTTCTTAGCGGCCGGCTTCCTGGCCGTCGGCTCGTCTACGGAAGGCTTCGCCGCAGTGGTCTGTTTGGCCTTGACCGATGGGGCGTTTGTGATCGTGCGCTTTACGGCGATCCGATCCTTCACGGCCTGGTTGCTCGGGGCAATGGGTTCAACCCCATCGCCACCTTTGCGCATGGGAGGCGGCGGTTGTGGAACCGCCCACTCCGCTCCGGTCGCCTCGAACAGCCGCGCGACTTCGTCTATGTGAAGGTCGGCCAGATGCCACAGGTCTGGTACCAGTTCTCTGTCTGCGATCAGCCCAAAATCCATACGATCGCCGTAGCTGTGCACGGTGATGTTCAGCCCGATCCCGTCAGATATCGTCGACACTGGGATGTAGGCATCGAGCTTGGCTCCAGCAAAGTACAGGCTTTGCCTCGGCCCCGGCACGTTCGAGATGACAACGTTCACCGGCGAGTTGACGCGATCGGCCAGCTTGAGCCGGGATACAAGACGAATCGCCGATGCGGCAACCAGGGGAGATGCGTAGTCAGCCGACTGGCCCAGGGCATCGGCCGGTATCAGGTCGAACTGACTCTTCGCCGCGTTCATTGCCTCCCGACAGAGAGCCACCCGTTCAAGCGGATCAGCACAGTTCGTTGGTAGGTCGGCCACGAGCCCCGACACCCGGTTCGTCCACGGGTCTTCCTCGTGTCCGGTACGGATCGATACCGGAACCATTGCGCGTAGGGGACTGTCGGGAAGCGCGTCGTGCTCGATCAGATAGTCCCTCAACGCTCCGGCGCAGATGGCCATCACCACATCGTTCAAGGTGCAACCGGTCGCCTCTTTGAGCCGCTTCAAGTTCTCCAGCGAGGTGGAACGCATAGCGAACCGGCGGTGGGGGCTCACCGACTTGTTCCACGGGGTCGGGGGAGCGGGCGTCAGCGGCAGCCTCACCCTGGATGCTGAATCGCTCTTCGACTTGGACTTCTTCCCAACCGCACCCAGCGTGTCGCGGGTGCGAGTGGCGAGATCACTGAGGCTGGCGATTCCGGCTTTATCGGCGAGATCGCGGATGACACTCAGTGACAGTCGCGCACCTCGTACCGGATTCACTGCCAGGTTTGTGAGTGCTCGTTGCAACATGGCGGCGCTGGTCGGAGGCGCTTCACCGACCCACTCCCGGGGCTCAAGTGCCCAATCGGCATCGCGGGACTCATCGGTGAGCATCTTCAACATGATCACGCCTGAGGCACCGTCGATTGTGGCGTGGTGTGTCTTCTGAAGCAGCGCCCACCGGCCGTCGGCGAGACCCTCGATCACATACGCCTCCCACAGCGGGCGGGAGCGGTCCATCTTGCGACCAACGATTCTGGCTACCTGTTCGGTGAGTTGGTCTGCGGCCCCGGGTGGCGCGAGTCCGATGTGGCGCACGTGGTAATCGATGTCGAAATGTGCGTCTTCCACCCAGTAGGGACGGTCAAGGTTGAAGGGAACCTCCACTACTTTGCGGCGCAGGGGTTCGAGATGACCGACCATGATTCCCAAACGCTCCCGCACCGCTTGAAAAGGATCGAAGTCGTCCGACGGCCGGTCATAGATACTGAGGCCGTTCACATGGCCGTAGTTGTTGTCCGTCTCCATCAATAAGAAGCTGACGTCGACTCCGGTGAGCTGTTTCATGTCAATCCTTCAGATGTCCGGGTGAATGAATGCAGGGGTGAACTAGATGCTGTGTGAACCGACGCAGGGTGAATGAATGCATCATGGCCCAAAACACGAGACCGGGTTCACGATGCCAACACAGGGTCCGCGGAAAACATCTGATCGGGTCAGAGTCACGGTATCGGCACCACCTACATCGGGTACGTTACCCTCGCGTAGCTTTGTTCGTTTGCGAAGGACCAACGATCGGCACACCGGGCCCACGAGGAGGAATCATGCAAAGGATTTCACAACGGAGCACGACGCCCCGACGGCGGAGCATCAACCTGTCCCGCTTCACGGTGGATGGCCGGGGTCGGCGCCAAATGCTCGACCACGACGGGACCTGACGTGGCGTCGTATTACATCGTGTTGAGCCTGCACCTGTTCGGCGCCGCCATCTGGGCAGGAGGGCACCTCGTGCTGGCGCTCACTATCCTCCCCCGAGCCCTCCGATCTCGGCAGGCGTCGATCGTGAGCGAGTTCGAAGCAGGCTTCGAACGGGTCGGACTCCCGGCACTCGCCACCCAGATCGTCACCGGTCTGTGGCTTGCACATCGCCTCCTCGGGTCGCCGTCACATTGGTTCACAGGCAACCCGGTCGCCCACGTGGTACAGGTCAAACTCGGGCTGCTGGCGTTGACTCTCGCTCTCGCCCTGCATGCCAGATTCCGTGTGATTCCCCGGCTCACCGACGCAACTCTGCCAACGCTGGCTTGGCACATCCGGATCGTCACGCTGGCCGCCACCGGTCTGGTGCTTGCAGGTGCCAGCATCCGCTTCGGTGGCTACCCGGTCTTCGGGCGTTGAGTCACGGCAGCATTCCCTTCATTCCCTTCATTCCCTTCATTCCCTTCGACAGATGAGTTCCAGTACTGCGGCAACGTCGGCCGTTGCTACAGCGCTCCCGGCCCTCAAATCAGACAACCGATCCAATGGCTTTGTCTCGATTTCTCATTCCCCTGACTGAGCGACGACACTACGGGCACAGCACCAGCGCTGTAACGCCCGACCCGGAGAACACCATGATCGACCGAGATCACCTTCTACCCCAATTGCTTCGCCGACGCGGGATCGAACAGCCTGACCGCATCTTCATCCAACAGATCGAAGCCGAACGGACTCTGACGTACGGCGAGGCCCATCACAACAGTCTCCGATGGGCGCACGCATTCAAACGGCTCGGTATCGGCAGAAAGCACACGGTCATTTCGATGTTGCCCGTGGGCTTCGATGCAGTGCACTGCTGGGTCGGCCTCAACTGGCTCGTCGCGTGGGAGGTACCGGTCAATACGGGCTACCAGGGCATGATGCTGGCTTACACGCTCCAGAACTCCAACGCGAAGATCGCCGTGATCTCCGAGCGTTATCTTGACCGGGTGGCCGCCCTTCGGCCGGACGAGATCGGCAGCATCGAGACGATCGTCGTTCCCGACGCAACCGCACCACTCCCCGATCTCGGAGTCACGATGTTGACCGGCGAATCGTTTCTTGCGGGCTTCGAAAGTCCGGTCGACGACTTCGAAGGACCGCAGCCCTGGGACGTCACGGAGATCTTCTACACATCGGGCACCACGGGGCCCTCCAAAGGGGTGCTCTACACCCATGCGCAGCAGGCAGCAACCATCAACGCTTTCGCGGTGGACTGGACCGAAGACGACGTGTACTACTGCCCCTTCCCGATGTACCACGTGTCGGGGAAGATGTTTCTCTATGCCTTCGCCCTTCGTGGCATGCGCGGGGTGATTCGCGAGTATTTCAAGACCGACGAGTTCTGGACCGACGTGAAGAAGTACGGCTGCACCTCCACGCTCCTACTCGGGGCCATGGCCAACTTCATTTACCGTCAGCCCGAGCACCCCGACGAGATCGACTCCCCGATGGACAAAGTGCTCATGGTTCCGCTGATCCCGGAGATCGAGCAGTTCAACAAGCGGTTCGGTACCCGCATCCACACGGTTTTCAACATGACGGAGATCTCCAGCCCGATCAAGGCCGGGTTCGAGGACACTCTGACCATGCCTTCGACCTCGTGCGGGAAGGTTCGTCGCGGCTACGAATGCCGGGTGGTCGACGAGAACGACATTGAGGTACCGCGAGGAAAGCTGGGAGAGCTCATCGTCCGCTCGGATGAACCGTGGGCCCTTAACGCCGGATACTTCAACATGGCCGAAAAGACAGCCGAGGCCTGGCGAAACGGGTGGTTCCATACCGGCGATGGCTTCGTGCAGGACGAGCAAGGTTGGTTCCATTTCGTGGACCGCCAGAAAGACGCAATTCGTCGACGGGGCGAGAATATTTCGTCGATGGAGGTCGAGTCACACGTGAACACCCACCCTTCGGTGCTTGAGACAGCGGCGATCGCCGTTCCCTCGGAATGGGGCGAGGATGAGGTGAAGATCGTTGTGGTCCTCAAACCCGGTGAAATGGTGGGCGCAGACACTCTGCACGCATACCTTTCGGAAATCATGCCGAGGTTCATGGTTCCCCGGTTCATCGAGTTTGTCGACGCGCTGCCGAAGACTCCGACCGAGAAAGTCCGCAAGGTCGCGCTGCGGGAAGCCGGCATTACCCCGAGCACGTGGGATAAGACAACCATGGCGAAACCGAAGTGACCGATCCGAAGTGACCGATCCGAACAACCCGAGTCTCATCGACGTCGTTCGCTCGGCGCATGCGGCGTCGTTCGATGACTCCCGTCTGAGCGCTACCGCCAGGCAGCATGCCCGGGGCGCTCGCACCGCTCGAGAACGCCTGGAGGCGACATGTGATCCCGGTTCGTTCGTCGAGTACGGACAGCTTGTGCAAGCCGCCGTGCCGGGCGACGCCGATCCGAACGGTACCGCCGACGGACTGGTAAGTGGAACGGGTACGATCGACGGAGCACCGGTATGCACACTTATTTATGACTACACGGTGTTCGGTGGGTCCCAGTCTGCGCGCAACCACCGAAAAGCCGAACGGATGTTTTGGCTCGCTCGCGAGCACCTGTGGCCTGTGGTGATCTGGTCTGAAGGTGGCGGGGCGCGTCCACAGGACATGTTCCACATGGGCGGAGCCGTTTCGACGTTCACGGCACTCGCCCGATTGTCGGGCCTCGTTCCAACGGTGTGCGTGCTTCCCGGGCGAGCGTTCGCCGGGCATGCAAATCTGGCCGGCCTGTGCGACCTCGTTATCGCAACGGACGACGCGTGCATCGGCATGGCCGGGCCACCACTCGTTCTTGCCGCGTCGGGTATCTCATTCACGCCTGAGGAACTCGGTCCGGTGAGCATGCATGCCGAAGTAGGTGTCGTCGACATTGTGGTTGGCGATGAAGCAGAAGCCACAGAGGCCGTTGCCCGCTACCTGCAGTATTTCGGCGGACGCCTCGAACCTGGTGACGATCCCGACACGTCGAAGCTCGAAACTGCGGTTCCCGCCGACCCGCGCCTCGCCTACGACGTTCGCGACGTGATCTCGCTCATCGCCGATGTCGGCACCTTCATCGAGCTGCGGACCCGTTTCGGGACCTCGGTCGTTGTCGGCCTCGCGTTCATCGGTGGACACCCCGTGGGCATCGTCGCGAGTCAGCCGTCGCAGTTGGCCGGCAGCATCAACGCAGACGCTTCGGACAAGATCGCCCGCCACGTCCAACTCTGCGACGCGTTTGATATTCCTCTCGTCTACCTGTGCGACACGCCGGGGTTTCTCGTCGGACCCGACGTTGAGCGAACCGCGTTGATCCGCCATTCAGCTCGAGCACTGGCAGCCGCGGCGAACGCCACGGTTCCAAAGCTGACCGTCATCCTTCACAAGGCCTACGGCCTCGGGTACTACGCGATGGGTTCGGAGTCGCTTGATCCCACACTGCTCATAGCGTGGCCAACGGCCGAGTTCGGGGGCATGGGGCTTGAAGGCGCGGTGAACATCATGCACGGGACCGAATTGGCCGCCATGAGCATCGACGAACGGGTTGCCTTCCGGGCCGCGCGAACCGCGGAGTTGAAGGAGGGTAATACCGCGCTGGCCCGCGGACGCCTCTTCCAGGTCGACGACGTAATCGACCCGTGCGACACGCGAGATATCCTGCGCCGGACCCTCGACCTGCTTCCCGTTCCAGTGCCCCGAACCGGCCGCAAGCATCCGATCGACCCCTGGTAGCCCAAGTCCGGCGGATCCAGGCGGTACACGCCGAACGCACCAATCCAGGAAGATACGCCGGACCGATGGCCTCCTGTGGGGCATGATCGCAACGGGCCTGGACATCAAACTCCTACCGGGCCCGCACCAACGCAACGCGTGCGCCATTGGCGAAGCCCTCACCGGCTCAGTTCCGACCGAAGCCCAGGGCCGCCACGCCCAGCAAGCCGGCGAGACCGAGTACGCCGGCGAAAAACCACGGATACGACACGGTTGCGCCACCCCGGACAATCGCGACTACGGCCACCAACCCGAGGCTCGCCGATCCTATCTGGATCAGCAACGCAACGAGGCTTCTCCGGAGTTGGCCGGGAGCCGTCGGTGTCGCGAGGCGGCGATCCGAGGCGAACTGAGTTACGACCGCAGCCACGACGATCGCCAAGCCGAGCAGGCCGGCGCGGATCACGCGCGACGGTCCTCCGCTCGCTTCGCTGACCGGATAACGGGTCGGCACGGTACAAAGCGCGCTTACCAATGTCAGCAGCCACAGCGGTGGAACCATCGAGCCCCGACCAAGGAGACCGAAACCGAGAAGCGTCGCGCCCGATCCCGCGGCGATGACGACTCCAACGTTCTTCGCGGCCGGAGTAGCGCCCGTCGCGAGGACCGCGGCAACCACCCCAACCACGGCGATCAGGGTCCCGGCCACTGCGGCGACGCGACTGAACGTCCGCTCGCTTATGCCGTCTGCCGTCGCCCGACGCGAAGCTTCTGTCTCCATGCCATCACCTCCCGGACCGCCGATTCGACCGGCTGGCCACTACCCCACGACACAACCGCCGTCCCCTGGGCGGAGAGTTTGTTCCGCTCCTGCTCGTGAAGGAGTCGCCACAATCTCAGCGTGGTGTCGTGGTCAGCCCGACCAAGCCCGGAGTCCGTGACATACCCAAATGGGGCCACGACCACAACACAGACGTCGTGTCGACGGGCCTGAAGATCCCGGATCACCTCCGTGGACCGGTCGTCAACCAGCGGTGTCACCACGATTACGAGCGCACGCCGCAAGCGGGCAGTCATCGGAACGCTCGACACGCGGCGGCCGATGCCTTCTCCCGTTGTGGACACCGACGAGATCGCGTCGAGGATCCGGTACTTCTGGTTGTGACCGGTGCCGGGGAGAACCCACGAAACGCCGCTCCCCATTCCGACGAACCCGACACGGTCTCGAGCGCTCAGATGCGCACCCGCGATCGTCACCGCCGCCTCCATCGTCCGATGCAGGGAAGACTCACCATTGGCGAGTTCCAGGTTCGCATGTGCATCGACCACGATCAAAACATCCTGATTGCGGTCGAGTCTCCGCTCGATCACGACGGGCTCATCGGTTCGTGCCGATGCCCGCCAATGAATCCGCTTCGCAGCATCGCCCGCAACATACGCGCGCATATCAGCGAACTCAAACCCGTCACCGCGGCTGTGCGATATCTGTTCGCCCACGTGCATGCCGGTCGCGGCAGCGCGAAGCAGGGTCTGCGTGACATCCGGCCGGGCAACCACCTTCAGCACGACTGACCCGGAACACACCCTCTCGAAACGAAACATCCCTGATTGGTCGTCAATGCGCACCACGACCGGGCCCAACACGGCCGACCCGGCCAGGGTCGAGCGGACCCGAAACGTGTGCTCAAACGTCTGGTTTTCCTGGAGCGAGGTAGCCAGAAGCGCGGACCCGTTGACCACCTCGAGGCCTGCGGGCAATTTCACCGCGACATCGCATCTCGAGGTCGCAGCAGTGGAGCGGAGGGCGACGGAAACGTCGACCTCATCGCCTACGGAAATCCGCGGAGCCGATAGCGTGAGATCAACAGCCGGGAACACCGAGGAACCAGCCGACCGGGACGACAGTTTCGCCCGGGAATCGAACGCCTGCGCATCAATCATCAGTACGTCCAATCGCTGCGCCGGAGCCACCGCGAGCCGAACCAGGGCGACCATCACGAACGCCGCCGCCGGCGCGGTCAGAGCCACCAGTGTGGGTTGACGCGCCCCGAAGCCACCAATGAGCCCGATGACCGTAAGGGGCACAAAGGCCCTCAGCAATGGGCGAAGTGCAACAGTTGGTTTCGGCGGCGCACTGTACGTGGTTCTCATCAGGCCGTGCGGTGGATCGCGTCGGCGGCCGCCGGAATCGGAACGTTCGCAAGCGCCGCCTGGACAACACTCGCCGGTTCCACGCCCCGCACCCACATCTCCGGAGCGAGGAGAATCCTGTGCGAGAGCGCCGACGGCGCGACCACCTTCACATCGTCGGGCAACACGAAACCGCGGCCGCCCATGGCCGCCCGGGCGCGGGCCAGCTTCACGATCGCAAGCGTGCCACGTGGGCTCGCGCCAACCGAGACGTTCGGCAAAGACCTCGTGGCACGGACAATTGCGACGGCGTACTTTCCGACCGGCTCGCTCACGTGTACCTGCTCAACGCCGCGCTGGGCGCTGAGCAGCTGATCTTTGCTGACGACCGGCTGGAGCACGGACTCATCCTGCCCGCGTTGGAGTCGGCGAGCGACCATGGTCCACTCATCCTCCGCGCTTGGATAACCGATCTTCATTCGCAACAGGAACCGGTCGAGCTGTGCTTCGGGCAGCGGGTAGGTCCCCTCGAATTCAACGGGATTCTGGGTGGCAATCACCAGGAACGGACGATCCAGCTGATGCGTCATCCCGTCTGCGCTGACCTGGCGCTCCTCCATCGCTTCGAGAAGCGCGGCCTGGGCCTTGGGGGTGGCCCGGTTCACTTCGTCCGCAAGAAGCAGGTTGGCAAACACCGGACCGGGCCGGAACACCAGGTTGCGGGCCGCATCGAGGACCTGCGAACCCGTGATGTCGGAAGGGAGAACGTCTGGGGTCATTTGTAGGCGCGCGAAGGACATGCCGAACACCTGCGAGAACGACCGGGCGATGAGAGTCTTGGCTACTCCCGGAACATCATCGACGAGTACGTGACCGTTGGCCAGAAAGGCCATCAGGATCATCTCCAGCTGCTCGCGCTTTCCGATCACCGCCTTCTCGATCTCCAAGATCACCGCCCGCGCGGTAGCTGCGATCTCGTCAATCGACATCCCTCCACTCCCGTGCGCACCGGACGCGCCGGAGGAAAGCGGATCGTTCACGGTCATAATTGCTCCAGACGATTGAGGATGGTCCGTACCCGTTCGATCGAGCGGGTACCTTCGGATGTGGATGAGCTGCTACGGACGATCGTCGGGTGCCGACTGATTGCCGGAAGGAGCGCCGATAGCCACCGGGTCAGGACTCTGCGTGACGTTCGGGGTAGAGCCGAGGTCGGTCCCGCCTGACGTCCGATGTGCAACAGCTCGTAGACCTCGGGTCCGACGACATCGAGCGCTCGCTCGTCGTCAAGTCCGAAACCGTGATGGTCGTGGAGGCGACGGTCCATCGCTGAAGCCAAAAGATCAAAGGTCGCCCGGTCCGGCATTGCGGCCATCGAAATGGCCGAAGCCAGCTGCGATGGGGTCAACTGATCGCGACGTTCGAGCCGAAGCGCCCACTCGAACGGTGATGCGGCATCAGTGAGAAACCGACCGCGCGTGCCGTTGGCGATCATGCGGCAAACAGTCAGTGCGGCCAGAACCACGCCGACTTCCGCAAAGTACTCCCGCCACTCGGGTTTGGACAGCAACGCAAGCGTGGCAACCGCAAGGATGGCGGCAACGATCCCGACCACCCGGAGAATCAGAAGTAGTCGCTTCGACCGAACCGTCATGGGTCCGCTTCCGTCAAGGGCTTGGCCCGCAGTTCATCGCGCACCGACTGCAACGCTTCCACGGCGGCCTGACGATCCTCCATCGTGAGTTCACCCGCTCCGAAGTGCGCCAACCCGTAGAGGTGGGTCAGGGTTTGTGCGGCAGCGTTCGACAGGGCGAGGTCGTCGGCAACTCGTCGCGCGAACTCATTGGCGGTCTCCGCTTGGGCGCGGGGTAAACCGTGTTCGGCCAACGCCACCTCCATCCCGTGGTCAGCCAGCAGCACCGCGTGTCGGGGATCGTGTTCCTGGTTGAGTTCAGACAGCAGGTCGCCGAGCGAATCAGCTACCAGCGTACGACGATCGATTGATGGGAGGGGAGCCGCACGCGAGCGGCGGTCACGCACGGCCAAGACAATGGCGACCACCACCATGAGAAGCACCAGACCGACACCGAGTTGGAACCCCCAGGTTACGGGCCGTTGAACCGAAACTTTCGGCAGCGGGCCTGGCTCCCTCGCAAAACGGGAGGAATCGACCAACTGCTTCACATTCGGCGCGTCGGTTCTCCGAAACTTCGCGAGAAAGAACGACGCCAGGAGAACGAACACCACGAGTCCGGCCATTGACTGCCATTGCGATCTCGGTCGGGAGGGTCGGCCGCCCTGACCTCGGAACCCCGCAACCACCAGCACGTAGAGCGCCACTGCGAAATACACGATGATTGTCGCGGCACCGAGGTTCTTCAGCAGTCCGGGTGTACCGCGACCACCTTGAACATGCGGCGCCCGACGCTGTGAGCCCAGCGCCACGAGACCGAGCGCTCCAACAGTGCCGACGATCGCCGCCCCGACCGGAACAGCCCGGATCAAGCGCCTCCTGTTGAAGTTCACGCGCCGAGTGTAACGGGGGCCCAGGACCGTTCAGGTCCGACAAGGCCCCACCCGGAACGTGAGCATCGCCAGCGGAATCTCCTGTGGCATGCTGCGGTGGTGCCCTACGACCAACGATCTACGCGGTACGCCGTTGTCGGCGTGGTCGCATGGATCGTGATTGTGTTTGTCTGGGCCTCCCGGCCGCAGTTCGATGTCGTTGCCACCGGACTCGACACAACGCTCTCACCTCCGCAACCCGTGTCGAGTCGCATCGAGTGTTCCAACATGTGGAGCGCCTCAGCGAGGCCGAGCAAACCCCTGCCGGTGCTCAAGGCACAGCCGAAGGGTTCACCGGCTCTGTTCTTCCGCCGCCAGCCGTGTGCGCGCTGGCACCGACAGGGTCGCATTCTTCTGTTCACCGACATCGCAGTGATGTTCGGACTCATCGGCGGCGGTGTGGTGCTTTGGCGACGCCACGCCAACCCGATCGCAGAACCGCTCTGAGCCCCATGAGTGACTACCATTGAAACGGTCTGGATGCCTCACCGGCAAGGAGAGTGGAATGAGCCGCGACAAACTCATTGCGATGGCGAAACGCAATCTCGCATTCGGAGAACGCGGATCGGTCGACCTGGTCGAACACATCGTGCGAATCCCGGCGAGCAACTACTTCGACCCTGAGCACTGGACGCGGGAAATGGATGCCGTCTTCAAGCGTCTTCCCCTGGTTCTCGCATTCACCGCCGAACTTCCGCAGCCCGGTGACTACAAGGCCATGGAGGTACTCGACGTACCGGTGTTGATTAGCCGCGGCAACGACGGTGTCGTTCGTGCGTTCATAAACTCCTGCAGCCATCGTGGCGCTGTGATTGTGGAAGAAGGTCTGGGTAGCACGCGACGCTTCACGTGCCCCTACCACGCGTGGACCTACGATCAGAAAGGCGCTCTGGTGGGAGTATTAGACCGCGAAGCCTTTGGCGAGTTCGACACGTCTTGCATGGGGCTCGCGCCCCTGGCTGTTGCCGAGCGCTGCGGGATCATTTTTGTCACACTTCGGTCCGAACCCACCGTCGACATCGACACGTATCTGAGTGGATACGACGAGATGCTCAACCATCTCAACCTGGCGTCGTGCCGGGTGGTGGGCAGCCAGACGATCACCGGCCCGAACTGGAAGGTGGCCTACGACGGTTACCTCGATCTCTACCATCTCCCGATTCTGCATAAGAACACGTTCGGGCCGGATTACCCGAACAAGGCCGTTTACGACGCGTGGGGCCCGCATCAGCGAGCGAGCGGCCCAGGAAAGTTTGCCCCCCAGGCACCGGGTGAGCCCGGGGTTGAGGAATGGCCGACGGAGAAACTGGTCAGCGGCGTGTGGACGATCTTTCCCCACGTTTCGGTTGCGTCGTTTGACGCCGACGGTCGCGTCTACATGGTGTCGGTTCTGTACCCGGGATCGGAGCCGGGAACGTCGCGTACCGTCCAGACGTTCCTCCACACCCGCCCGGAAGCTCCCGGGCAAGCCGAGACCGTCGAGAAGACCATGGCGTTTCTGCATCACGTTGTGCAGGACGAGGACTACTACACCGGACTGCGCCTTCAGAAGGCACTTCGCACCGGCGCCCGCGGCGAGGTGCTCTTCGGCCGCAACGAGGGCGGGGGTCAGCGCTTCCACCGTTGGCTCGAAGCCCTCCTGGGCACCGATGATGCCGATGTCTCAACGCTGTTCAAGACCGGACTCAGTTGACCGGGGCTGCCCCCGTAGCCAAGCTTCAGTTGGCGGGCCCGAGCAGGTCCCAGCGATTGCCGGCGATGTCGACAAACACCGCCACCGTGCCGTAGGACTCGGTCTTTGGTGGTCGCACAAACTCGACCTCGGCCTCCACTAAGCGCGCGTAGGTAGCGTCGAAGTCCTCGACACGGAGAAAGAAGCCAACCCGGCCCGCCGTTTGGTGTCCGACCACCCGAATCTGCTCAGCGCCATCGGCCCGGGCGAGGAGCAACCCGGTCTCCGCTCCACGCGGTCGCACCACGACCCACCGTTTCGGCTGGCCGGTCGTTGTGTGCGCCGGAGAGTCCTCGATCAACTCGAAACCGAGCGTGTCCACGAAGAACTCGATGGCCGGGTCGTACTCGTGCACGACAATCGTCACCAGAGACAGAAAAGCCATACCTGAGTCTTTCATCGTGTCTCACTTCGCGTGTGTGACATCACGTTCTTTGGTCCGACCGGTTGACTCGTGATCTTGGCAGTAGGACTGTCAACTGTTAGCTTGCTCGTATGCCAGCCCCAACAGTTCACGACCAGCCGGTGGCGAGGCGACCCGAATGAGCATCACCGAAGCCTCCCAGACCCGCGACGATCTCACGACACCTGACATCGAAGACGGTCGCCGGGCCCGCCGTGACCGCAACCGGGATGCTGTGGTCGACGCTCTGCTGACGCTGTACCGGGAAGGCCAGCTGAACCCGAGTTCCGACGAGATCGCGTCCCGCGCGGGGCTCTCGCCTCGCTCGCTGTTCCGATACTTCGACGATATCGACGATCTCTGCCAGTCGGCCATCACGCGTCAGCAGGACCAGGTTCGCCACCTCTTCGAAGTCGAAGTCCCGTTCGATGCCCCCGTCGCCGAACGGATCGCCGCGCTCGTCGAGCAGCGAACCCGGCTGTTCGACACAATTTTCGCTGCAGCACGGGTCGCCCGGTTACGAGCCCCGTTCCAACAGGTGGTCGCGTCTCACATCACCGAGTCGCGCTCCTACCTCCGGAACCAGATCAAGCGGCTCCTGAAGCCGGAACTGTCAGCCATGACGCCGGCGGCCGCAGCTAGCGTCCTTACCGCCGTCGACCTCCTCTGCTCTTTCGAGGCGTTCCAGTTGATGCGTCACGACCAGATGTTGAGCAAGGCAAGAATCATAAGCACACTTATTGATACGTTGACGACACTCCTCAGGGCACAAGCCACATGACGCTTGGCTCGGTGCGCCACCACATACGGATCAACCGGCCGGTCGCCGATGTGTGGACGCTGGCCGGCGATCCGGCCCGACTCCACGAATGGTTCCCCGGCGTGGTTTCATGCAAAGTCGAAGGCGACACTCGCACCATTGTCACGGGCTCCGGCCTCCCCATGCCGGAAGAAATCCTCGTCAATGATGCCGTCCAACGCCGATTCCAGTACCGGCTGATGCTCCCGCTGTTCAAACACCACCGGGGCACCATCGATGCCATCGACATGGGCGATGGAACCACACTGATGATCTACTCGACCGAGGCCGACCCTCGGGCGATGGCACTCACCATCGCCGGGGGTACGGCCGGCGCACTCGATGCGCTCAAGCGACAGATGGAAACAGGCCAGGCTGTCGTCACCGCCAACAACACCGGAGCACAGTGATGGGCCGCAAGATACTCTTCGTGACCACCGATCAACAGCGTTTCGACACACTCGGCTGCAATGGCGGAACGATTGCTCGTACTCCGGTGATCGATGCCTTGGCCAAGCAGGGTCGTCGTTATGAACGGGCCCATGCCCAGTCGGTTGTCTGCATGCCGTCGCGGTCAACGATCATCACCGGTCAGCACCCGAGCACCCACGGCGTCTGGATGAACGGCGTGCCGCTGCCACTCCACGCACCGTCGGTCGCCGAGGTGTTGCACGATGCGGGGTACCGGACCGCGCTCGTCGGCAAGCCCCACTTCGAACCGTTCCTCGATCCCTTCGCCCGGTTCCCTGAAAACACCTTCGCTACGAAGGGTCTGGTCGGCCTACACCGAGGTTTTGAGCACTTCGAGTCGGCGGCACATGCGCCGCAGGGCCAGCTTTCATATGCGCGCTGGATACAGGCGAATCATCCCGAAGCCATCGGATGGTTTTATCCGAACCTCGATGCGAACCTTGAAGTCAACAGCGCAGGCGGTGGCGAGACCGGAGCACCGCAGGTTCACGACAATGCGATACCCCGCGAGTGGTATCACACGGACTGGGTCGCCGATCGGACGATCTCGTGGCTCAACTCTCTCGATGCGACCGACGACTGGTTCTGCTGGATGAGCTTTCCCGATCCGCACCACCCCTGGGACCCACCGAAGTCGGAACTCGGTCGCATCAACTGGCGCGATGTACCGCTCCCAGCGGCCTACATCACCGATGCCGCAAAGCGCGAGGCCGTGCTCGACGCCAAACCCCGGCACTGGCGGTCGTGGTACGACGGGTCCCTCGTTTCAAACTTCGAAGCACCCGCCAATTGGGTTCCGGCCGGTCTCACGCAGGATCAGATCCGTGAGGTCACGGCCCGCAACGCAATCGAATGTGAACTTATCGATGAGGCGCTCGGACGCGTGTTGCAGACCATCGCGGAAAAGGGTTGGGACGAAGATGTAGACGTGATCTTCACCACCGATCATGGCGAGCTCGGAGGCGACTTCGGCCTCATGTTCAAAGGCCCGTACCACACCGACGCACTCATGCGCCTTCCGCTCGTTTGGAGGCCCGCCCCTTCGGCGAACATCACCCCAACCGCTATCACCCGACCGGTCGGGCTGGTGGATCTCGCTCCCACATTCTGTGGGATCGCCGGGCTCCCCGCCCCCGAATGGATGGAGGGAAAGGCACTTCCAATCAACGATGCAGACGCCGACAAGCGGGGATTCGAACGGGTACTTACGGAGTGGGACAGCGTGCTCTTCGGGGTTGATGTGCACCTGCGCACGATCACCCGTGACGGCTGGGTGTGCTCGACGTACCAACCCGGGTACTCCCATGACGGAACCGAAGGCGAGCTCTACGACCTGACCAACGATCCGGAACAGTTTGAGAACCGGTGGAACGATCCCTCGCTCACAGCCCTCCAGAGCGACCTCCTCTCCGATCTCCGGGATCATCAGCCAACGATGAAGTCGCCGCTCCCCCGAGTCGAAGCACCCGTCTGAATCGCGCCCGGGGACCGTCATGACCGATATTCTTCCGGGCTACTGGCCGAGCATATGGCCGGGCGAAGATGGTGGCCCCCAGCGACGCCAGGTACCTCGCTCCGATTTTCGCCTCGATCTAACCGCCGGTGAATCGTTGAAGGTCACGTCGCGGCTTTCGATCGCGTCGACCATGGTCGTGCTGCGTGAGCCGGGAGAGGTGTATCTGCTCTGCCACAGCGGCGGTGACCATGCCATGTCCTGGGTCGAGCAGATCGACCCGGAGACGCTCGACGTTATCCGCCGATCGCCCGACCTTCCGGGAGAGACGGTGTGGCCCGGGGGAATCGCGACTCATGCGAACGGTTCGCTCTACGTCGCGTTCGGTCGCTACCTCCACCGTCTCAGCGCAGATCTGAACGTGCTTGCTTCCGTTGAGCTTCCGCGGGATCGCCCGTACAACAGCTTCATCATCCTCCCCGACGGCCACCTGGCGACCAAAGACTTCGGAGGGATCCGCCCGCAACGGTCAGAGGTCGATGGCCTCGGAGCATCGGAGCTACTGGTGCTCGAGCCGCAATCCCTGGCCATCGTGTCACGGCTGCAGCTGAGCGAGCCGTCGATCGCCCGCCTCAGCGGCAACGGTAACGATGTGTACGTCGTGGGAGACACGCATCTGATCCGAGTTCGGTGGGACGGCCGACACCTCACACTGGATGGGGAATTCGTCGCGAGGTACCGCACATTCGAAGGGCAGACCTATGGATGGGACGCCGTGATCGAATCCGGCGCTGCGTGGTTTCTCGACAATGGTTTCGGTGCGGAGAAGTTCAACGGATCGCTTCGCGACCTCGGCACGTCCGTGGCACCACTCCACATCGTCCGCGTTGATCTGTCCAGCGGCAAGGTATCGCTCACCGAAGTATGCGGGCTTAGCAATGGTCTCATTGCCAACCCCCCGGCGGTCGACCCGACCCGACGCATCGTTGTCGGCTACGACAGCAGCAACGGTGTCGTTGCCGCATTTCGCTTCGACGAGACTGGCACTACGAAGCCGCTGTGGAACCGCGAGCTGAATCATGCCGCCCACCCCCTGTTGTTCTCCGACAGTGGAGAACTCGTGCTCTGCGACTTTGACCGCGACCGCAACGCCGACCAGCTGCTGGTGCTCAGGATCGAAACCGGCGAAGAGGTTGCCCGGGTCGACACGGGAAGCCCGGTGCAGTCGGTGCTCTTCGGTGCCCCGGGATTTGCCCGCGACCTGTACTTCTGCTCCATCACGACGGTTTCGCACTTCAGCGTTACATCGGCGAAACCCGATGACCCCAAGATCCACCAGCCCAGTACCAATCCCGATGACCAACGAGGAGAACCATGAACGGTGACCAGGCAATGAGGGCCCACTCCGCCGCACTTCCCGTGCCCGAGTTCGCGAACCCGGCGTTCGTGAAACCCGTGCCGCTGCATCGGGCCCGGGTCGCGATCGTCACGTCGGCGGCCATCCACAAATCCGATGACGAACGGTTCTCCGCCGGCGATACCGGCTACCGGTTCATCGAGAGCGGTCGCCGTGACCTCGTGATGGGGCACTGGAGCCCGAACTTCGACCACTTCGGTTTTGCGGCGGATGTCAACGTCGTCTACCCGATCGATCGACTCGACGAACTGGCCGCTCAAGGCGTAATCGGATCGGTTGCGGCGCGGCATCTGTCTTTTGCCGGGAACCAACCCGACGACGTGTCGACGATCCGTCTGGATACGGGTCCCGCCGCCGCTGCCGCGCTCCTCGCCGATGGCGTGAATGTGGTCGTGCTCACCCCGGTTTGACCCCTCTGCACGCGCACCGTGAGTGTGCTTGCGCATGTGTTCGAAGCGGCCGGAATCGCAACGATCGTTCTCTCCTCCGTTCGGGCCGTGGCCGAGAAGGCCGCTCCTCCCCGCGCACTGCACTGTGAGTTCCCGCTGGGTCGGCCGCTCGGAAAACCAAACGACCCCGCCTTTCAACACGATGTACTCGCGAGAGCCTTTGCCCTGCTCGCCGCGCCGTCAGGCCCGGTGCTCGTCGATCACCCTGAAGTCATCGAAGCCGAGGACCAACCGGTGGCGTGCACCATTCCACCCCGGTTCGATCCGAATCTACCTCCAGCCGTTGACGAAGCCCGCGGTCTTAGGCGCGCATATGATCGCTCCCTGGCCAAGCGGGGCGTGACCTCGGTCGGACGCGTAATCACCGCCGATGAAGTACCCAATGCTCTGGGCATGCTCGATGGGATCGCCACAGGTGCCGACTGGAAAGAAGCGGGTATCCCCGGCGGAAACACCAACGCACTCTGCCATGACATTCGTGCGTATTACCTGGAAGCGGCGCTCGAACTCGTCGATGGGCCGACACCGGGCGGACGCGCGGTTGAGGCATGGTTCCACGAGTCGACCGAAGCCGGCAAGACCGTGCTGGCCGCCCGGGCGGCCATCAGGGACTCCGGCGCGAAATTCCCGATCTGGTTCTACATGACGCCCGGCCAGCGCTGACACCGGCCCGGTTCTGCACGCTTCGGATGATCCGATCGCGCAGTTGGGGGAGGCGATCGCGCGCACCTAGCCCGGGGCGGAACCGTGATCGTCCCCTCGTTCGCCGTCGATCGAACCGAAGGGGAGCTCATGCATTTGCGCCACCTCCGACGGTCAGGGGCGATCCCCGATCTCCCGATCTTCGTCGACCAGGTACGCGTAGTGTCGCGCTCAAGGACTCGTGGAGTCGCCGACCCGGAGGGCGCGATCGAGCAGCAGGCGGCGCTCGGCCGAGGCGATGATCCGGCGGGTTGCGGTCGCGGCGCTGGGGTCGACCGACACGGAGGTGATGCCGAACCGCACGAGATGCTCCGCGAACGCGGGTCGGTTCGAGGGCGCCTGGCCACAGAGTGAGGACGTCAAACCGTGCTTTCGGGCTTCCGTAATGATTCGTTCGATGGTGCCCAGCACGGCGGCATCCTCCTCGTCGAACAACTCGGCGCAGACATCGGAATCCCGGTCGACACCCAGCACCAATTGGGTGAGATCATTTGAGCCGATCGACACCCCGTCGATGCCCAGGGCCGCATAGTCTCCAATGCGGTACGCAACCGAGGGAACCTCGGCCATTACCCAGCGTTTGAGACCGCGTTGGCGTCCGAGCGGGCTTGCGTCGATCATGTCGAGACAGGCTTCCAACTCCCAAAGTGTGCGCACAAACGGAATCATCACGTGGAGATTCGGCGTCTGCTCCCGCACCCGGGCCAACATCTGGAGCTCCAACTTGAACAGTTCAGGGTCCTTCACATAGCGGTAGCAGCCGCGGTAGCCGATCATGGGATTGTGCTCTTCGGGTTCGAACTCGGTACCGCCTTCGAGCCCGCGGAATTCATTGGTCCGGAAGTCATAGGTGCGGTACACAACCGGACGCGGCGCAAATGCTGTCGTTATGCGTAACAGCGATGCCGACATGTTGGCAAGGAACTCTTCTTCGCGGTGCTCGGCCAACAATTTCTTCGGATGCACCCCCCCGAGCGCATCGGTGAGCATGAACTCGGCTCGCAGCAAACCCACGCCATCGACGTCGTGGGCTGCGGCGGCTACGGCCTGCTCCGGAAGCGCAACGTTGAGGTAGAGAAGCGTTCCGATCGCTTCGCTGCCGACGCGCCCGGTCACCTCAGGTTCCGGGCGAGTTACTCGAGCGCCGGTACTCGAGGAGGGCGCCGGAAACATGCCCGCCACGATCCGTCCGGTTCGACCATCGATCGTGACCATCTGCCCGGTGTTCAAAAGTCTTGTTGCATCGCGGGCCCCGACGATGCAGGGAACACCCATCTCACGACTGAGTATCGCTGCGTGACACGTTGCGCCACCCGACTCGGTGACGATGACCCCGGCGCGGTGCATGGTTGGGGCCCAGTCGGGATTCGTGACCGGAGCCACGAGTATCTCGCCCGGGAGTAGAGCGGCCCCTTCGCTCGGTGACTGGAGCACCCGCACGATGCCGCTCGCAATGCCCGGAGACACGCCCAGCCCGCGTAGCAGGAGCGTGGGCTCCAGCGTTGCATCGGATGAGATTGGGCCGCCCGGTTCCGCTGCCGTTGACGCTCCCCTCGTCACGGAGCCGGCATCCTCCGTCGAAACGGACATGGCCGACTCGAGGGGACCCTTCGCCGAGGATCCGAGAGCGGTCACGGGCCGCGCTTGCAGCAACCAGAGGCGCCCGCCGGCGAACGCCCATTCGATGTCCATCGGCATCGAATAGTGCCCCTCGATCACCATGGCGAGGCGGGCGACTTCAACCACCTCATCATCAGTAAGAACCTGATGGTCGGTGTCCGGCGGGTCAAGCGACAGCGTCCGGTCATGACCGTCGGGCCCTCGTACGATCTTGGTCGTCTTGTGGCCGACGTGTACATCGACGATCCTCGGCCCGACTTTCGCCACGGTGTAGGTGTCAGGTTCGACACGGCCGCTTACGACGATCTCCCCCTGACCGTATGCCGCCTCAACCACCACCTCACCCCGCTCGCCGGTGATCGGGTTCATGGAGAATGCGATCCCGGCCCGTTCGGAATCGATCATGTGCTGAACCACCACTGCAATGGCCGGTTCGTCGGGGATATGTTGGGAGCGCCGGTAGTCGAGGGCGCGCACCACATACGCCGAGGCCCAACAATCCCGGGTGGCAGTTACCAGTTGGTCCACGCCCCGCACATTCATGAAGCTGCGATGGATACCAGCGAACGAAGTCGCAGCTGTGTCTTCACCGGGAGCCGAGGATCGAACGGCAACGTAGGGTGCCGCTTCGGAGGTACGCGAGGCCAGTTCGGCGTAACGGGAGGCCAGGTCGTCGCGCAGCCAGCGCGGGATCTCCAGTGCATTGACCATGGCGATCAGCTCACCTGAAATCTGCTCAAGGTCGGGGTCGGCCTGCGGTGTCAGAGCTGCATCAACCAGCGCGCGAATTGCGTCGCGGAGTCCGAGTTCATCGAGAACCCGCAGATAGGTCGATGCGGTGACGACAAATCCCGGTGGGACGGGGAGGCCGACACCTGTCAGTTCCCCAAGTCCGGCCCCTTTGCCACCAACGGACGGAACGTCGTCGCGTCCGAGTTCCTCAAACCAAGCGATCGGTCCCATTTGCTTCGACTCCTTTGCGTTCTTCCAATCGTGACGACACGAACCACCACGGTCCTAGAGCCGAAGGTCGCACCGCGTCGGGCCCTCCGAGGGTTTGGCGTTGTTGCGGTTGGGTCGTACCCGCCCGAGCCGTGGCCGATCCCCAACCTCCACCGGGGGAGCTTGGCCTCTGGACGTCCCCCCGACCGTGGGTAAAGGTGGAACCAATGACCCAACGCGGGACCACCCCGACCAATACTTGGCCGACGATCGCCGGTCGGTGAGGCCGACCAGATCGCGACCCGCAATTTGGAAGGCGATCATCACAAGACGCCGGATGCGTGCGGGTTGAAGTGGCCAGCGGCCTCGGGCGAACTGCAAGGCCTCGGCTGACGCTCCGCGGCACCATTTGCCCGACGTCGGTGGCGCTCAGGGCGTCGAACCGTCGATCGTCGTGAAGGTAACGACGCGGCCGCCACCGGACCGAATCGAACAGTCTTCTGACGTAGACTGTGAGTATGACATCTTTGTCTACAACGATCCGGATCAGCACCGGGCAGCGTGATCGTCTTCGCAAGCTTGCTGAGAGGCGCTCCGCCACCATGGCCGACACCTTCGATGCGGCGCTCGAAGCTCTCCGTCGGAATCAGTTCTACGAGGAGATGGCTGAGGCCGAGGCCGCCCTCCGGTCCGATCCCCAGGCCTGGGCTGACTATCTGGCAGAACGAGATGCCTGGCTCAACGCCGAACTCGAGGCGCCATGAACTTCGGCGACATCGTCACGATCGATTTCGGGAATCCCATCGGATCCGAAGCCGGGTTCGTCCGCCCAGCCGTCGTGCTCTCCGCAGATGCGTTCCTCCGCTTCCGGCCTTCCACGGTGTTCGCAGTGCCCCTCACCTCGAGGGCCAGATCGTTCCCCAGCCACATCGAGATCGAACCTGATGCGATCAATGGGCTTCGGTCAAACAGCTATGCGCTTGTCGAGCAGATGCGCGCCGTTGCCGTCGAACGCTGCTCCGCACCGGGCGGAAACATCGGACCTGGGGTCGGCAATCAGATGCTCGAGGTCCTGGCCATGATCACCGGCATGCCCTGACGAAGCCCCTCCCGTCGCCTCCACACCAACACGTGACATCGCGTCGGTTAACGTGTGGCGGACCCTAACGATCGACTCTCGAAGATACGTTTGGGACTTGCTCAGACCGTGGCGGCGCGGCAGATCAATATTCGTATTACGGTTAATAGGTGGAGTTTCATCGATCAGCGGCTCGACACGGCATCGCCGCAGAAGAGGTCGTCCACGCCGTCGACCATGCGCACGTCGTCGTCGGCATGGACCCCGACGCAGATCCGCCGAAGGTGCTCGTGATCGGTCCCTCGCTGCGATGGCCAACTCCTTGAAGTGATCATCCTGTCGCTCGCCGACGACCGCGAACTTGTCATCCACGCCATGGCCCTTCGACCGACGTTTCACAACCCGCTCCCGCAAGGAGTCCTCTGACATGACCACACACCCAACCAAGCCCTACGTGACCAAGACCGGACGCGTACTCACAGGCGCCGACCTCGACGCCCTCGCCGACGAGGTCGCCGGTGACATCGACGTCGCCACGCTCAAACCACGCCGCCGCGGCCGCCCGCCACTCGCCGGAGGCCCAGCCGACGTTGTTCCGGTCCGACTCGACGCCACCCTTCGCGCCGCGGTCGAAGAACGAGCCGCCAACGATCACACCACCACGAGCGACGTGATCCGCGAAGCGCTCCGCCGCTACCTCGACGTCGCCTCACCAACCTGACGCCTCACCCGACGCGTCAGCTCCGGGGCTGGGGCACGTCGATGACTTTGTTCCCGGCTCGGAAGGGCTCGGGTCACCAAGGAGGCCACCGTGGCCGCACCGCTATTTCCGCCGAAGTTGTCCGAACGACGATCCGCTCGACTTCACCGAACGCGCCGCTATCGACTGGTTCGTCGCCGCCTGCTTCGGCAACACCCTCCGCGAGAGCGATGTAGCACGCTTTGTAGGCGGTTACGTTGCCGCGCAGTCTCGAGCATCGCGGCATGAGCGGCCCGGTTGGGTAGACCTCGAAGTGGGCCGGGTGCGGGTTTGGCTCGACGTGCATCGTGAGCTTAATCGTAGGTAGCCATACTTTTTCCGGTAGCCAGTCGAATAGTGCGGACGGGAAGCGGCGGCGGAGAAGAGCAGCGAAAGCGGATTGGACCGGATGACGTTCAACGTGTCGCCCCCGAGCGCTGGGTACATTCACGATTGGCTTGCCAACCTGGGAACAATACCGAAGCATTCACGTCGCAAACGTGCGAAGTCGACACCAAAAATCTTCGTTTCTTCTTTTGGTGAAAGGCCGATTTCTGTCATACCCCCTTTCGTATAATCA
>JANMZO010000126.1:0-1709 GCA_031383405.1 Acidimicrobiia bacterium | reverse complement strand
CAACGCCCCGGAGGATCTGACCCTGGACGGTCACGTCGTTGATCTGCTTGGGCATGATCGGCTCGAACGGCCGGGCCACGACTCCATTGAGGCCCGTGTAATACGTCGTGTCGATAGGGGCCCGGCCTGCGCCCAGGTTCGGAAGTGACTTCGTAACAAGGTTCGTCGGAGTGCCTACGGAGGCTTCAGGGTTGACGCTCAGTCCCAAGCTGCCGACCGAAGTGAGCGCTCCGGGGATCGCATTTTCGCCTGGCGTGACGATTCTTTCTCCGGGCATGTCGACCTTCATCATCGGAAGACCGAACAACGTCATGGCCACAATCGTCTTTTCGTCGATTCCGGCGAGTTCCGCGGTAGTGGCGAGGTAGTTCTGCTTCGCTTTCACCAGCGCCTCACCAAGCGAAATGGCTCCGGTTCCGGTGCGCATCTGCTTCGTGAAGTCGAGAAGAAGCCGCTCACCGTACTCCGTGAGAATCGTGTCGCCGTACGCGTAGCCCGTCGCTGCGATGAAACCGGCCGAGCCTTTCCGCAGGAACGCCTTCGCCCAGTCAGGATCGGGCGACGAACCGGTGAGGAGGTCGGGGGTCGGCACGCTGAAGCCACCGTGGCAACCGAGCGCTATCACGATCGCATTGCGCAGGTCAGCGGTCGTCTGCTGGATCTCCGAGGCCGCCATCGTCGTGCTGTAATCGGCCGCAAGAAGTTTGCCGGCGCTGAAGTGCCCGGAGATCGCAATGACGTCATGACCGCCCGCGAGGAGCTTCGAGCGCAACTGTTCGGCCGTCCACGCACGTGGGTCGGTGGGTGGTTCGCCCGGCGGCCGAATCAGTGTCTTGTCCTGGGTTACAAGCGCAGTGGGCCCGGTTGTCGAGATCGCGAGGTCGTTCGCAATGGCTTCAGCTGCGTCGCCCACGAAGTCATAACCGGTGACGAGCGAGGACCTCGGCGTAACGATGCCACCGGTGTTCTCGTAGGTGGCGACCGCGGTCGTGATGTCGGTGGCGGTGTCGACGAGTCGGCCGACGGCCAGGCCCGGGATGGATACAGTGCGGCTTCCGACGGTGAGCTCGGCGGACGATCCGTAGAAGTCCTGGCCTTTCACAAGACCCGACCGCAGACCGGCTTCCGACGCCGAGTTCGGGGCGACCGGCGGGATGTAGTCCCGCTCGTTGGCCAGACCGGCAACATCTTGCACCTGGTAAAAGGGAATTACGTCGGCGCTGCCGGCGAGGACCACGTACTTCAATGCCTGTGAGCGGTAGCTGTCGATCACGTTCTTTATCTCTTTGGCCACCAGGTTCTGCGCCAAAGGACACGCCTTGACGTCGTCGGCCTGGGTGCGGGCCGACGACACCCGGGGATATCCGTTGGACAGGTCGACCACCACACCGTTGACGTCAGGGCGACCGGCAAGCCGCTGCAGCGCTGCGATCGCAGCATCCTTCTCCGCAGTGGTCCCGGGAATGCGGCCCCTGTCGGTCACGATCACCGTCATCTTGTCCCTGTTCTGAGCCGCCGGGAGGTCACCGGTGATCGGCACAATACCGGCGCAGACGCCACCGACGACGTTCACGGTCACCGTGAACGGCGAACCGTCGAACGGCCCTACAACTCGCACATACAGATTTTCGGCGAGATCGAACGTGTTCCGTTCAATGGTCTGTTGCGTGGCGTACGGATCCTGTGACACACCGAGCACGCTCTGCCGT
>JANMZO010000129.1:0-1575 GCA_031383405.1 Acidimicrobiia bacterium | reverse complement strand
TTCGGAGGCCGCGAGCCGCCCCGATTGCCGATCAACTTCCACGCCACGTAGACCGGAGCAAAGGCCAGGTCACGAAGCCCGCTGAAGCCGGTATGCGAGCGCGCCCAACCGCTGAAGACATAGAACGCGGCCCCGATCAGACCGGCAGCGGCGAGCCATGCGGCCACCAGGACCTGACCGGTGGCGATACCTACGACGACCGTCGCCGCGAGCAGACCCACCAACGCGGCAACGAGTTGCCCGAGCGGGGGAACCACGAGGTCGATAAGCAGATCGGCCGTCATCCGGCCCCGTCTGCTCAGCCCGTGGTGCAACATGCTGCGCAGGAGTGGGGCCGCGTACATTCGCCGCAGGGCCACCCGGCCACCCTCCCACCGGCGCCGTTGGATCCGTGAACTCCGTTCGTCAGGCGGCATGTCGCCAAGCACGAAGGCGTTGTGGAGGTACGCGACCCGCAACCCAGCCAGACCAAGTCGTATGCCGTATTCGGCATCTTCGACGATAGCGGCGCTTCGGTGGGGTACCGCTTCGAGGGCCGCCCGGGAGAAACCCATCCCGTTGCCACGCAGACCACACGAAAGACCAAGCCGTGCCCGCCCGAGCGAACGCACGTCGTGGAACGCCGATAGGGCGATGTGCAGAAGGCGGGTCCGCCACGAACTGTCGGGATTGGCAACGCCGTACCGGGCCTGAACCGCCGGAGCGCCGGCCTGCAAGTGGTCACTCACCTCCCACAGGAGGTTGCGTGACACCGTTGTGTCCGCATCAACGACAACCAGGCAGTCCACCGTGTCGTCGGCGAGCACGCGGGGGAACGTGTCGCTCAATGCGTGACCCTTACCCCGCCGCTGATGGTCTTGTCGTTCGATCACCTGCGCTCCGGCTGTGATCGCCCGTTCAGCCGTGTCGTCGGTGCAGTTGTCGGCGAGGACCCAGATCTGACGACCCGCGACCGGGTAGTCGAGGTCGAGGAGGCTGGCGACCGTCGACGCAATGTTCAGAGCCTCGTTGTGGGCGGGAACCACGATCGCAATCGTCAACGGTGAACGGCGGGGCACCGGCTTCGCCGACTTCGAAAGGCACGAGACGGCCGCCAGCCCCGCGAGGTACAGCCCCGCCATGGCGGGCGGGGCGGTCAGCACGGTTAGAAGAACGTCAAACCAACGCACGATGTGAGCATCGACCCCCTCCCCCGTCGACTGAAGCGTGACCCAGAGAGCGTCGGGTACCCGATCAGCCGTAACGCGCCAGTGCTCGGCCAAGAAACGGGGCGACCCAAACGATGCCAGCGGTCAAACTCGACCGCGTCCGTTCTATGGAATCGACGGGCTGACACCCGGCTTGTAATGGATGAACAGCCCTTCAATGATCGAAGCGAGCCCGTCGGTGGTCGCTCCGTTGCGAAGTTCCGCGGTCACGATATTGCTGTAGATATGAAGCGCGGAAACCTTGCCGGTTTCGAACAGCAACCGAGCCAGCACATCGGGCGGACGGTTCTCGACGATGTCGTCAATCGAGGAATACCGCTCGTGCCCCATCCCGGTTATTGCCCGGTTGGTTTCGAAACGAACGACG
>JANMZO010000108.1:0-12966 GCA_031383405.1 Acidimicrobiia bacterium | reverse complement strand
CAGCGAACGAATGGGGAAGCCGTGATTGATCTGGAGCTTGACGGAGAAGTATTCATCCTTACGATGAACGACGGTGAGAACCGCTGGAACACGAGCTTCGTCCGTGAGTTCGCGCGGGCCCTCGACGATGTCGAGGCTTCCGTGGGCCCGGCCGCGCTCGTAACCACGTCGGGCAACGAGAAGTTCTTCTCGAACGGTCTCGACCTCGAATGGATCTCCTCGCGGGGCGAACACCGTGGTGGGGACCGCAAGGTGTTCGGCGCGGAGTTCATGGCGCTCATGGGCCGGATCATCACACTTCCGGTTCCGACTGTGGCGGCGATCAACGGGCACGGATTCGGTGCCGGTCTGATGGCCGCCCTCTGCCACGACTGGCGGATCATGAGGTCCGATCGTGGGTTCGTGTGCGCAAACGAGATGCAACTCGGGATGGTCATTCCCCGGCCGGAGCTCGCACTGTTCCGTCACAAACTTCCGGCCAACGTGTTCTTCGAGACGGTGCAGCTCGCCCGACGCTGGTCCGGTCCCGATGCCCTGGCGGCCGGTATCGTGCAGTCTACGGCCGGCATCGACGAGTTACGCAGCGAAGCCATCCGCAAGGCCCGGGAACTCGCTCCGCTCGGGGCGAACCGTGCGGCGTTCGGCGCGCAGAAGGAGAGCATCTTCGGCATGAACTCCGCCCTGAACGAACCCCACGGTGCTGCCCACATGCTCAAACATGGCGCAGAGTTTCACTGACGATCCGGGTCCCGGACGATTCGGGTTCTCTCTGACCGACCGCTGAACCCGACGAAGGGCGTGCGTCAGATACCAAGCGCGCTCAGTTCGTCGATGGTGTTGCGGATCAACGCGCCAAGGGTGGGGTGGTCGGTCTCCAGGTCAATCGCGAAACGCTCAAGACGGTCGCCGAGTCCGTTGTAGGAATCCGACTCGAGGGCCTGCTGCACTTCTGTGTGGGCGCCTTCGGCCGAGGGAGCGTCGTCGCGACGAAGATGAAGATAGGTCGCCAGTTCTTCGAGTTGCTTCCGGATCGGGGTTTCCATTCGGCCCAGCCTAACGGGTTGCCCGACTCAGGGCCCCGTAAGCGGGGTGGGCGGCATTCTTCCGATAGCTTGATCGAAGCGCTGTCCGGCGCGACTCAGTCGAGGTGGCTGCCATGGGACTTCTTGCAGGTATTGATCATGTTGCGACAGCAACCGCCGACGTTGATCGCCTTGTCGGGTTTTATCGAGACATTTTCGACCTCGAACCCATGGCGGGGTTTCCGCTCACCGGGTCCGACGGTCGCAAGGTCGTGTTGATTCCCCTCGCCGACGGCATCATGTTGCAGGCGGTCGAAGTGGAATCACTTCCGGCGCCGACTCCCCTGAACCCTCCGGGTGCGATTTTCTTCGGTGTTTCGCGCTTTGACCACTGTTCGTTTCGGGCCACCAGCGAAGACGCATTCGAAACGTTGCGAACGCGGCTTATGGCGGCCGGTGCGTCCGAGGGAAACGTGCTCTCGTCGGGCCCGCTGCGGTTCTTCCGGTTCACCGATCCTGACGGCTGGTTTGCCGAGGTGGTCTGGACGCTTCCGGTCGCCGCGTAACCCCAGCCAGAAGCGGGGTCGAGGACTTGGGGCAGATGTACGACCGGATGCTTCCCGAGCCGCGGCTGAGTTCGTGGCGGGCCGTGTCGTCGCCCCGTTCATTGCGTCTCGACGCGATCTCAGAGGAGCGAAGACCTCTGTCGGCGCGACCGGCACCTCGACTCGATTGGATGCAGCGCCGATCCTGACCGCGCACCACTGGTTACGTCGTTGCCGACGTGTGTGGGGGCGGTGATAAATTGAAAAGTCTGTGTACGAACTTCCCGGCACACCCGAACCCGTCGGCCGAAGATGTGAGGGTCGTTCTTCATGAAGCATCGACCGGCCAATGCCACAAGGGCTCGCGCCAAGGTGGCGTTCCTTGCGATGGCGGTAGTTGGCCCTGCACTGATGGCGGGATGCGCCAGCGGGAACGTCGAAGACGTAAGGGTGCCGCTGAACACCCGACTCGTACCGCAGAGTTCCGAAGTCCTTTCCGACTCGCTCGCGATTGTCTCGGTTGCCTCCGGCGGTGCGGGTACGGTTTTGGCGCAGACGACCTCAACCGCGCCGATCACGTCCGCCGATACGCCGAATTCCTCAACGATCGGCGGGACCGGAACTTCGCCGGAGGCCGTCGCGAGGACTGCGTCGTCCGACGGCACGGCCAAGTTGGAGACGACCGGCCTCTACGACTGCGGTAGCGATCCGACCAAACCCAGCGTGCTCACCTATTTTCGCTTCAAGGAGGGCGGCGCGTTCTTCGCCGTGAGTCTCGAAGCCACCGCATCGGTTGTGCGGGAGTGGCTCGGCATCGACACCACCAAAGTGCCCCCCGGTATGTTCAGCTCCGACGGTGCCGCCTTCTTCGCCGATAGCGTTCCGGGAATTGGTCCGGGTGTTCTGGTCACCGGACAGGTGGGCGAAGACGGATCGCTCAGCGTGCACACCAGGGCGGAACCCAAACTGATCGAAAATGATCTCACGTGCACATTTTCTCCCGACTGAAGGGTCTTCCGGACGTCTTGGCCACCAGCTTCGCCAAAGGGACCGACGACGGCCGACTTGTTTGAGTTGGCACGACCGGGTCACCGGCTGGGAAACTCTGGTGGGGCAACTGATTGCCGACAAATTTTGGAGGACCACCAATGAGCGACACCGCCCGCTCCGACACCGCCGTTTCACCCAAACCGATCGATCGAGAAGCGATACGGGCGAGGTATCTGGTCGAGCGTGACAAGCGGCTACGCGACGACGGCAATGCGCAGTACATCGAGCCCACCGGGAGGTTCGCGCACCTTCTTGAAGACCCTTACGTTCCGCGTACTCCACGGGAACCTCTCGTTGACGACGTGACTGTAGCGGTGATCGGTGGTGGCTTCTCGGGACTTGTCACCGGCGCTCGACTCAAGCAGGCCGGTATCACCGATGTCCGGATCATCGAAGGCGGTGGCGACGTCGGGGGCGCCTGGTACTGGAACCGCTACCCGGGTGCGATGTGCGACACCGCCGCGATGGTCTACCTGCCGTTGCTGGAGGAGACCGGGCATATGCCGAGTCAGAAGTACGTCTTCGGCCCGGAGATCTTCGAGCACGCGCAACGGATCGCCAGGCACTTCGATCTCTACGACGGGGCGCTCCTGTCAACGCAGGTGACGAGGCTGGAGTGGGACGACGGTGCAGCGCGTTGGATCATCCATACCGACCGCGGTGATGCGATCCGCGCCCGTTACGTCACGATGGGCACCGGCCCGCTACATCGTCCCAAGCTTCCGGGCATCCCCGGAATTGAGACGTTCGCGGGGCACACCTTCCATACGAGCCGGTGGGATTACGGCTACACCGGTGGCGACCCGAAAGGAGAACCGATGACAAACCTGGCCGACAAGCGGGTGGGCATAATTGGCACCGGCGCGACAGCGGTTCAGTGCATCCCGCGCCTCGCCCGCGATTCGGGCGAGCTGTTTGTCTTCCAGCGCACCCCATCGTCGATCGACGTTCGGAACAACCATCCGATCGACGCCGACTGGTTCAAGGACCTCGGACCGGGGTGGCAGCAACGCTGGCTCGTCAACTTTGCCACTCTGCAAACCGGTGGTTTCGCCGAAGAGGACCTTGTGAAGGACGGCTGGACTGACATTACCAAGCGCATCAAGGCCAGGGTCATCGCGGACATGGGTGCCGGTGCCGAGTTCAATCCGGCAACCATGCTGCGCGCATATGAACTCAGCGACGACGAAAAGATGAGCGAGATCCGTGACCGGGTCGACGCAGTCGTGAACGATCCTTCGACCGCTGAAGCCCTGAAGCCGTGGTACCGGCAGTTGTGCAAACGGCCGTGCTTCCACGACGAATATCTTCAGGCATACAACGAACCGGGAACACACCTGATCGACACTGCGGGCCAAGGTGTTGAACGCATTGATGAAACCGGTGTGTGGGTCGCCGGTGTGCACTACGAACTTGATTGCATCATCTTCGCCTCAGGCTTTGAGGTCGGCACTCCGGCTGCGCGACGATCCGGGTTCGAGACATACGGACGAAACGGCCTCTCGCTCACTGAGCGATGGGCCGAAGGCATGCACAGCCTCCACGGCATACATGTCCGGGAGTTTCCGAATCTGTTCATCGTGGGACCGAGCCAGGGGGCCAATCTGATCTCCAACATCACGCAGAATCTGACCGAGGCCGGTTCCACGATCGCGGCGATCATCGACCACGCGACAAACGTAGGTGCACATATTATTGAGACGAGTGAGTCTGCCGAGCGCGACTGGGTAAAGCTCATGGAAGGGAGCGCACGCGGACTTCGCTCGAACCCCGACTGCACGCCCGGTTATTACAACAACGAGGGCAGGCCGATCGGGAGGCGGGAGATGCTCAACGGCAGCGGGTATCCCCAGGGAGCCGTCGCGTACTTCAGGTATATCGACGCATGGCGGAACGCTGGCGACTTCACCGGCCTCGAGTTCAAACCCTCGTCAACGTTGTAATGGAGACTCGAATGAACGAACTGCACTGGGCGTCGGCCATGGAACTGGCGGCCGCCATCCGCCGGGGGGAGCTGTCTTCCGTTGATCTGCTTGAGCACCTGGTCGACCGGATCAAACGCCTCGACGGTCAGGTCAACTCGGTTGTCCATTGGGACCTGGAGCGGGCCCGCGCTGCTGCAGCGGCCGCCGATCGGATGGTCATTTCCGGCGCACCCCTCGGAACGCTGCACGGAGTCCCGTTGACGATCAAAGACTCATTCTCCACCGAAGGGTGTACCACCACGTCGGGCGCGCCGGAGTTGGCCGATCACGTCCCGTCCGAGGATGCCTGGCCGGTCGCCCGGTTGCGCCAGGCGGGGGCGATCCCGTTCGCCAAGACCAACCTTCCAATCTTTGCGGGCGACATCCAGAGTCACAACGTGGTCTACGGCACGACCAACAATCCGCACAACCTCGAACGGACCCCGGGCGGTTCGTCGGGTGGGTCCGCCGCGGCATTGGCCATGGGCTTCACGCCGATTGAGCTTGGATCCGATATCGGCGGCTCGATTCGCGTGCCCGCTCACTACAGCGGGGTCATGGGGCACAAGCCGAGCTATGGAATCGTGCCGGGCCACGGCCAGATTCCGGGAATGCCGGGAACGCTCAGCCAGGCTGACCTGGCCGTCGTCGGGCCAATGGCCCGGACCGTAGATGACCTCGAAACCATGCTCGACGTGATCGCCGGGCCGGACCGTTGGCAACAGGAGGCCTGGCATCTCGAGCTTCCGGGACCGAGAGGGTCAGTGTTGTCTGATCTGCGGATCGCGGCATGGTTGGACGACGACCACTGCCCGGTGGACACGTCGACCCGTCGAGTGCTCGGTGAGCTCATCGCCACGATCGAGGGAGCCGGTGGACGCGTTGATACCGGGGCGCGCCCCGGATTCACCCTGGAAAAGGCCGACACGGTCTTCCAGTCGCTGCTCTTCGCGGCGTTGTCCGGTGGCTACAGCCGAGATGCCATCGAGCACATGGCCGCTAGTAGCGAACCGGGATCGCTCGGGTTTACCCATCGCGCAACCGCGGCACGACATCGTGAGTGGCTCGCCAACAACGAACGTCGTTTGCAGATCCGGCGGAAATGGGGGGAGTTCTTCGAAGGCTTCGACATCATCCTGCTACCCGTGCAACCGCGGGGCGCTATCCGACATGACCATTCACCGCGGTCGGAGCGAACGGTCGATATCGACGGTGTTACGCGCGCATATCAAGATCTTTTCGGATGGACCGGACCGGCCGGGGCGGGATTGCTGCCGGCCACCGTGGTGCCCGCTGGATTGGGCGACGACGGTCTGCCCATCGGTGTTCAGATCGTCGGTCCGTTCCTTCATGACAGAACCACGTTGCAGGCGGCCCGCCTGATCGCCGAACTCTGCGGCGGGTGCCCGCGCCCAGCTCTCGCATCGAGCTGACCCGAGTCGACCGGAGCTGACCAGAGCCGGCGGGATCGGAAGGTTCAGATCAGAGAGTGAAAGTTTGAGGTGTGAGCGCTGACAACACTCACCTCACCAACGAGGAAGCGCAGCAGGTCAATGTCGTGGATGCTGTGCTCGAGCAGGGTTCCGGCCCCGGCCCGACTCCTGTCGGCCCGCCACGTGCTGGCGTAGTGACCCTGGATCGGAGGCCGACCCCGAGAAAGCCGATCCGCATCGGTAGTTCAGCCATGTGCACAGCCTGCCAGAGCCGCGGGCCCTTTTCCGGCTTCGGATCGTTTGTCAGGACTTTCTCTGGTCCGGTTCTGTCTGGGAAACTGGAGCATGGACATCGACGTGCGTTCCGCCCGGGCTGAAGACCTGCATGCCGTGGTCAGTGCACTTACCGAGTCGTTCTTCGACGATCTCCTTATGTCTTGGGCGTTTGCTGCTTCGGTCCGTCGTACACGGCTGGCCGCTTTGTGGCGAGTCATGGCTGAACACGGCTACCTCCCGGCCGGTGCCTCCACCGTGCTTCCCGGTGGCGATGGTGCCGCTCTCTGGATGCCTCCGGGTCGAAACCTTGACGACGCGTTCTGGTCGGAACACGGGGCCGAGTTTTTCGGTGGTCTGGAGGGGGATACGGAACGCCTCAGCCAAATCGGCGCAGCAATGGAGGAGAACCATCCGACTGAGGATCACTGGTACCTGCTCGCGATTGGCATCCATCCGCACGCGCAAGGACGCGGGCTTGGGGGCACGATGATGGCCCATACGCTCGCCCAGGCTGACGCGGCCCGCAAACCGGCCTATCTCGAGGCAACGAGCCCCCGAAGCCGAGCGCTCTACGAACGCTTCGGCTTCGAGGTCATGAACGAACTTCATCCCGGTGATGGCCCCCCGCTGTGGGCCATGTGGCGCGAACCGGCGTGAACCCACTCGGCCGTGGGGGTGACGAAGTTTCTTCGCCAATCATGGCCCAACCTGTCACAAACCCGGCCCCCGGTGCGTCGAACTAGTCATGAACACAGTGGAAATCCGATCCGGCCGGTACGACGTTGTGGTGATCGGCGGCGGTCTGGCCGGGCTCACCGCCGCCGCGCTTGCCGCTGGCGGCGGCGCGAATACGCTCGTTGTCGAACCACATGGTCTTGGAGGTCGGGGCAAAACTGACAACCGTGAAGGGTATTCCCTCAACCGCGGTGCCCATGCGCTGTACCGAAAGGGCCACGGAATCGATGTCCTCGGTCGGCTTGGGATCAGGCCGGTCGGCCACCAACCCCCGACCGCGGGGGCGATGGGACTGCGGGGCGATTCGCTGCTTCCGCTACCGATCGGTACCGCCGCCGTGACCACGCGCCTGCTCGGAGTGCGAGCCAAGGCCCGGATGGCGCGGGTCCTTCCAATGCTCGCCCGCCTCGACCCGCGGGACTATGCCGATCGCACGGTCGATCAGTGGCTCGCCGAACTGGATCTTCCGACCGATGCCGACGCCCTGCTCCGCACGCTGCTCCGCACCGGCTCGTACACCGAAGCGTTTGATCAACTCTCAGCCGATGTCGCGATAACGCAGAATCAGGCCGCCTCGCACGGCGTGCTCTACCTCGACGGTGGATGGGCCCGGATGGTCGACGCGGTGGCGGCCGTCGCCCGTTCCCGGAGTGTGGAGTTTGTGAAGGCCACCGTCGACGCGGTTGAGCCCGGTTCAACGGGCGGCGGGGTAACGGTGCGGTGTGGAGATCGGGTGGTCATCGCGAACGCCGTGGTTATCGCCGCCGGTACTCCGGGGGCCTCCCAGGCACTGCTTCCCGGAGTCTCTCTCGGACTTCCCGCCACGTATTCCGAGGCGCGGTTGTCATGCCTCGACCTCGCGCTACGTCGGGTGCCGGAGCATCGTTTCATCCTGGGCGTGGGTCGACCGGTGTACTGCATCAACCACTGCCCGCCCGCCTCGCTCGCTCCGAACGGCGGTGCGGTGGTACACGTCATGCGCTACCTCGGAACCAGCGAACACCCCGACGCTGACAGCACCCGCTCTGAACTCCGGGGTATCGCCGAGATTGCGGGGGTTCGGTCGGCTGACATCGTGTACGACAGGTATCTTCACAGCATGACCGCGGTTTCGCTGCTCACGACACCAGATTGCGGTGGTTTGAAAGGTCGACCACCCGTTGCCGTTGCGGATGCGCCAGGGGTGTTTCTCGCCGGCGACTGGGTGGGCGATCAGGGTTGGTTGGTGGATGCGTCGTTGGCCAGCGGCGAACGCGCCGGTCAACTCGCGGCGCTCACGTGCGCGACTGTTGGAGGGTGAGCATCAACGGCTCGGGTTCCCGTTCCCTGTCAGCGTCTGATGGTGTAGAGGCGGGTGACGACGACTTCGTTGCTTCGCGTCCGCGCCTGCTTGGCCTGGCCTACCGCATCACGGGAAGTCGGGTTGACGCCGAGGACGTCGTCCAGGAGACCTGGCTGCGGTGGCACGCGAACAAGAGTGCGGTCGAACGACCGGAGGCCTGGCTCACCACGGTGACCGCACGACTGGCCCTGGACCGGTGCCGCAAGATCGAGCACCAGCGTTTGACCTACGTCGGGCCGTGGTTGCCCGAACCGGTTCGCACGGCGCTTCCAGTAGGCGCGCATAGTGATTTCGATGATCCGGCCGAGTTGGCCGAGAGGCTTGACACGCTGCGGATCGGGTTGCTGGTGCTGCTTGATGAGCTCAGTGCCATCGATCGCGTCGTAATCGTCCTCGCTGATGTGCTCGAACTTCCCTTCGCCGAAGTCGCCGAAGTGGTCGACCGTTCCAGTGGTGCGTGCCGTCAGATTGCGGTCCGGGCCCGGCGCCGGCTGCATGACCGGATGGTCGAACGCAATGACATGCGTGGGTACACCAACTCCGCTGAAGCGTGGCGACTCGCCGGTGACCTTCTCGCTGCCATCGGCACAGGAGATCCCGCCGCGGTGGTGCCGCTGCTTTCGGCAGGTATCTGTCTCACGAGTGACGGTGGACCTCACCACCACGCGGCCCGGCGACCGGTCCTCGGACCGGACCGCGTGGCCCGGTTCATGGTGAATATCGGCGGTCGGGTTTCGG
Source organism: Acidimicrobiia bacterium (assembly GCA_031383405.1). GTDB lineage: Bacteria > Actinomycetota > Acidimicrobiia > Acidimicrobiales > JANYDT01 > JANMZO01. Next base: position 3,861 of record JANMZO010000108.1, on the reverse strand, counting down.
CGTCAGCGACCATTGAGCCTTGCTCGATAAATGGAAGCCCGGGAATCGTGGTCAGCCGCGACGGTGAGCCGACCCTCGCGCTCATCGTCGAAGCATCAAGCGCGATTGACCACATCTGGATCGTCGTCAACCCGGAAAAGCTTCGTGGTCTTGCCTTTGAGGAGGCGCTGAGGTGAGTCGTTGGCCGTGTCAGTCCGCGAACCCGCGCTCCGGGTCGTTACGCCCGGGTCTCGGTCATCAATGAACGGTTCGCGTAACTTCACGGGGCTGATTCGTTCCATGATGGTGGCGTGAGCCCATCATCCAACCACGACGCAACCGACGCGTTCATGCAACTCGTCCGGGAGTCTCTCGTCGATGCGTCCTTCCGACGGGTGGTGTTGGCCAAACCGCGCTCCTCAGCGTCGGCCAGTCGGGTAACCGTCCGCGAGGTCATGGTCCGTGAACAGCTTCTTCTGTCGGTGGTTGAGACGCACACGACGAAGGATGTGACCCGGAACCTGCCGACCGGTGACGCCCTGGGACTCATTCACGAACTGATTGGTTCCACGTTCATGCGGGCCCATCTCATCGGTGCCCGCGAGAACGTGGATCTGTCGATCAGCAAGAAGGGCCGTGGATCTCTCCACCGGTCAACGACTCCAACCGATGCAGGAGACGTCGTTGATCGGACCGAGACCGGGCTTCGAACCGATGAGCCTGACGCGTCGGCCGACGACGGTCACGCTGACTTCTCGGGACGCGTGCCGGGTCACGACCGGATCAAGCGTCGATTCGTGCAGCAGGACCGGGCCTATCTGCGCGAGCTCGGTGTCACCGACGCACACGGACGTGTCGTGCCGGCGATGGCCAGGAAATGGAAGCAGATCAACAAATTCGTGGAGATTCTCGATGGCGCGATAGCCGGTTGCCCGCTCAGCTTCTCGCAGCACGTGCGGGCTCTCGACTTCGGATCGGGCAAGGGCTACCTGACCTTCGCCCTGCACGATCATCTCAGCTCGACAATGGGGAAGGACGTCCATGTCACCGGCGTCGAGTTGCGGCCAGAGCTTGTCGACGCGGCGAACCTCGCGGCGCGCCGGGTTCACGCTGACGGGCTCGACTTCGTGTGTGGCGACATCGCCGAAACGGCCGTTCCCACCGACGACGGGTGGCTCGGCATCATGGTGGCGTTGCATGCGTGCGACACGGCAACCGATATCGCCATCCATCAGGGCATACACCGTGGAGCGCAGATCATCGTTTGTTCGCCCTGCTGCCACAAGGAACTCCGACCCCAGATGAAAGCGCCGTCGCCCCTTTCACCCGTCCTGCGTCACGGAGTGCATCTCGGCCAGGAGGCCGAGATGGTGACCGACGCGATCCGGGCGCTTCTGCTCGAAGCCAACGGATTCGACACGAAGGTGTTTGAGTTCGTCGGCCTGGAGCATTCCAGCAAGAACAAGATGATCCTGGCCGTCCGACGTACCGGCGACCACCAAGGCAAACGCGAACGGGCCCTTCGCGAAGTCGCGGAACTCAAGGCCTTCTACGGGATTGCGGTTCATCATCTCGAAACCCTTCTCTCGCTGTCCGATCGGTGATGCAGTAGACAACCATCTGGATCCGTGCGGTTTCTTCTCCTCCGGCCTCCGTGATCCGCACGGGATCCACATCCCGGCCGCAGCTGTGATCCAATACTGGGACACCAGCGAAGGGATATGTATGCCGACCACCGATAGGACCCCGTTGTCTTCCACCGCCTCAGACGTCGACTGGTCGCCGCCCGGTCCAGGCCAGTGGTCGCTCGACCGCTCACATTACCCGGGGGGCACGACGCCGATTTCGCAGTGGCTCATCGAGACCGGCATGGAGTCCGGAATGCGGAGGGTGTTTGCTGAACTCGGCGCACCGGTCGGAGCGGTGGCCGCCCGATTCGTACACGGGTTCATGTACACGCGAACCGTCCCGTTGGTCGGGGCGAATCGGAGTGTGACCAAGCTTCCGCCGCCGTGGGTTCTCAAGGTGGTGTCGCGGGTCCATCCCGAATTTCGCCGTCGGACCCGACGGGCCGCGAGTGCTCTCGCCACGCCTCCGGGTCCGGCAGTTGTGAAGCGCTGGAAGGACGAACTGAAGCCTGACGTCGAGCGCCGCAACCGGGGGTTCGCCGACGCCGATCTGGCCGGGATGACCGATTCGGCGCTCGCCACCCACTGCCGAATGTTGCTCGACCATCTGCACGAGATGTCGGACCTTCATTTTTGGTTGCACGGTTATGACCTCGGGCCGGTGGCCCGCTACGTCGCGTTCACCAAATCCCACGGAATCGTCACCGCCGAAGCGGTTGAGGCTCTGGCCGGCGCTTCACCCTCGACAATGGAACCCCGACGCCAACTCGCGGCCATCAAGGCAGCGATTGGTGCGGCCAAGCCAACAACTCTCGACGAACTGCGGGCGGTCTCGCCCGAAGCGGTCGCGTTGCTCGAGAAGTATCTGAGTGAGCGGGGCAGCACGCTCGTTACGGGCTACGACCTCACCGGACTCACGCTCGCAGAGTTGCCCGAGACGCTCTTCGACTCCATAATGGCGGCCAACCCCGTTCTGCCGCCGGACGAGGGGCCGGATGGGGGGAGGGAGGCCGCACAACGGCTTCGGGCGCAGGTCCCCGAGGCCCATCGCCGGGATTTCGACGAGCGTCTGAGCGATGCGCGGATCGTGATGGACATGCGGGATGAAAACGGCCCAACGGTCTTCGAACGTCCCGCTGGCCTCCTACGTCTTGCCCTTCTTGAAGTTGGTCGTCGACTCGTCACCCGGGGTTCGGCTCAACGGGCCGAGCATGCCTTTGAACTGGCCCACTTCGAAGTGGGTCCGCTCCTGGTCGATGGTCGGGGTCCATCGTCGGAAGACCTTGCGCAACGGGCATCGAAACGGTTGGCTGACTCCCGCCTCACGCCACCGGCAATGCTCGGTCCGATTGAGCCGGTCCCGTCGGCCGATCTGCTTCCCGGACCGCTCGCCGAATTTGCCACGACTGTTCAGGTCGCCATGGCCGAACTGGGCATGCTCGGACCGGATCTTTCGACCGATCCGATGAGCGGCACGGGTATTGGATCGACGGTGTATCGCGGACGGGCCCGGTGCAGTGAGACACCTGAGGAGGCCATCGACGCAATGGAACCAGGAGATGTCCTGGTGGTGCGGGCCACGTCACCCGCGTTCAATGCCGTGCTGTCCATTGCCGGAGCCGTGGTCACCGCGGACGGAGGGCCGCTTTCCCACGCCGCGGTGTTGGCCCGGGAGCTCGGCATCTCGGCGGTCGTCGGCGCCCGCGGCGCACTCGACATTCCCGATGGGGCGATGGTTGAAGTCGATCCGGTCGCCGGAGTCGTGCGCATAGTGTCGTGAGGCTGCAGCGGGCCGATGAACACCGCCGCATGCGATGGACGAACGGTCGCGGCTTCACCGACGAAGTGATTGCCGTGCCCGATCGCGGAGCCTGGGACTGGCGTCTGAGCATTGCCGAGGTGAACGAAGACGGCCCGTTCTCGTCGCTTCCCGGCGTTGAGCGGGCCCTGGTCGTAGCCGACGGACCGGGCATGACGCTGTTCGTCGGAGGGTCGGCGGTTGTGCTCCGCCGGTACGAAGGAACCCGGTTTGCCGGTGACGATGACGCGCGCGCGGCGCTGACCCGGGGCCCGGTCCGCGATCTCAATCTGATGGTCCGGCGAAGCTCGGGCATTGGTGCCCCGGAACTCGACGTGGTTCAGTTGGACGCCGGTATGACCTGCGGATTGAACGATTGCGTCGCCGTGATCATCCTCGACGGTATTCTCGGCACCGGCCTGAACGGTGCGGAGGCCGGGCGCTTCGACGTGCTGG
>JANMZO010000090.1:0-1663 GCA_031383405.1 Acidimicrobiia bacterium | reverse complement strand
CGGACCTTAGGATTGGCCCGACCCCGACCCCGACCCCGACTCGGACCTCGCCGGGGCGACTCGGGCCCTCGGCGGGGCGACTCGGGCCCTGGCGGGGCGAGGACCCTCCGCCGGGCGCACGGTGGAACCAGCGCCGTAGTGCCAACGTCGGGCCGGATGCCCGGCCGTTGCCGCTATTGCTATGTGTGCTGATTAACCTTCGAAGGCGATGCCGGAGGCGACAAGTTTGTCGATGGCTTCGGTGGATAGACCGGCCTCGGTCAGGACCTCGCGCGTGTCCTTGCCGGTGCCCCCGATCGAGCTCGTCACCTGCGCGGGCGTGTCGCCGAAGTGCCACATCGGCCGGGGCTGGCGGACCGTGCCGATCATGCCGGTGTCACGCTCCACGATGAGATCGAGGTGCTTGATCTGCGGATCGTTGTGTACGTCGCCCCGTCGCAACACCGGGCCGGCGGCGACCCCGTTGGACTCGAGTCTGGCCAGCAGCTCCGGAGTGCTGAAGTTCAGCGCTGCCTCGGTGAGTTCGGCGTGAAACGCAGGAAAGTTGAAGGCCCTCGGCGTGTTCTCGGCAAACCGCGCGTCGAGCACCCAATCCGGCCGGTCAAAGGCAATGGCAAAACCGTCGAAAGGTGGCAGGGCGGGGCTGCACGCGATCTCGCCCCCATCAGCCGTGGTCACAACAACGAGGGCAGCGGCGGGCATCTGCAGCATGTGGGGCGGGAGTGCTTCGCGTGGAATCGACGGGGTGAGTTGCGAGAAGAAGCCACCCATGGCATCTGACCATTCGAAGTGGAGGCCGACGCCAAGCATCGGGAGATCGATCCGTTGCCCCTTTCCGGTTCGTTCGCGCACATACAATGCTGCAAGAACCCCCTGTACGGTCGCCTGCGCCGTGGTCTTGTCGACGAGCACCTGGCTGATCAGCGAAGCCTTCCCGGTCGCCACATCGCGTTGGTAGTCGACCATGCCTATACGGGCCTGGACGACGTAGTCGTAGACGGGTTGGGAAGCATCGGTTCCATGAGTGCCGAGTCCGGATATCGCGGCGTAGACGAGCCGGGGGTTGATGGCGGCCAACTCGTCATAGCCGAGTCCGATCGCCTCCGGCTTTCCGGGACGGATGTTGTGCAGGAACACGTCGGCTTTGGAAACAAGATCGACGAGGAGCGTGCGGCCTTCCTCGCTTGTTGCATCAAGAGAGACGAACCGCTTGCCCCGGTTGAGGGCGTAGAAGACAGGGCTGACGCCGTGGGGGGAGCCACCCTGGTTGCGAATGAGATCGGGCTTGCTGGGGCTTTCGACCTTGATGACGTTGGCACCGAGTTCAGCAAGCAGAAGGCCGGCGAGGGGGCCGGAGTAGATGCTGGTGATCTCCACGACGTTTATTCCGGTTAGCGGGGCGGCGGCATCCATCCGGGCACTATAGGGGTGATGTCTGATCGGGTGGTGGCGCCGGGAGGCCGCAAAGCGACCGGTAGCCTGGCTGGGGTGGTCACCGTCTTGTCCAGTGGAAGCGAGTTGCTTCATGCGCTCCGGTCGAATGGCCACTCGCGAGGCGGGTTGATCGCGCTAGAGCTTCCCGAGTCCTGGTCGCTTGTCGCCTTGGCCACGGCACATGGGTCGTTTGTTCTGAACGGTCCCGACCTGGTGGCTGGGGTCCGTC
>JANMZO010000082.1:0-26145 GCA_031383405.1 Acidimicrobiia bacterium | reverse complement strand
GAGCGCCGCTCGCCCGAATACAAGGGCTGGTAGGACCGGATTCAGCCAGCCGCGGCAACCGCCGCCGGATGCATTGCCTCAGCCGAGGTAGGCGGCCTTTACGCGATCGTCGACAAGCAGCTCGGATGAACTCCCTTCGATTTGTACCGTGCCGGTTTCCAACACGTACACGTGATCGCTATGGGTCAGAGCAAGGTTGGCGTTCTGCTCGATCAGCAAAATCGTGACGCCCCTGGACCGGAGGTCGTCAATGATCGAAAAAATTTCCTGGACGATGATCGGCGCGAGCCCCAGCGACGGCTCATCCAGGAGCAGGAGCTTCGGGCGACTCATAAGCGCGCGTGCGATGGCCAGCATCTGCTGCTCCCCACCCGAAAGCGTGCCGGCCAGCTGATCTTTGCGCTCCCGGAGTCGCGGGAAACGTTCATATTGCTCATCGAGATCGGCGGCAATCGCATCGCGATCGGATCGGACGTAGGCGCCGAGTGCGAGGTTGTCCTGGATGGACAATCTGGTCAAGACCCGACGACCTTCCGGACAATGGGCGATACCCTTGCGCACGACCTGTTCGGGTCTCAGGGCGAGAAGGTCCTCGCCGCTGTAGGTGATCGAGCCTGACGTTACCTTCACGATCCGGCTGATGGCCCGGAGGGTCGTGGACTTTCCGGCTCCGTTCGCGCCGATGAGGCTCACGACATCGCCGGGATACACCACGAGATCAACGCCCTGCAGCGCCCGTATGCCGCCGTAACTGACCCGCAGCTCCTTGATCTCAAGCAACGGTAGGCCTCTCGGCGACGACGAGGTTGTGTGGCGGGGAGATGCGGTGCCCACTTCTACGCCGTTCCCAGGTAGGCCTTGATCACGGCCGGGTCATTCTGTACGTCAGTCGGAACACCCAAGGAGATCAGTTCCCCGAAGTTGAGGACAGCTATGCGATCGCAGAGACCCATCACCAGCGGAACATTGTGCTCGATCAACATGATGGTCAGGTCGAAGCGGTCGCGTAGGTCGCGTATGAACCCGCTTAGGGCAACCTTCTCCTGAGGGTTCATTCCGGCCGCTGGTTCGTCGAGAAGGAGCACCCGCGGCTCGATGGCCAGGGCCCGCGCAATCTCCAGCCGCCGCTGGTCGCCGTAGGGGAGGTTGCGGGCCTCTTCCAACGCTCGATCCGACAAACCGACGAGTTCGAGAAGTCCCATCGCCGATCGTTCAACGTCGAGTTCCTCCCGGCGGCTGCGCCCCAGGCCGAGCACACCCGAAAGAACACCGGATTTCGTGTGCAGGTGCTTTGCCGTCTTCACGTTTTCCAGTGCCGACAGCCCACCAAAGAGTCGAATGTTCTGGAACGTGCGAGCCATACCGCGCTCAGCGATCGAGTACGGCTTGAGGTTCGTGATGTCGTCGCCGTCATGGCGGAGGATTCCAGCCGAGAGCTGCTGCATTCCCGTGAAGAGGTTGAAAAGCGTGGTTTTGCCTGCTCCGTTGGGGCCGATCAACCCAAAGATCTCGCCGTAGTTGACATCGAACGAAACCCGGTTGACCGCAGTCAGGCCGCCAAATCTTCGGGTCGCGCCCTCTGCCTGCAGCACCGTTGAACTCATTGGGTGGCATCCTTCACGATCGCTGGAGCGCTGGGACCACCACCGGCACCAACCGCCGGGGTCACCACGCGTAGCCGACGGGGCACAAACCGCTCCAGAAGCTTCGGCGACACGAGACCCCTGGGAAAGTAGATGCATACGATGACCATCAGGAGCCCGTAGACGAAGGGGCGGCCGTCTTTGATGGCCGAGCTCAGGGCTGGAGTGCCGTTCACCGCGTCACTAAGTCCGCGTAGTAATTCAGGAATGGCGGTAAGGACAAATCCGCCGACCACGGGGCCGATGAACGTACGCGACCCCCCGATAACGACACAGGCCAGCATGACCGTGGCTGAATCGAAGGTACCCTGCCGGGCGTTCCAGGTATTGAGGAAATGCGATGCGATGACGCCGGTGACGGCCGCCAGAACGGCCCCCATGGTAAAGGCAAGGACTTTGTAGTTGGTCGGCCGGATTCCCGTCGCCGAAGCCGCCAGTTCGTCCTCCCGAATTGCGAGAAGGGCCCGACCGACGCGCGAACGCTCCAGTCGGTACAGAAACAGGGCGGCCAACACCATGAGTGGCACGGCGATCCAGAGATACTCGATCTGGGTATCGAACGGTTGGGGGATGTTGATGATTCCGGTCGCTGTGCCGAAGATCTCGTGGTCGAGGGTTGCGTAACGCAGACACTCGACAAAGGCAATGGTCGCAAGAGCAAGATAAATGCCCTGAAGGCGCAACGCCAACCATCCGACGATCACACCGAAGACGATCGCCAGAACACCCGCAATGGCCATCTCCAGAAGAACAAACTTCAGATCGTAAAGTTCGCTGGTGGAGACCCAGGTCCGGCCGAGGGCCCGGAACTTCCAGTACCCGGTGTCTCCGTCAAGCACGACGTAGCGGGTCGACATGACGGCTGCCACGTAACCCCCGATGGCATAAAAACCGGGACTGGCCAGCGAAAGCTGGCCGGCGCGAAGTGGAAGATACACCGACATCGCCATGAGCGCAGCGAGCACCAGGTTTACGCGAACCGAAGGTTGGAGCGATACTCCGAGCAGTCCGAGCGCTGCGCTGAGCAGGACAAGGCCAAGCGCCAAGCGTGGCCAACGGGGAGAGACCGCCGGCGGGACGGGACCCGCGGGGGTAGTGGTGGGTGCCGGGGTAGGGGTGGGTGCTGAGGTCGTGTCTGTCATCGCCCTACACCTTCTGGATTGGGGAGCGGCCCAGAAGTCCCTGCGGCCGAAACATCAACACGACGAACAGCAGGAGAAATGAAATCACGTACTTACTCGACTGCGGCCAGATCCAGGAAAGCACCGGCACCCGGTAGGCCCCCACGAACGCCTCGGCCAAGCCCACCACAAACCCTCCCAGCACGGCACCGGGAACGTCACCGAGACCTCCCAGAATGATCACCGAAAGTCCGATCAAGCCGAGCTGCGAGCCCATATACGGCCCGCTGACCCCGAAATTGGCGGAGAACATTGATCCAGCGATTGCGGCGACAAAACCGCAGAGGCCGAAGGTGAACATGATCAGACGGTCGGTGGAAATACCCAACAAATTCGACGTGGTCGCATCCTCGGAGACAGCCTTCAACGCTTTTCCGGTCATCGTGCGGTTGAGCAGATACCAGAGGCCGACCATGACCACCACGGCCACGAGAAAGATGAGTATCCGCACCGATTGGACTGTTGCCCCGAAGACCGTGACAGATGGGGAACGTCGGACCCAACCGATCGGATCCTGAGACTCGAGCGGGTCCGCCCCCACGAGGTTCTGGATCAGATTCGAGATCATGATCGAAATTCCCAAACTTGACACGAGCGTGAGCAGCGTGTCGGAACCCCGTTTACGCAGCGGCCGAAACGCAAAGCGCTCGATCGCGATGTTGAGCAGACCGGCGAGCAACGCGCCAACGATCATGGCCAACCAGAACGGAAGGCCGAACGGTAGGGCCTTGTTGGAGAACACGTAGCTTCCACCACCCATCCGCTTTCCCATGAGCGCATACGTGAAGTAGGCGCCCGCGGTGAAGACCGCCCCGTGGGCGAAGTTGATGATCCGGAGAATCGAAAAGATCAGCGTGTAGCCAAGGGCGAACAACGCGTAGACGGAACCGATCGACAGACCGTTCAGGACATTTTGCAAGACAGTGGACATGAGTCCTCAACCGGCCTTGTTGATCGGCGTGCGGTAGAAACGAACATGTGGGCTGCGGTTCGAAACCGCAGCCCAAACCTCATGGAATCCCCCAAGGAAGTTGTCGCAACTGCGAGCGTCACCTTCGGTCGACAACCGGTGAATCAGAACTTCACGTAGGTGAACTTGCCGGAGAACACATCGCCGGTGTCACCACGCACCATCTTGATCTGGGCGACATAGAAGTTCTTCTGTTGAATCTCGCCGACTGAATCGAACGTGATGTCTCCAAGCGGCGTCGAATACTTGCCGGCAAGGATGTTCTTGTTGAGTTCGACACGTGCAACTTCAAGCGAACCATCGAGCTTCCCCGCCTTCTCCGTAACCCGGAGCGCCTCGACGAAAACCTGAATGGCGGTGAAGGCCTGCGAAGCGATCTGGCCGGGTTCGCGCTTCTGTTCCGCCTTGAAAAGCTTACGCCATTCGGCGTTGATTCCGGTTGCCGGAATTTCCGGCGAGTAGGCCTGAGCGACGATCAGGCCATCGCACTGTGCCTTGCAGACGGAAAACGTCTGCACCACGTTGAGACCGTTCCCACCGACAATCGTTCCTCCGTACCCGAGGTCACGAAGTTGTTTGACCAGATTTCCGGAAGGAGCGAGTCCGGAGATGATCACCATGTCGGGCCGGTTCTTCAGAACGAAGGCGGTCTGGGTGGTGAAATCGGAGTCGGCTGCGTTGAACGTCTGGGGTGCGAGGACGTCGAGGCCGAGTGCCTTCGCAGCAGTCTGAAACACCCCCGTCTCTGAACGCGAGAACGCATCGTCCTGAGCGAAGAACACCGCCGCTTTGCCGGTCGGCTGAAGCCCGGCCGCATACTTGACCGCGTTCCCCGCATACGTTGCGACTCCGGCGGAAACACGCGCTATGTAGTCACCAATTTGGGGAATGTTGGCGGCCGTGTTCGAAGGGGCCAGCACCGGGACCTTCGCTTTGTCGGCAATTGGATCTGCGGCGAACGCCTGTTGCGAAAGCGTTGGACCCACGATACCGACGACTTTGTCGGAGTTGATCAACGTGTTGAACGCGTTGATGGCGCCGGCTTCGTCGCTGGACGTGTCCTGGATGACGAGCTTCAACGGTCGACCGTTGATCCCACCGTTATCGTTGAAGTACTTCTCGGCCAACTTCACGCCGATGGTCTGGTCCTGAGCCAGGTTCGCGGTCGTGGCCCCGGTTTGCCCGAGAGCAACACCCAGCTTGACCGGATCCTTGCTTCCCCCGCCTGTTGCGGTTGCGGTGGTGACCCCCGGAGCGACAGTTGGCCCCGGCGCGACGGTCGGGGCCGCCGCAGCCACCTTCGTCCATTTACGCTTGTTTCCCTCCTTCACACAGCTCAGACCACCCCTGGTCTTGCCGACTTCGTTCGGCGCGCAGCGGTCACCTGCTTTCACGGCCGCGCCCGCGATGGGGGCGATAAACGTAAGGGTGGCGACCATAACCAGGCCACCTGCCAGCACACGACGAATAGTCACGGGTCTCTCCGGTTCGATGTTGAGCCGGCCACCGGCGGTACCCGCTGGCCGGCTGTGAGGTTTGAAGGTGCCGATGTTGACACTGCAGCACTCTGGTGCTCCAGTTAACTCGTTTCAACGGGAGTTCGGGACGATCCCGACAGAGCCGGGCGTGCCGCCGACCGATTTCACGGCATACTGGCGCAACCGGAGGCCACCAGGGACCCGAGACCGACGAGGAGTTGTGCGTGCTGCTTGCCCCCTATCGAGTGCTGGACCTGTCCGATGAGCGAGGCCAATTGGCCGGTCAGATGCTCGCTCAGTTGGGAGCCGAAGTCATCCTCGTCGAGCCACCCGGGGGTTCTCGGGCGCGGCGTTTGGCTCCCTTGATGGCCGACCGGGAAGGGCCCGAGAACAGCCTCGTATTCAAGGCGTACAACCGGGGTAAGCGTTCGATCGTGCTCGACCTGGCCAGCAGACCGGGAGACCGGGAAGAACTGACTCGGCTGATTGCCGGTGCCGATGTGCTGATCGAGTCGGGTGGTCCCGGAGTTCTCGATGCGCTCGGGTTCGGATCCGATGCGCTCGCCGCGATCAACCCCGCCCTGGTGAGTGTGTCGATCAGCGCGTTCGGAGCCGACGGTCCGAAGGCGAACTGGGCGGCGACCGATCTCACGGTCTGGGCATCGGCAGGTCCGATGTCGCTCGCCGGCGATGACGGAAGGCCGCCCGTCCCGGTCGGGGTTCCCCAGGCGTTCGCGCACGCCGCGTCGGAAGCGGCTGGAGCTGCAATCATCGCGCTCATCGAGCGGGCCCGTTCAGGTCTCGGACAGCATATCGACGTGTCGGCCCAACAGGCGTCGGCCCAGGCTACTCAGTGCGCGATTCTGGCCACGCCCAACGGCGCGTCCACCCACTTCCGCTCCACCGGTGGGATCAAGCTTGGCGACTTGACGCTGCGCCTGATCTGGCCCTGCGCCGACGGTCACGTCTCCATCACCTTTCTCTGGGGCTCGGCGATAGGCGTGTTCAGCAGGCGCCTCATGGAGTGGATCTTTGAGGAAGGCTTCTGCGACGAGGCGACCCGCGACAAGGACTGGATCGGTTACACCATTCTGCTTGTGAGCGGCCAGGAGCCGATTGCCGAATATGAACGGGTCAAGCTGCTCATTGAAGCGTTCTGTCTCACGAAGACAAAGGCTGAACTGCTCGAGGCGGCCGTCGGTCGGAGTTTGCTGATCGCGCCGGTCCTCGGAATCGACGATGTGGTCAACAGCCCGCAACTTGCGGCGCGCGACTACTTCGAGGAAGTTGACGGAGTTCGCTATCCAGGGCAGTTTGGGAAGCTTTCCGAAACCCCACGAGTCAGGCTCGGCCCCGCACCATTCTTAGGTGCACATACGAATGACGTTTGCGCTTCGGCTGACCGGTCCATCGAGGTTCTGCCAATCCCGACGCCCGTTCCGCGTGGCCCGGCGCTCGCTGGCCTGAAGGTTCTCGACCTCATGTGGGTTATGGCCGGGCCTGCGGGCAGCCGGGTGCTGGCCGATCATGGCGCAACCGTCATTCGTGTCGAGTCGGCCACGCGGGTTGAGACGGCCCGCACGCTGCAACCCTTCAAAAACGATGTGCCGGGGGTCGAACGCTCTGCGCTGTTCGCCAGCCTCAATGCCGGCAAGGTCGGGATCTCGATCGACATCGGCAACGAGGAGGGTCACCGGGTGATCCTCGACCTCGTACGTTGGGCCGACGTCGTCCTGGAGTCGTTCTCGCCGAAGGCCATGAGGCGATGGGGTCTCGACTACGAATCGCTACGGGCGGTGAACCCGGGCATCGTCATGATGTCGAGTTGCCTGTTCGGTCAGACGGGTCCGCTGTCGAACCTGGCCGGCTACGGCACCATGGCCAGCGCACTCAGCGGCTTCACGGCAGTGACCGGGTGGCCCGACCTGGCCCCGTGCGGTCCGTACGGCGCATACACCGACTACATCGCACCGAGGTTTGCCAACGCGATCCTCCTGGCCGCCATCGACCATCGCCGCCGGACGGGCGTAGGGCAGTACATCGACTTCGCCCAGGCGGAAGGTGCGATCCACACGCTGGCGCCCGCCGTGGTCGAGTATTCAGCCAATGGCCGGGTGTGGCCCCGCACCGGTGCGGCCGATCAAAATCATCATCCGAGCGGCGTCTACCCGGCATCGGGTGCCGAACGGTGGATTGCCGTTGCCTGTGAGACCGACGCGCAGCGCAACGCACTGCGGTCATTGGTGGGCGACCTCGATGACGAGGCAATCGCCGCATGGACGTCGGTGCGCGAGGCGGATTCCGCCGCGGCCGAATTGCAGCAGGTCGGCGTACCGGCCCACCCGGTGCAGAACTCACCCGAATGCATGGTCGACCCGCAACTTCTGTACCGCGGCCATTTTGTGGAGCTACCCCATGCCGAAATGGGCACGGTCACGATCGAAGGACCGCGCGTCAAGTTCTCCGCCACGCCGGCTGCGGTCACGTCCGCCGGCCCGGGAATCGGCGAACATACGTTCACCGTCCTCACCGAGATCCTCGGCTACGACGACGAGCGTTTCTCCGAACTCCTGGTCGCGGGCGCGCTGGAGTAGGTCGCGCAGCCCGGGCACAGCGGGTACCGTTGGCGGGTTCATCAATTTGGCGGGTTCATCAATGAGGAGACGACATGGCCGCAGGAAGCATTCTTGGTAACGCAGTTCTTCGCACGGAAGACCGGGCCTTGCTCACGGATGGCGGAATGTACGTCGACGACCAGAGGCTTGACGGGGCGGTACACGTCGTCTATGTCCGCTCCACCATGGCCCATGCGCGGTTGACCGGCGTCGATGTCGGCGGGGCTCGCGGTGCAACCGGTGTTGTCGCGGTGTTCACAGCCGCAGACATTGACCTCGCTCCGCTCAAGGGGCACCCGTTCCTCAACCAGGGCGTCACCTTTCCATTTCTCGCGGCCAGCGCGGTTCACTTCGTCGGGCAACCAATCGTGGCGATCGTCGGAGAAACCCGAGCGGCGGCGGCCGACGCTGCTGAGCTCGTTGTTGTCGACTACGAACCGCTGCCAGCGCTCGTCGACCCGGAGGAATCCCGCAAAGACGAGTTGATCCTCCATCCGGAGGCGAAGACCAACATCGTGTTCCGTATCCCGGGCAACGGCGACCCTTCGATGTTCGACGACTGCGAAGTCGTCGTCCGCGAGCGCATCGTAAACCAGCGACTCGCGCCCGTTCCCATGGAACCCCGCGCCGCCGCTGCCGTATGGGTCAACGGTCGACTGACCCAGTGGGCGTGCAGTCAGGGTGCGCACGGAACCCGTGACTCCATCGCCGCCGCGCTCGGTCTGGAGAAGGCCGACGTCCACGTGATCGTGCCGGATGTCGGCGGGGGTTTCGGAGCCAAGCACGGTGATCAGATCGACGAAGTCTTTGTGGGCTGGCTGGCTCGCACGTTGGAACGACCGGTCCGTTGGGTGGAGACCCGCACCGAGAACCTGCTCATGATGGTGCACGGTCGTGGTCAGGTGCAGTACTGCACCATGGGCGGCACGAACGACGGAAAGATCACCTCGTACCGCCTTGAGATCCTCCAGGACGCCGGCGCATATCTGGAGATCGGCGGTGTCCTTCCGTTCATGACGGCGATGATGGCGCCCGGCGTCTACGACATCGCGAAGGTCGACGCCGACATCACTTCTGTTGTCACCACCACCACACCGACAGGCGCATACCGGGGCGCCGGTCGGCCCGAAGCTTCCGCCGCAATCGAGCGTATGGTCGACTGTTTTGCCGCGGAGATCGGCATGGACCCGGCGGAGGTCCGACGCAGGAACCTCGTCCAGCCCTCACAGTTTCCCTTCACCACCGCACGTGGCACGACCTACGACTGCGGCAACTATCCGGGTGCTCTCGAAAAGGCACTTACGGCAGCTGGTTACAATGATCTGCGCGCAGAACAAAAGCGCCGGCGTGATGCCGGCGACCCGATGCTGCTCGGCATCGGTGTGTCGGTCTACGTGGAGATCACCAACCCACTCGGCGACACTGAATTCGGAGCAGTCACGATCACCCCGGAAGGTGGCGCAATCGTGCGTACCGGTTCGTCGTCGCACGGGCAGGGCCACCACACCTCCTGGGCCATGATCGTAAGTGAGCAGACGGGCATTCCGATGAACCGCATCGAGGTCCGCCACGGCGACACCGACGAGATTCCGAGCGGCACGGGCACCGGCGGCTCGAAGTCGCTGCAGATCGGCGGGATGGCGGTGATGCAAGCCAGCGACGATGTCGTGAAACTGGCGAAGGAACAGGCAGCCAACCTTCTGGAAGCGGCCGTGGAAGATATCGTGCTCGACACCGCGTCGGGATCGTTCGCCGTGCAGGGTAGCCCGAGTGTTGCGAAGTCATGGGCTGAACTCGCGACCTCCGCGGCCCAACCGCTGGCCGCCGAAGCACTCTATAAGGCAAGCGCACCTACCTTTCCCTTCGGGTCCCACGTTTGCGTGGTGGAGATCGACAGCGAGACCGGTCGGGTTCAGGTCGTGCGCTACGTGGCCTGCGATGACGCCGGCACCATCTTGAATCCCCTGATCGTCGACGGCCAGGTGCACGGCGGACTCGCCCAGGGCATCGCCCAGGCCCTCCTCGAAGAGGTCCGCTATGACGCCGACGGCAACCCCATAACCTCCAACCTGGCGGACTACGCCGCTATCTCATCGGCTGAATTGCCGAGCTTCGAACGCATCGTGATGGAAACCCCGACACCCATCAACCCGCTCGGCGTGAAGGGCATCGGCGAAGCCGGAACCATCGGCGCGACCCCGGCGGTACACAACGCTGTCGTCGACGCCGTAGCCCACCTCGGGGTCCGGCACATCGACATGCCCTGCACGTCGGAAAAGGTTTGGCGCGCCATCACCAACGCCCGTTAGATACCCAACCGGGTTTCAGACGCCGCAACAACTGGAGGAGTGGGAATGAAGAGCGACTTCGCAATCCGCCCCGTGGCTCCGGCCTGCGGTGCGGAAGTGTTCGGGCTGGATCTACGTGAACCGAGCGACGCCGACCTCGTCCGGGTCGAGCAGGCGCTCGCCGATCACGGCGTGCTGTTCTTCCGCGATCAGCACCTCACCGCCGAGGAGCAGATAGAGGTTACGCAAGGCTTCGACCCCATTCTCCGCGTGCCCTACATCACCCATCTCGATGAGCACCCCGACATCATTGCGGTACTGAAAGAAGCTGACGAGCAGGGGATCTCCACGTTCGGCGGCACCTGGCACTCCGACTTCTCGTTCCTTGAGGAGCCACCAAGTCTTACGCTCCTCTACGCGATCGATCTACCTGAGGTGGGCGGAGACACCCTGTGGTCGAGTCAGTACGCCGCCTACGACGCGTTATCGACAGGAATGAAGGCAGTCCTCGGGCCGCTACGGGCCGTTCAAACGGCGTGGCCCCACGGTACAAACGGCCCGGGTTCAAACGCAGCGGTGAGCCGCTCCATCGGCATGGTCCGCAATGACCCCTCCGCCGACCACCAGGTCCTTCACCCGGTCGTTCGTGTGCACCCTGTCACCGGACGCAGGGCGCTGTTCGTCAATCCGGTCTACAGCCAGCACTTCGAAGGCATGACCGAAGACGAGTCACGGCCCCTGCTGCAGTACCTGTTCAACCACGCCACGAAGGCGGAGTTCACGTGTCGGCTCCGTTGGGAGCCCGGCACCCTCGCGGTGTGGGACAACCGCTGTCTTTTGCACCTGGCGATCAATGACTATGACGGCAGCCGCCGATTGCTGCACCGCACGACGGTCAGCGGACAACGACCCGTTGGCCCGACCGGGCCGTAGTCACTTCACAAAACCCGACTGCTTAGGGGACACACGGCCCCGATGGCGCGTCGGCAACAGATGGATCGTGAGACTGCCTGAAGAAAACGGATCCACGTCGATGGCGACATGCCGGTAACCGACCGCCTTCACAACAGCAGCGATTCGTTCGCGTTCCTCGGCAATGAGGGCTCTCGGCAGGTCATTTCGCGGGAACTCCAACTTGGCCAACTCGCCGTAGTGCCGCACCCGAAGATCCGTGTATCCTAGCGCCTTCACGGCCGACTCGGCCCGGTCGATCTGGGTGAGCAGCGTCGGATCAACGGCTGTCCCGTGGGGCACACGCGAGGCCAGACACGGGCTCGCCGGCTTCGACGCGCTGGGCAGGGCAAGCGCCGAAGCAATGGCCCGGACCATGGCCTTTCCGTGACCCTGTTCGAGCAACGGGTGGACCACCGAATGCTCCGCTGCAGCGACGAGGCCCGGACGGTAGTCGCCCTGATCATCGGCGTTCGCACCCGAAAGCAGCGCCCCGAAACCACGGGCTTCAGCAACTTCGGCGAGGCGGTCATAGAGCTCGGACTTGCAGTGGTAGCAACGGTCAGGACCGTTCTCCCGGTAGCCGGAGCGCGCCAGTTCGCCTGTAGAGATGATCTCATGAGCAATACCCGCTGCACCGGCCACAGCGCGTGCGCCGTCGAGTTCGCCCGAGGCCAGCGCAGGCGACACGGCCGTTACCGCCAATGCCTTCACGCCCAGGGCCCGCGCTGCCAGCGCAGCGACGACGGACGAGTCGACACCTCCCGAGAAGGCCACGACCACGCTTCCAAGGGAAGCGATGCGCGCTTCCAATTCGGCCATCGCCGCGACAACGTCCTCAACTGACGGGATGTCAGCGTCGTTGTGCGGCAAGTGCGGCAGTGAGAGCACGGGCATACACCTCTTTCACGGGCTTTCCGAGTTTCGCGGCAACCGCGGCGCAGTCGTCGTGTTCGGGGGCGACGTTGACGATCGCGCCGTCGCGGAGACCGAGTTTCACCGACACGGTTTCGGTCTCGACGTCGACCAGGATGAATGACCTGTCAAGCTCGATACGTTCATATGCGCACATACGGACCCCGAGAGCCGAAGTTTCGGAGAGCATCGCGTCGGCGACGGCCTGCATGTTCGAACGACGGGCGAGGGCACTCATCACAAAGCCCGGCCGACCCTTCTTCATGAACGCAGGCGTGGTCCACACATCGAGCGCGCCAGCACGCATGGCCGCCGCCGCTGCATCGGGTACAAGCTCGGGCGAACAGTCGTCAAGGTTCGTTTCGAGGACGATCACCTCTGTCGCGCTAACCGACGGGACTGCCAACCGGTCCGGCTTGCCGAGCACGGCCCGCACAACGTTGGGTCGCTGCGGCAGATCACGGCCACCCGCCCCATAACCGATCGCGGTCACAGTGAACGACGGGTAGCCCCCGTAACTCGAGGATACAGCTGCGACCAACGCGGCACCCGTCGGCGTGACCAGTTCCTTCGCAATGTCGACACCTTCGGTCGGAATACCTTTCAGAAGTTCCATCGTCGCCGGAGCGGGCAACGGCAACATCCCGTGGGCGGAGCGCACGAAGCCTCGACCCAACGGCAACGGGGAGCACCGCACATCATCGACCCCCAGCAGTTCGAGGGCAACCGCGACGCCGACCACATCAGCGATCGAGTCTTCCGATCCGACTTCATGGAAGTAGACCGCGTCGGGCTCAATACCGTGAATGCGGCCCTCAGCGACGGCCAGAAGTTCAAACGTCCGAAGGGCTCGGGTTTGCACCCTCTCCGCCAACCCCGCACGAGCAATCAAGTCCCGCACGTGCACATACGGCCGATGGGCATGTTCGTGTTCGGGGTGGTGGCCGGGTTCATCAGCATGCACGGGTCCAGCCCAGGTGACGGTCACATGGCAGCAGTCGAGGGCGTGACGGCTGACACGCTCCACATTGACCCGTAGTCCGGGTATCCCCATCTTGGACAACTCGACGTTGATCAATTCGACCGGCGCACCGGCATCGATAAGCCCGCCCAGCAGCATATCGCCGGCGATACCACCGATGCAGTCGATGTAGAGGTTCACCGCGGCGCACCAGCCACCGCTCGGGCGATCCGGGCCGCGATCGTGCCGGCGCTGAAACCGTCGTCGATGTTCACGACCGACACACCAGCCGCGCAGGAGTTCAACATCGCGAGCAGCGCCGTCACCCCGCCGAACGCAGTTCCGTAGCCCGTCGACGTTGGCACGGCGATGACCGGAGCCGGGGTGATGCCTCCAACCACCGATGCGAGAGCGGCGTCCATTCCAGCCACGACGATCACGCAGTCAGCCGTCTCCAGGTCGGGAATGACCGGAATCAAACGGTGTAGCCCGGCCACTCCGCAGTCCTGGTGCACGGTCACTTTCGTGCCGACCAGTTCGGCGCGGATACGGGCCTCGTGCACGACGCCTCCGTCGGAGGTACCCGCGGAAACGATGGTTATTCTCCCGGCGGGCGTCGGCACCTTCACCGGAATCCATGCGCACCGGGCCCGGGAATGCCACTGGGCGGCGGGAGATACGGAGAACACCGCGTCGCGATGAGCCTCGTCGCAACGGGTCGCAAGTACCGATGAGGCGCCAGATTCGAGCAACACCAGCGCAATAGCGGAAACTTCGTCGGGTGTCTTTCCGGCGGCCAGGATGGCCTCGGGCGCGCCCTGCCTCCGTTCACGGTCGGTGTCAACACGCGCAAAGCCGAGCGCTACGAACCCATCACTCACAGACCGGTCAAGGTACTCGACCGGGAGGGCTATGTTTTCCGGTCCCTGATTGAGTGGGGCTCCTTGGGCTCGTCGGCCCAAGACCTCACACCCAGTCCGCTCGCGAATCGGTGGCTACAAGGTGTGGCTCACATCGACGCTGACGGTCATCGTGTTGCTCTTGGCATCCGTAAAGATCACACCTTTGACCGGAGAAACATCGGCGTAATCCCGGCCCCACGCGGTACAAATGTGCCGACCACCCACAAAACAGTTGTTCGTCGGATCGACATCAACCCAACCCAGTCCGGGGACGAACACCGATACCCAGGCGTGCGACGCGTCAGCGCCCTGAAGCTTCGTCTGACCCGGAGGTGGCAGGGTCTCGAGATAACCGCTCACATACCGAGCGGCCAGACCCATGCTGCGAAGGCAGGCGATCTGCAGATGGGCCAGGTCCTGGCACACGCCCTGTCGAAGTGCGAGCACGTCGTCGGGGCTGGTGTCGAGCGAAGTGACTCCGGCCTTGTACGCGATGTCGGTGAAGATGCGCTTGGTCAAGTCGCTGACCGCTTCAAGAAGACCGCGACCGGGCCGAAAGGACTCCTCGGCGTAGTCCCGGGTCGCGCTCGACATCGGCACGAGCGGAGACTCAAACGAAAATCCTCGGGCGTCGAGCACGCTGTCATCGGCGCTCAGGTTGAGGATATCGACCGTGTCGTTCCACGATGGATGGAGGAACTGCTGGTCGGAAATCGCAGACCGTCCCGACACGTCGACCCGACTCGTCGTCGTGATCGTGAGCATGGCGTGCGATTTGGCGACCGAGAAGTTCGCCACCCGGTTGCCGTAAAAGTCGAGGAACTCGTTGTACGAGTCGGGCGCCGGATCGATCAGCAACTGTGAGCCGAGAACCTGCTGCCCAGCCGCCTCACGGGGCAGGAGATAGAGCTGGCCGTAGCTCGCGGAAACCGACGAGTCGTAGAGATACTCGGTGCGATGGATGATCCGTAAGGGCACGAGTCACCCTCTACCGGACGCTGCCGAAATGCTGCTGAGGCATCTGGCGGGCGAAGTGCTCAGCGTCGATTGCATCAGCCGCCCTGCGAAGGAGGATGTGAAGACGGTCGAGAAATGCATCCAGTTCAGGCCGATCACCGGTCGCTCCGGTCGCGGCCATGGCCGCAGTGTCGGCGAGCTGCAAAGACGTAGCCGCTTCCAGGACGAGTCGCTCCTCGGCGGAAAGCCGGTCGGTCGCGGTACCCTCGCTCTTGCGGGGAAGGTTCGCGATGCTGACCTGCAGGCGTTCAAGCTGAAACACCAGCGAACGAGGGTTACCGCGGTCGAGCAGAAGTAGATCGAGAGCGGTCTGCACCTGAGCCTGGCTACGGTAACGACGACGGTACGTGATGATGCTCTCTGCGGTCGTGAGCACCGATTCGATGAGAAGGCTGTCGGTCGCCCTGTCGTTTTCCGACCCGAGCGTTGCCCGGAGTAGCGCAGTGAGCTGTATCGCCCGCTCCAATCGACGACCGGCGTCCATGAAGTGCCATCCCGGATCACGGACCATGCTCTCGCCCGCGAGACCCGCCAGTGCGAGCAGGCTTTGCATGGCGCGGCCCAGCGAATTCTGCGCTGCACCCTGGCGGTCGACGTGCGGGACACGAAGTTCAAGTATCTCGCGGTCGAGATTGCCGATAACCAACCAGGTGTCACTGGACAATTGGTCGCGTACCGCATAGGCGGCGTCGAGCAGATGCCTAACGGCATGGGCGAGTGTCCCTGTACGGTCGACGTCGACGATCAGGCTGAACAGCTCATCTCCGGGTGAGTCGACCTTGTCGGCGTCGTTGAAGCCCGGGTAGGTCGTCGTCACGCTCGTAAGCGCGCGAAGCAATAGTTCGAGACACCTGGAGCCCGCCGGGTTCGCGTCGTTGGAGAAGTCGTTGCGACGATCGGCCACCACCCGCAACAGGCGGATAATGCCCTCGGCGCGTTCGGCGTATCGGCCCAACCAGAAAAGGTTCTCTGCAGCGCGGGAGGGCATTGATCCGACCGGATCGACCGCTTCGACCACCGGTCCGTTGTTCAGCCAGAACCCGGAAAGCTGCTCGGGCTCGGAGGCCAGGACCCACGCATCCTTCGTAAGTGCACCACTTTGATTGGAGATCAGCGAACTTTCGAGCGTCGGAGCAACTCGAAGCAACCCACCGGGCATGACCGTGTACGAATTTCCTTGGACCACGGCGAAGGCGCGAAGCACCGAGCGCCGTGACTCGAAGCCGTCGGGTGTAAGCGTAGGCGTCGTTGCGAGGGCCAGCGGCACCTGAGCCGTCCACTGCCACGGCTCGGCCTGGATGCGGGCCGTAAGTTCAGCTAGAGAGGAGGTCGAAAGCTGCCATCCGAGCAACGTGCTCGTTCCCGCCTGACGGGCGATGGGCTTCATCACAAGGTCGTTCAGATGGCTGAGTACATGCTGACAGCTCTTCGGGTCGCCGCACCAGAAGGTCTCAACTGAAGGCAGACGCAGCGACTGACCGAGCAGATGTTCCGCGATAGCGGGCAGGAACGCGAGGATCGCCGGGCTTTCAATGACGCCGCTACCGAGGGGGTTCACAATCGACACGGCCCCGCGTCGGGCCGCGTCGACCAGCCCGGGCACGCCGAGCCGTGAATCGGGTTTGAGTTCGAGCGGATCGCAGTACCAGTCGTCGACCCGGCGCAGGATGACATCGACGGGCTCCAGGCGGCCAAGCGAACGCATCCAAACCGAACCACCCTGCACCGTGAGGTCACCGCCCTCGACGAGCGGGTAGCCGAGGTACGACGCGAGGTACGCGTGCTCGAACGCGGTCTCGCTCCAGGGTCCGGGCGACATCACAACAATGCGCGGGTCCGACTTGTGCGGCGCGGCTTTCTGCAGTGCACGACGCAACGCCCGGAAAAACGGAGCCACCCGGTGCACCTGGGCATCGCGGTACATCGAAGGAAACACACGGGAGATTACGAGGCGGTTTTCCAGGGCGTAGCCGGCGCCGGAAGGTGCCTGAGCACGGTCCGAAAGTGCAACCGGGACCCCATCGAGGTCTCGCCCGATATCGACGGCATAGGTCGTGAGCGACACCGGTGCCATCCCACCCTTGGCGAGCGCTGCGCTCTGGTCGCAGGCTCGGAGAAAACCGGGATGCCCGAGCACCACTTCGAGCGGAATCAGCTTGCGCCGAAGCAGATCGCGGGGGCCGTAGAGGTCGGCGAGAACAAGTGCGAGCAGCTCGGCCCGTTGAATAACCCCGCTCTCGATGGCGGCCCATTCCTTGCTGTCAAGTACCACCGGAAGGGGATCGAGCGCCCAACGACGCCCGCGGGGATCCGCGTTTCCGAACGCGTTGTACGTCACGCCATCGGCATCAAGCTGCCGGTCAACTTCGCGTTGCCGTTCGAGCAGCTCACGATGACCCAGTTCGGCCAACGCCGTCCCGACGTGCGCCCAGTGCGAACGCGGGCCCCCTCCATCGGAGCGGACGAACTCGTCGAAGGCCCCGTCGGGCGGTCGGTAGTCACTGAGAAGGTTGGTCGAATTGGTGACGGTCATCTGTTTCGCTTATTCGGTCGTTTCGAAAGCATCCTAAAGGAGGGTGCAACTCCCGCTAGTGCTAGTGCAGTGAAGCGGAAGTGCGTTGCATGTCGAGGACGATGACAACCCAGTTCACAGGCAAGGTCTCGGGGCTTTCGACGTTCAAGGTATTTCTGCGAAGGTGCACTAATTGGCTCCGAAGAAACTGAACGCTGGTGTTTCGCAACAGCGAGTTTCGTGGTGCTGCATCTTGTCAGCCTTTTTCCGGTCCGCCGGTTACTCCGCCGTCCCCAGCCAGAACTCGACGCAGATCGAGCGTACGCGGGTACTCGTGACCACTCAGAGCGCCCGCAATTCCGCCTCTTCCGGCCGCGGCCTGACCGGCATGGGCTCCGAGCACATCCTCGGGAATAGTTCCCGACGTATGCCCCAACACCTCGAACCGGCTGCGACGGCGGGCTTCGGCGGAGTTTGCGTTGACCGGGAACGTCTCGTACGCAAGACCACCCGGATGCGATACGTGGTAGCGGCATCCCCCGACCGACCGCCCGCTCCAAAGGTCGATCAGGTCAAATGTCAGCGGTGAATGCACGCCGATGGTCGGATGAAGGGCCGAGGGTGGTTGCCACGCGCGGTAGCGAACCCCGGCAACCTGCGTCCCCGGTGTTTCCGTTGGTCGAAGCGGAACCGCGACCCCGTTGCAGGTCACTACGTGACGGCCCTCGGTCATACCGACGGCTTTCACCTGCAGACGCTCCACGGACGAATCGACATAACGGGCCGTGCCGGTCGTGCTGACTTCTTCACCGAGCACGTGCCACGGCTCGATGGCGGACCGGAGTTCCAGGTGAACGTCACCGATGTCGACCGAGCCGAGACGCGGAAACCGAAACTCGATGAACGGCGCCATCCACGATGCGTCGAACCCGATGTCATGATTTCGCAGATCGCGCACCACATCGAAGATGTCGGCTGCACAGAAGTGCGGGAGCAGAAAACGGTCGTGCAACTCCGTACCCCACCGCACCGGATCGCCGCGGTACGGCTCCTTCCAGAACCGGGCGACGAGCGACCGCACAAGCAACGACTGGACCAGCGCCATCTGCGGATGCGGTGGCATCTCGAAACCCCTGAGCTCCAACAGACCGAGGCGGCCACGTTCGCTGTCGGGGCTGAAGAGTTTGTCGATGCAAAACTCGGCCCGGTGCGTGTTGCCGGTGATATCGACGAGAAGGTGACGCAGCAGCCGGTCGACAAGCCACGGTGGTGGGGAACCGGCTAGGCGATCGAGTTCGGCGAACGCTATCTCCAACTCGTACAGCGTTTCATCGCGCCCTTCATCGACCCGGGGAGCCTGGCTCGTCGGTCCGATGAAACGGCCGCTGAAGAGATAGGAAAGCGATGGATGGTGCTGCCAGAACGTGATCATGCTGCGCAGAAGATCCGGACGCCGCAGCATTGGGCTGTCCTTCGCAGCCGCGGCGCCCAGCGTGATGTGGTTGCCGCCACCGGTGCCACTGTGGCGTCCGTCAAGTTGAAACGTTTCGGTACCGAGTGCCACGCGTCGGGCCAGATCGTGAACGGTCAGCGTGATCTCGACAAGTTCATCCCACGACGACGCGGGGTGCACGTTGACCTCGAGCACGCCCGGGTCGGGCGCAACGACGATCGTCTGCAGTCGCGGGTCCCGGGGCGGGGCGTAGCCCTCCAACACGATCGCGGTCCTGGTTTCCTCAGAAGCCCGTTCAATGACCGCAAGCAGCTCGACGGCATCTTCGAGCTCGACCAGAGGCGGAAGAAACACGTGCACATGACCGTTGCGAAGTTCAAACGACACGGCCGTGGGCGGGCAGTCCTTCACCGGGACAACGGTTGCGAGGTTGACCGGGTCGGTCGCCGCCGAGGTTTCGCCATGGGCGACCGGCTCGGGGAGCGGCGGATGCGCGTCGAACGGTGAACGGTCAGGCTCGGCCGGAACCGGAACCCACGTCAGCGAGTCGAGCGGAAGGCGCAGGCCACTGGGGGAATCACCGGGGATCAGAAACAGCTCGCCGCGACGCAGCGTCCAACGGCTCGTCCCCCACCGACGGTCCTTACCCGTCACACGATGGAGCGGGAAGACCATGGCCACGGGCTTTCCCGCGTTCCGATCCAGGTTCGCAATCAGCGCGGCACGGCCTGACGCGACTCTGGAGGGGTCGGCCGCCGCAACGTCGTTTGAAGACAGCTGGACCTGGGCAGGGGTTCCGGCGGGAAGGCGGGCTTCGGTCCACAGCTGATACACCGGATCCTCGAACGCCTCAAGGCAGAACTCATCGGGGACACCCAGCCTCGAGGCAACGGCTTTCATAAGCGCGCGTACGGCATTGAAGTCGGAGGAACCCTTCTCCGATGGATTGGCGAGCAGAGCGTGGTTCTTCCACAGCGGGAGCCCGTCGGTCCTCCAGAGCACCGAGATCTGCCAACGGGGCAGCAGCTCCCCCGGATACCACTTTCCCTGTCCGTACTGCAGAACCCCGCCTTTCGCGAACCGCTCCTGCAGCAGTCGCGCCATCTCCCCACCCGCGTCGCGTTTCGCCAGTCCGTCGGCAGCCACCGTCCACTCGGCGGACTCCATGTCCTTCGCAGACACAAAGGTCGGCTCACCCCCCATGGTCAGCCGCACATCTCCTTCAACGAGCGCTGCGTCGACGGAGCGGCCGAGCGTGTCGATCGCGTGCCATTGGGCCTCGGAGTACGGCAGGGTGACACGCGGATCCTCCCGCACACGGGTCACGATGTTGACGTATTCCATCGTTGTCTCGCACGCCTCGACCATCCCGGTGATCGCTGCTGCACTCGACGGCTCCGGCGTGGCCGCCAAGGGGATGTGTCCTTCTCCGGCGAAGAGACCCGACGTCGGATCGAGACCGATCCATCCCGCCCCCGGAACGAAGACCTCAGCCCAGGCATGAAGGTCGGTGAAGTCCGACAGCGGCCCAGAAGGCCCATCCATGGCAGGGATGTCAGCCGTCAACTGCACCAGGTAGCCCGACACGAACCGCGCGGCCAGACCGTGACGCCGAAGGATCTGCACGAGCAGCCAAGCGCTGTCACGACACGACCCGAGCTTCAACGCGAGTGTCTGATCGGGAGTTTGCACACCCGGTTCCATGCGGACCGAATACACAATCTCGTTGCACAGCCGACTGTTCAACCCAACCAGGAAATCAACAACGGCGAGGCCCTCGACCGGCAGCGGCGGCAGCGACATGAGCCAGGAATCGAGTAGTGGATTGCCGTCGAGGGCGACGAGGTATGGCATGAGATCGCGCTTCAGCGATTCTTCGTACGTGAAGGGAAAATGCTTGGCGTCGTCGTCGATGAAAAAGTCGAACGGGTTGATGACCGTCATGTCGGCAATCAGATCCACGACGACCGACATTTCCGTTGCCTTTTCAGGAAACACGAAGCGCGCCAGGTAATTGCCGAAAGGATCCTGTTGCCAGTTGACAAAGTGCCCGGTCGGAGTGACGGTCAGGGAATACGACAGAATCGGCGTCCGGCTGTGCGGAGCGGGGCGCAACCTCACGACGTGAGGCGACAGTTCGACCGGTCGGTCAAACTTGTACACCGTGCGATGCTCGATCGCCACATGAATGCTCATGCCGTGGCCAACGCCCCATCGGCCGCTTCCACCGGGACGACCGCAGCTTCGGACGCCCGCACGAAATATGTTTCCGTGATTGCTGCGTGCAATCCGCCGATGCCAACCTGCAGATCGTCCATATGTTGGTGCAGCGACTCCGCGCTGAGTGCGTTGATGTCAGAGTCGACGAGTAGCTGCTGCACCTTCGCACAACCGACCATCGCGTCGTCGTAGTGCGGCAGCTCCAGCAGGGCTCGCGAAATGCGCGTGAGGCAATGCTCGACCGAACGAGGGAACTGCGGGTCGCGGAGAAGGAACTTCAGGGCTTCTGCGCCGTTGACACCGCTGCGAACCGCTCGACGGAACATCTGCTGGGCGCTCAGAGAGCGAAGCACGCTGACCCAGGTGAGATCGCTGTACGCCTCGACGGCGTTGTTGGAGGCGGTGGCGTTCGACCCGTCCTGCATGAGCACACCGGCCTGCACGTCGAGTACGCGCGTCGTCATATCGGCACGCTCGACCAGACTGCCGATTTCCAAGAACCAGTAGGCCTCGTCGTGACTCATCGTTCCGGCCAGTAACCCACGGAGAAGGTAACAGTCGCGGATAACACGATCCATGCATGCGAGACGGGTGCGCCGATCGACCGCGAGCGCCCGTGACTGGACCACCCACAGATAGAGCTGGTTGAGCTGCTCCCATGCCGACGCCGGGAGCACGTTACGCGTGACCCGAAAGTTGTAACGAGCCGACGTGAGCGACGAAAGAATCGACGTCGGGCTGGCCGGGTCAGCCGTGAGAAACCGGATCACATCTTCTTCGACTGCGCCGTCGTAGTGCTCATCGAAGGCCTCCCGTGATCCGGTCACCGCCAGCAGGGGCGACCATCCAACCTTCGCCATGGCCGGAAGGTCGAGAAACAATTCGGTATGAACCTTGACCAGTCGCGCTGTTGCCTCGGCGCGCTCCAAGTAACGACCGGCCCAATAGACCGACTCGGCAACCCGTGACAACAACATCGGAGACCTCCAAAGAAACTACGTGGACATACTACTGGTGGCTGAGGTGCCTGGCGGCCACCAGGCTCGGCTTGCTACTGCGGCATACTGCATGCGACTCAGGACGACTGAACCTGTGCACCACCCGGTGACCCGGGTATGGACTCCCCGACGATCCAGGTGTCCTTGCTCCCGCCACCCTGGGAGCTGTTGACGACCAACGAACCCTCCCGCAGCGCAACACGGGTGAGACCGCCCTGCGTTACGTAGGAGTGCTTTCCCGAGAGAATGAACGGGCGAAGGTCGAGGTGCCGCGGGGCAAGCCGACCATCGACCAGGGTTGGCGCTGTCGACAGCGAGATGATCGGTTGCGCAATCCAGTTACGCGGGTCCGCTTCGACCTGGAGCTTCACGGCTTCTGCTTCCTGGGCGGTGGCTTTCGATCCCACGAACACGCCATATCCGCCGGATTCGTTGGCCGGTTTGATCACGTAGTCCGTGACCCGCGAAAGGACATGCTGGCGTTGCACATCGTCGATGCACAAAAACGTCGGAACGTTTTGAATTCTCGGTTCCTCGCTGAGGTAGTACCTGATGAGCGCCGGAACAAACGAATAGACCACCTTGTCGTCGGCCACCCCCGCACCCGGGGCATTGGCGATGGCCACGTTTCCGGAACGCCACGCGCGCATAAGACCTGACACGCCAAGCGTCGAGTCTTTGCGGAACACGGCTGGATCCAGGAACAGGTCGTCGACGCGTCGGTAGATCACATCGACCCGCTCGGGGCCGGCGATGGTGTGCATGTAGACGCAATCGTCGGAGTCGACCATGAGGTCGCTGCCCTCCACCAGATGGATGCCCATCTGCTGCGCCAGGTAGGCATGCTCGAAGTACGCGGAGTTGAACACTCCCGGAGTCAGCAGGGCAATCGTCGGCGCAATTCCCGGGCGCGGCGAGAGGTCCGTCAGCATCTCCAGCAACTTGGCCGGATAGCCGTCGACCGGATAGATCTCAAGATTGCGGAACAGATCGGCGAAGACCCGCTTGGTCACCTGACGGTTCTGCAACATGTAGGACACTCCCGAAGGCACCCGTAGGTTGTCTTCGAGGACGTACATCGTCGAATCCCTGTCGCGGACCAGATCACTCCCACAAATGTGGGCCCACGTGCCGAACGCTGGTTTCATCCCGATGCACTGCGGTCGGAAGTTCGCCGAGTCGTGCAGGAGTTCGGCCGGGAAGATGCCGTCTTTGATGGCGTGTTGGTCGCCGTACAGGTCGTCGATGAACATGTTCAGCGCTGTCAGTCGCTGAACGAGACCAACCGACACCTTGGTCCACTCGTTCATCGAGATCACCCGGGGGATCACATCGAAAGGCCAGGCCCGGTCAATCCCGCCTTCGTCGGAGTAGACCGTGAAGGTGATCCCCATCGCTTCAATGGCCAGTTCGGCCGCACGCTGGCGTTCCGTCAACTCAGCCATCGTGAGCGAGCCGAGATACTCAGCCACCCCGCCGCACTCCTCGCGGGGCCTCCCCCGGTCGATCATCTCATCCCAGCAACCGGGGCTTTCATAGGAATCCCAGCGCACTTTCGCCCCGGAACCTTGGGGCGGTTCGTTTTCGATGCGGGACACACCCTATTTTCCAACGTCTGATGGCGTCTTGCCAGTCCGGGATGTTTCCATCGCGTGAAATCGGTCGACCGAAAACGTCGAGCTCGGTGTGTTTCCCGACCCGGAGCCACCCGCCTGCTGCAGACGGAGCGGGTGATTATCCGAGTTCGACGGCCTCGACGTTTATGACTTTCGGCTTGCCCTTGACTCGTCCGGCTTTCGGCGGTTTGTCGGCGGGGTCGGGTGTTCCGTCTATCTCGGTGACCGTGAGACCGGTGAGGTAGTTCCTTGAGATGCTGACGGTTGCTCCGTTGAGACGATCGGTCGTTGAAACGTCGACGCCGATGAGCCGGACCTTGCCACTTTCCAGCCGGTAGCGGTGAATCCACGTGGTGAGCTCCCGAGACCCGGCGGACTGCTCGATGTTCACGACGTTCTTCGCAACCGTGATGTCGATCGGGGCGGGGCTCACACCCCAGAACGCACCGCCGCACCGCCGACACTCCAGCGCGCCGCGCCCGAGACCGACCCGACGGTACCCATCGGGATCCTTGCGGGCGAACAGCAGCACCCGATTGCCGTCGGACGAATCGTCATCGAAGCTTTCAGGTGCCGGAACAGGTCCATCGACACCGACGATGACCAGATCCAGATCTCCGTCGGCATCAAGATCGACCCGAACCGTCTTTTCGACAACGAACGGGGCCGGCAGAAGCCGAGCGGCCTGGGATTCGGCTTTGGTCGCTGCCATCGTCGAAGACGGCACGACCATCGCCATCCCGAGGGAAGAAGCGGCAAGAAGCCAACCGGCAGATGCTCGTAGTTTCACGGCGAGGACACTAGCGAATGACTGGGATGGCACCGGTGACCGTTGTGCAGCTGAGTTCGCAACAGATGTTTCGCCGACGGTCCACACCCGTAGCGTCCTCACGCCCGAAGCTCAACGTCGTCGACGATGACCGCACCCGACGAGCCCATAACCAGAGTTGCAGTTGTCAATAGCGATGGCGTGTAGCTGACCGTGACCCTGCGCCACCCGTTGACCGGAGCTTCGATCGTCGCCGGGATCCGCAGTGGACTGAGTAGACCCGACACCTGGATCTCGGCCGTCGGCGTCGTGGTCGACTGTACCCAAGCTGTAATGCGGTTGACCCGACCGTCCACATCAAGCGAATTCAACGAAAGAACCAGGGAACCTTTCGGCGATCGCAACGCGCGGGCACCGGTTCGGGCGGCCGAAACGACCGAAAGAGATTTGCCGGTCCAACCGGTCGAGCGACCGTCTTCAAATGTCCACGCGGCTACCACCGCACCCGGTGCAAGGGTGGTGGCGGGCGGGAGCAGGGCCGTCGTCGGAGGCAGGGCCGTCGTCGTAGGCAGGGCCGTCGTCGGAGCCAGCGTCGTCGTCGTAGGCAGGGCCGTCGTCGGAGCCAGCGTCGTCGTCGGAGGCAGGGCCGTCGTCGGAGCCAGCGTCGTCGTCGGAGGCAGGGCCGTCGCGACAACGGTTGGCGACGAGCAGAGCGTGCCATTGAAGCGAAACGCGGAAGGCACGGTGTTGCCGGTCGTGTAGGTCCCGCCAACTCCGATATCAGCTGACGAACCGTTGCCGATTCCGCCGTTCCAGGCAGCGTTGGTGAACGTCACGGTCTTGCCGGATTGCGTAGCGTTTCCGCCGTACGAGCCGGCTACCAACTGGTCGTTCGGATACGTCCACATGAGGGTCCAGTTCACCCCTGGAGGGCCGTAATTCGTGACCGTCACGTCGGCACCGAAACCCGCTCCGCTGTCCCACGATGGTGCGTAACGGATGAAGCACAACGTCGACACAACCGGAACAGTCGTCGGAGACAACGTCGACACAACCGGAACAGTCGTCGGAGACAACGTCGACACAACCGAAACAGTCGTCGGAGACAACGTCGACACAACCGGAACAGTCGTCGGAGACAACGTCGTCACAACCGGAGTAGTGACAGTTGCGTCATCGAACACCATGACCTGTTCGCCTCCGTTGATACCCCACTGGACCGTCGACGTAGAGGAGGGCATCACAAACGTGGCCGAAAGGACCTTCCATTGGCCGGTCGGATCCGAACCGACCACCATGCTGAGATCAGGCGCGGCCGAAGCGCCGGTCGACGTGTAGAACTGGACGAGCCCAGAGGCAAACGTGGGTAGGTCGTGGCGCAGATACGCGTTGAACCTGTACGTGTGACCGGGCGTGAGGTTGCGGGATGCATTCACCAGCACCGCGTATCCGCCCGGCGTGGCGCGAATGGCACTCGTTCCACTGTGCGCTCCTGTTGCGACGGGCGCCACGGTGCCGGTTCCATACCACGTGGTCCAACCCTGCGTCGTGCCGTCTTCGAAGTCCCACCTGGTGACGATGGTGTCGGTGTTCGGCGCGGTCGGGGTGGTCGGAGGGACGGGGGTGTTCGGCGCGGTCGTGGTGGTCGGAGGGACG
>JANMZO010000075.1:0-16524 GCA_031383405.1 Acidimicrobiia bacterium | reverse complement strand
CAGTTGTCGGAAAGTGTTCAAACAGTGGTGGGCCCGGATCAACTCCCAAACCAAACACAACCTGGAGAACCTCACATGTCACCGCAGCCCGTGCAGCCGAAGAAGATGCCCTTCGAGAAATACCAGCCCTATCCCGTGGTGAGCCTTCCCGACCGAACCTGGCCGGAAAAGCGCATCACCAAAGCGCCCCTGTGGTGCTCGGTCGACCTTCGTGACGGCAACCAGGCCCTCATCGATCCCATGGACCCGGTACGCAAGCTGCGGATGTTCGAAACCCTGGTGGCCATGGGGTTCAAGGAGATCGAGATCGGCTTTCCGAGCGCGAGCCAGCCTGACTTCGACTTCTGCCGCTTGCTGATCGAGGAGGACCGGATCCCCGGCGACGTCACGGTGCAGGTCCTCGTGCAGTGCCGCAACGAGCTCATCGACCGTACCTACGAAGCTCTGCGGGGAGTTTCGAAGGCGATTGTCCACTTCTACAACTCAACGTCGACTCTGCAGCGTCGCGTCGTGTTCAACCAGGACAAGGCCGGGATCACCAAGATCGCTACTGACGCAGCGGGTTACTGCCTCGAGCAGGAAGCGAAGATGACCAACGGTGAGCAGATCCGCTACGAATACTCGCCCGAGAGCTTCACCGGGACCGAGATCGACTACGCGCTCGAAATCTGCGAAGCGGTCATGGACGTCATCAAGCCGACTCCCCAGAAGCCGATCGTGTTGAATCTTCCGGCGACCGTTGAGATGTCAACGCCGAATATCTATGCGGACTTAATAGAGATCTTTCTGCGAAACATTCCGAACCGCGAGTCGGTGCTGTTGTCGCTGCACCCGCACAACGATCGCGGAACCGGCGTTGCCGCCGCCGAACTCGGCATCCTGGCCGGAGCCGACCGAGTGGAAGGAACGCTGTTCGGCAACGGCGAACGCACGGGCAATCTCGACGTCGTCAACGTCGCGATGAACCTTTTCGCGCAAGGCGTTGATCCGGAAATCGACATCTCGCACATCGATCAGCTGCGTCGCGTCACCGAGTATTGCAACCGACTGCCGGTTCACCCGCGCCATCCGTACGTTGGCGACCTCGTTTACACGTCGTTCAGCGGCTCGCACCAGGACGCGATCAAGAAGGGCTTCGCCGCCCTCCCGCATCCGACGGACTATCCGGAATGGGGTGTGCCGTATCTGCCGATCGACCCGGCCCACGTCGGCCGTTCGTACGAAGCGGTCATCCGCGTGAACTCGCAGTCGGGCAAAGGTGGTGTGGCGTACATCATGGAAGCTGAGCACGGCTTCGTGCTCCCCCGTCGCCTGCAGGTCGAGTTTTCCAAGACGATCCAGCACATCACGGAAGACTCCGGCACCGAGATCTCGCCGACCGCGATGTGGGACACGTTCCAGGAGGTGTATCTCCCCGAGAAGCCGGTAGTCACGCTGTTGACGCATGAGACGGTGACGTCGATGACCGAGCACGGCGAGCGGGCAAGGGTAAGTGCTCAGATTATGGTCAACGGTGACCATCGCACGATCATGGGTGAAGGCAACGGCCCGATCGATGCCTTGGTGCATGCGATCCGCCAGGATCTCGGTGTTGTGATCGACGTTGTCGACTATCACGAGCATTCGGCCTCCGCTGGCGCGGATGCCACCGCAGTCTGCTACGTCGAAACGACAGGTCCTGGCGGTGTGATGTGGGGGGTCGGGGAAGACCCGAGCATCCTCAACGCTTCGTTCAAGGCCGTCTTCAGCGCAGTTGGCCGTCATGGAGTGGGCGACCAGCTGTAGGCCGCGCCCCCGTTTGAACACAAACCGACAGCAGCTGTCGGTTTGTGTTCAAACCGGTCTACGAGTCGACGCGAAGTGCTGCGCGATCTGGGCATCGACATGTCGGGCCACACCGCGGACGTGCGGGTCGTCTTTGATCGAAACATGAGTACCTGGTGTCGGCAAAAGGACCACCTCACCCCTGCTCAGCTCCAGCCAGCCGGCAAACCGGTCCCGGCCGTCTGGGGCGACAGGACCGTCATCGACCGCTCGAATCAGCCAAATGGGCGCGCGGCAGGCTTCGGCGTGGTGGCTACGCAGGGCCTGAGAATGACGCTCGAACACCTTGCCCTGACGGGTCTGCACCAGTGAGCGCGTACTGTTGCCTGTAGAAGGCGCTTCCTGAATCGAGGGCCGTCGTCGCATCCAACCTCGGCGCCAGCGTGTGAGCTGACCCAACCGCCCCGGCCGTGGAAGTGACCGTGGCGCCGCGCTGTCGAGCAGCACCACCGCTTCAACGGTGAGCCCCGCGGCTTCCATCTGTCGAGCCATTTCCTGGGCGATGTTTCCACCCAAACTATGCCCACCTACGAAATACGGGCCGGTTGGAGCGAGGGCGACGGCTTCGTGAATCGCCCGTGCGGCGTAGGCTGCCACGCTCGGATCGGAGTCTTGGTCGGCGAAGAGACCCAAACCTTGGACCGCTATGACGCGGAGATTGCTTTCCAGGGCCAACGCGAGCGGACGGGCTGAAACAATCGAGTCACCACCACCGGGGATCAAGACCAGCGTCGCCGACGGTGCCAAAGCATCCCGCAGGACCACGGCCGTCGAGCGCCCGTTCGACGCCCGTTCCCTCGGCCCCCCATCAATGAGCCGTGCGAGCTGGGCGATGGTCGGGTGTGTGACGAGTGCGGTCATCGCGATTTCGGTTTTGAAATGCTGGCTGATCCAGATACCGAACTCCATGGCACTGAGTGAGTCGCCGCCCACTTCGAAGAAGTCGTCGTCGATGCTCAGGGACGAGAGCGCCAACAGATCACTGAGCTTGTGGTGGAGTGACCGTTGGGTGTCAGTCGATGGCTCGTGTACCTCACGATCGTCATCAAAAACCGAGACCACCCTCATTGCTTCCCGATCGAACTTTCCCGAAGCGGTGGTGGGAATGCGATCCATCGGGATGAATCGGGACGGAATTTTGTAGTTCGAGAGACGTTCACCGAGATGTCTCCGAAGCGACGCCACCGACGGCAGCTTCCCGAAGACCGGTACGTAAAAGGCAGCCAACGATCGCCCGCCGCCCGGTCGCGGTACATCGACGACGGCAGCGAGTCGGACTTCGTTGTGGGTGAGCAGCTCCGCTTCCACTTCTGTGAGTTCCACGTTGTGACCGCGGATTTTGACCTGACTGTCGCTGCGTCCGAGAACTTCCAGCATGTTGTCCTCGGTGAACCGGCCGAGGTCGCCCGTACGGAACCAGCGTGAACCATCCGGTCTCTGAACGTACCGTTCGTCGGTGAAGGACTCCCTTCGCCAGTAGCCGGGCGACCGGGCAGTGGTGCTTACGATCTCACCGACGACGCCGGATGAGGCGATTTCGAAGTTGTCATCGACGATCAGTGTGGACTCTTTGCGCGGAAAGCGCACCCGCCCTGCCGGCACGGCGTCGGTTGGAGCAAACCTGACCGAACCAAGGCCACCGGCTTCAGTGGATCCGTAGCCACAATGAATTTCGCAGAATGCCGGCAGGATCTTGCGAAGGCGCTCGATGTCGGAACCGAATATGGTCTCACCGGCCACGGCGTAGAGGCGAAGGTGGGTGTGCCGAAGGTCGGCTTCGACTTCGAGAAGTGTGCGCATAACGGCAGCTTGACTTCGCAGAACTGTGGATCCTGAGGTCTTGATCCAGGTCGGCATGTCCCGGAGCCCATCGCTGATGCTGTTGGGAAACGAGATCTTGCACCCACTCACTACCGCACCGTAAAGAGTCGTCGCTGCTGTCACGAACCGGTAGCTCGAGGGCTCGGCCATCACGTCAGATGGAGTGAGTGACTGACGGCCTGACTGGTTGAGCCCGCTGCCGGTCAACGAGGCGACAGTCCGAATGACCCCTTTGGGGCGGCCGGTGGTGCCTGACGAGAAGGCGATGCAGGCGGGTGCAT
Organism: Acidimicrobiia bacterium; assembly: GCA_031383405.1. Classification (GTDB taxonomy): domain Bacteria; phylum Actinomycetota; class Acidimicrobiia; order Acidimicrobiales; family JANYDT01; genus JANMZO01. The sequence goes on along the minus strand of JANMZO010000075.1, from coordinate 12,598 downwards.
GGGGATCTGGAAATGACGTCGGCCAATCGTCTGCCGGGAGCGACCGGGAAACAGTGAAGTCGTCATCGGTGAGTACGCAGACTGGGAATCGTTGACGGGCCAGACGGGTGGCGAAATCGGCCTCGCTCGGGCGGGACAGGAGTACGGCGCAACCTTCCGTCGCAAGAACTTCCGACAATTGCGCCTCAGGTTGGGAGCGGTCGATAAAGGTGACGGGGACACCGGCAAGGTTCGACGCGAGCATCACCAGCGACGCGTCGATTCCATCATGGATCAGCGAACCCACAAGCTCCCCCTGACCGATGGTGTTGGTCAGGATCTTCGCCAAGCGGATCGTGACGTGTTGTGCCTCTCTGTAGGTCACGTACCGGGTAGGGTCGAACAGCCAGGGTTCGTCGGTTGTCGGGTGCCGGTCGAAGAACATCTCGAGGCCCGTCTGCATTCCTGGTGACTCCTCCGTCATTTGGATGTGAGGTACATCGGCGGTGGTTCGTTGGTGGATGATCGTTCGTTCGACCCAATGTCGTTGTTCGCCAGGTGCCTTCGGACCTGGTTATCGGGGTGGCGGCCGTGTAGCAGTCCGACGTTGGCGCAATCCCTACGCGCCTCGCATAGAACGCGCCAGGCAGCGCATCGTCCCTCGATCCAATCGAGGAACCGCAACGTCATGTGCCTCGGACACACTGCCTAAGCTAAGACCAGCCCGGAGGTGCGGGTCGTACGCCATCTCTCAGTGTTCGTGGGCCACGAAGCTGCTCCGGTGTCCTACGCCAAGGTGTTCGGCCCCGTGAAAGAGGAGCGTTTCGTAGGGCACCCGCTTCGACCTGTTTATGCCGATCCCGGGCTGCGAACGCCAGCCGGGCCGGGCGCGTCGCCTTTCAATCCGTTGTCGTACCCGGTTTCGTACGCTGAATTGAGCTTCCCCGTCCGATTCTTTCTCCGGAGGTCTTTTCATGACAACAATTACTGCGCAACAATGGAGTCAGCTCTCCGCGTCGCTCGTGAACACACTCGGTGACGCCCAAGCCGACACGCTCATGTCACTTCTTCCGCTTCCGAACGAGGGTGGTTACGCCACCAAGGCCGATGTCGCGTCGCTGGGCGGGGAGATCGCCCAGCTTCGCGCCGAGATGTCGAGCAACCGTTCCGAGTTGAAGATCGAAATGGCTGAACTTCGAACCGAGTTGAAGATCGAATTGTCTGATCTTCGAACCGAGTTGAAGACCGAGATCATGGGCAATCGTTCGGAGTTGAAGACTGAGATCATGGGCAATCGTTCGGAATTGAAGACCGAAATCGCCGCACTACGCTCCGAAATGGCTATCGGGTTTGCGGCCGTTGACTCGCGTTTTGCCGAGGTTGACTCGCGTTTTGCCCAGGTCGATTCCCGGTTTGCCCAAGTGGATTCCCGGTTTGCCGAACAGCGAATCCAGATCCGCAACGACACTCGGACCCTGATTGCGACCCAGTCCGTGTTTTTGCTGACCGCAGCCGGTGTTGCCCTTTGGGTGGCTCGGTTACTGATCTGAGGGCAGGCCAGGACCGCCGGTCGCAGCCGACTGTCACCGCGGGCCAGTAACCTTGCGCATGTGAGTTCTGCCCCGCCCCGTTTGCGCTTTGCGCCGTCTCCGACGGGCTATTTTCATGTCGGGGGCGCACGAACTGCCTTGTTCAACTGGCTGATCGCCAGGCGGACCGGAGGGGCGTTGGTGCTTCGAATTGAAGACACTGATACTGAGCGCAACCGTGATGAGTGGACGCTCGGGATCCAAAACGCAATGAAGTGGATTGGCGTCGACTGGACGGAGGGCCCCTTCTTCCAGTCTCAGCGGTCTGAGCTCTACTCGAACGCGGTGGTCAAGTTGGCTGCGGCCGGTCGGGTGTATCACTGCGATTGCACATCAGGTGCGGTGCGGGCGCGCAACCTTGAACGCTTAGGCGAAAAGTTCGCCGACGCCGGCTACGACAACTTCTGTCGCGACCGAGGCCTTGCGGCGGGGGAGGGTCGAGCAACTCGATTCCGCACGCCCGACACCGGAACAACGGTGGTCGTGGACCTGATCCGAGGTGAACCGGCGTTCGACAACGCGCTGATCGACGACTTCGTCATCCAGCGCGGTAACGGCTCCGCGATGTTCCTGTTAGCCAACGTGGTCGACGACATCGACATGCGGATCAGCCACGTCGTGCGCGGTGAGGAGCATCTGCCCAACACGCCCAAGGCCGTGCTGCTGTGGCAGGCGCTCACTGACGAGGTGCCGCTACCGGTATTCGCTCACCTACCCGTGCTCGTCAACGAGAAGCGCCAGAAGTTGTCAAAGCGTCGTGACAAGGTTGCTCTTGAGGACTACCGAGACTCGGGCTTCCTCGCGGAAGCTATGCGAAATTACCTTGTGCTGCTCGGTTGGTCGTTGTCGGATGATCGTGAAATTGTTTCCGTTCAGACGATGATCGACGAGTTCCGACTCGAAGACGTTACGCCCTCACCGGCTTTTTTCGATGTCGTGAAGATGACCGCCTTTAACGGGGAATACATACGCGCGCTTAGTGTCGTTGCGTTCATCGCCGCGTGTCGGCCCTTTGTATCGGCGGAGATCCTTGACTCGACCCGCTTTCAGGTGATGGCGCCGATGGTGCAACTACGCGCGAAAGTTCTGACCGAGGTCGAGCCGATGGTGGCGTTCCTGTTTGCGAACGAAGTGGTGACGGATGCGGATTCCTGGGAGAAGACCATGGTGGTCGGCAAGGGTGCGATCGAGTTGCTCGATGGCATGCTCACCTACCCCGAATCGTCCCCGTTCACACACGATTCGCTGAAGGCGCATGTTGAGTCGGTCGGTGAAGCCAAGGGGTTGAAGCTCGGCAAGGCGCAGGCCCCTATCCGGGTTGCAGTGACCGGTACGACGGTAGGGCTCCCGCTGTTCGAGGCGCTTGAGGTACTGGGCCGCGACGAGACCATGCGGCGGGTCTCGGTGGCCCGGGCCCGGCTCGGATAGCCCTTGTTACGGTCAATCAGCCGACTCCCCGGGCTTGGGATTCTCAATCCCTGGTCCTGGATGCGGCGAATCGCGATGCTGATCATGGTCGCCTATCTCGCGCTGTCTTATGGCGAGGTGTGGACTGCAGCCCATCGAGACGAGGTCGCGCTCAACAGTTCGGTCACCGCGGATGCAATCGTCGTGCTTGGTGCAGCCCAGTACAACGGCAAGCCCTCGCCGGTGCTGCGAGGGCGATTGAAGCACGCGTTGGAACTCTACAAACGCGATGTTGCGCCACTTATTGTTGTCACCGGTGGTCGCCAGTCGGGCGACAGGATGACCGAGGCGAGCGCCAGTGCGAACTACCTGTTGGCCCGAGGTGTGCCCGACAAGCGGATCATGCGGGAGGTTCAGGGTCGTGACACCTACCAGTCGCTCGCGGCCACGGCCCGGGTGCTGCGCAATCGTGGCCTATCGAGGGTGGTGTTGGTTACCGACGGATTTCACTCCGCCCGCGTCGCCGCCATCGCCGAGGAGGTCGGAATGAAGCCGCACACCTCGCCGGTTTCATCGAAATCGCCGACCGGACGCCTTCTCCGGGAGACGGCAGCCGTTGCCGTCGGTCGGATCATGGGGTTTCGGCGTTTGTCTGCATGGGTCGAGGGCTGAGCGTTTCCGTCTGATCCGAAAATGGCCACCGATATTCACTTCCTCACGACGCCACCGCAAAGGACATGGGGACTGAGCGGGAAATGGCGGGTACCAACTTTCACGTCCTCGAGACGTCCGTGCCACCGGACAAAAAGACGGAGTTGTGAATGACTCCGATTCCACATGTCAACATGAGCGGCTGTCCGATGGCCATCGGAGCTAAGGGCCATTTGGTTTCAGAAGCCCAGCGGCTCCGCTATGATTCTTCGGCCCTCTGGGGAATGGTGTAATTGGTAACACATCTGGTTCTGGTCCAGCCATTCCGGGTTCGAGTCCTGGTTCCCCAACCAAGGTGGTCGCTTCGGCGCTCACCTATATAGGTTCCGTATCGCGGAACCGTTGCACAGGGCCCCATCGTCTAGGGGCCTAGGACGTCACCCTCTCACGGTGAAGACACGGATTCGAATTCCGTTGGGGCTACATATAAACCACGGAAGAGCCGGTCTCAGGACCGGCTCTTCGGTTTTTTGCTGGTTCGGCTTCTCCGGTGGGGAACGGGGTTCGCTACCGCGGCCGAGTAGTTGCGTCACCCCGAGCGGTGAGGCCACTCGGGCACGCTGAAGCACGCCCATGGTCATGGCGGCCCGCTCTGGAGGTTTCGTCGGCGTTGTCAAACCGGCGTTGTTCAGCGGGTGGCATGGTGAATCTCCTTCTTAGATGGGCGGGGCGCCCTGGATTCACGATGTCGGACGGCCCTTGCGGGGCGATTGCGACACCCGGTCCGGATTCTGCAATCAGACTGCAATTGCACTGTGCGAGCCTGAACGCAAGAACCGGACGGTTCACGATGAAAGGATTCGGATGATGAAACCGGGTGAAGGAAGACAAGACCCCGTCGATGCGTTCCTCGATGCGGTTGCACGCTCAGCTATCGGGTCATGCGAGGCTTGGGCCGATGATGTCGAGCTCGACGCTACCGTGCCGAACTGGCGCTTCCTCCTTCGAGGGGCGGAGTCGGTGCGCGAAGAGTACGGGCGTTGGTTTGCCAGCCCTGGTCGCTTCGACGGCTTGCGGCGCATGCCATACGGGGGCGGCGAAGTCATCGAGTACACGCTCAGCTGGGAGGACGACGGTGTCCCGCACGCTGCACACCACGTCCACATCCTCGAGATTGTCGAAGGGCGCATCGTGCGCGACACGGTGATGTGCGGCGGTCGTTGGCCCGCCTCGCTACTTGCCGAGATGGCGGAGGCCGCTCATGTCTGATCCAAAAATAGCCACCGATTTTCACCTCCTCAAGACGTCCGCGCCACCGGACAGAAAGACTGAGGTGCGTCTCGGTCGGAGTGTCGAGGCTTCGGTCGCTGAACTGTTGAACGTCGGAGCAACGCGTGAGCCGATGAGCCACACCGACTCGAAGTCCGGGGCGCGTTTCGAACGCGTCGTAATGGATGGCAGGCGCTATGTCTTGAAGCACTATGACCTCCGAGACGACTGGACCATGCGGGCCGTCGGAGACATCGGCTGTGGCACACTTCGCCTGTGGACCACAGGGTTACTCGACGAGTTGCCCGCGTGCTTCCGTCAACCGATCGTCGGCATCGCATCGGACCCAGCGCTATGGCCCCCCGGGAACGCGACCTCCGTGCTCATGGAGGACGTCGGAGAGTTTCTGGTACCGCCGGGTGACGATCCGATCGAGTTGGCTCAACATCTCGGCTTCATCGACCATATGGCAGCCTTGCACGCGCATTTCTGGGAAGGTGGCTCAGTCATCGATATCATCCCTCCTGAAAATCGCCTCCTCGAGTTGTCGCCGTGGCTTTCGATGGCCGAGTCTCAGCTCGGATCCGAACAGCTCGTTCCGCGACTCGTCGGGGAGGGTTGGACCCTGCTGGCCGAAGTTGCGCCCGCCCTCGCGGCCATTGTCGTCCCTCTGGCCTGGGATCCGGGCCCACTGGTGAGGGCTCTGTCGTTGACGCCGTCGACATTGGTGCACGGGAATTGGAAGCTCGGCAATCTGGGCACCGATGCCGAGGGTCGTACCGTGATCATCGATTGGGAGAACCCGGGTCGTGGTGCCGGATGTGGTGAGCTCGCGTGGTATCTCGCGATCAACGCGGCTCGTCTGCCGTGCAGTCGCGAGGCGACGATCGACGCATACCGACAGGGTCTCGAGCGACGCGGCGTCATTACCGACGGCTGGTGGGATCGCCAGCTCGCACTCGGACTGCTGTGCGGGATCGTGTGGTTCGGGTGGGAGAAGGCGTTCGGGGGTTGGGGTGACGAACTTGCCTGGTGGGCCGATCGGGCCGTGGCCGGCGCGGCCTACCTGTGACCAACGAAGGCAACGAAAGCGATGACCGCGATGACGCGTTCCGTCGTTCGGTCAGAGACTCCTATTCGGCCGCCGCAACGGTGTGGCAAGCCGGTGCCAGTGTCGTCTATCGGACGCTCGCCGAGGCGATGGTGCGCGAGGGTATTGCTGCCAAGTGGCCGGGGCTTGAGCGCGGACCGATACTCGATCTCTGCTCGGGAACCGGTGTCGTGTCGGCCGCGTTCGAGGGATCAGCGGTGGAATTGGTCGCGGCGGATCTCGCCGTCGAAATGCTGATGGTCGAGGTTGGCCGGCGACCTCCCGCGGTCGTCTGCGACGCGACCGCGTTGGCGTTCAGGTCCGGCTGCTTCGCTGCGGTGTTGGTGGCGTTCGGGCTCAATCATGCGACAGACCCCGTCGCATTCCTGGCCGAGGCAGGCCGCGTGACAGCGAGGGGCGGCACGATCGGGGCCTCGACGTTCGCCGACGGGTGGAACCATCCCGCCAAGGCTGCCGTTGATGGGGTGCTCGCCCGCTTTGGCTTTGAACCTCCGCCGTGGCATGTTCGTCTGAAACACGAGGTTGAGCCGGCCACATCGACCGAGCCTGCGCTTGTAGCTCTCGCTCACCGGGCGGGACTGCGCCATCCGGCGGTTGCGTCGATCGCGGTTACGTTGCCGCTGACCGCCCTAGAGGTGATCGGCTGGCGGTTCTCGATGGCGTCACACGCCACCTTTGTCTCGTCACTCCCAGCCAGCGTGCGCGCTCAAGCCGCCGATGCGGCCCTGGCCGAGGTCAACCGACGATGGGAACCGGTCGTTGCACCGATGCTTGTGCTCACGGCTCAGGTTTGATAACACAGCCCCGCCAACAGGTTCGAGTCCGACTCGGTCAGTCGGTCAGTCGGTCACTCGGTCAGCGTTGCGACGGCGCGGGCGAGCCCGGCATTCTCAGCTCCAGCTCTCCGTCCGAGCAGTGCCGCCCGGGTAAGTGCGAGGTCTCGCCATCTGGGAATTGAAAAATCGCGGGCAACTTCCGCGGTGACCCACCACGAATCGATGCCGACCGCGACATCGAGTGCGTCAAGGTCGCGTTCGATGGCTGCGAGGTCCGGCGCTTCCCCGAGCCGAGCGCGGGCCCGTGCGTTGACGAGCCGCGCAACAGTTGCGTACCTCGCCACGCCGAGCAACGAGGCGTCCCGCTCAACGATCGAGGATGTCTCGACGGCGTCGGTCGGCTTGTCGACGAGCAGTGCCAACCGCGCCGTTTCCAACCGCAGGCGCAGGTCCAGACGCCACCCGAACGTCAATTGGGTCGTCAACATGGCACGTGCACGACGCAGACGTTCTGCGGCTTCGGTCGCGTCGCTGCGAAGAAGTGCCGACGCCGCAAGATCGAGCGAAGAGGCGATCAGTGTTTCCGGAAACTCCACGGACCCGAGCTCGTCGACGGCTTGCCTGTTCGCATCATCGGCGCGCTCCCATTGCCCGAGTGCCCGCAGGACCCAACCACGGAAATTGCTGGCGCGACCGGCGAACCGCGGAACGTGGCGTCGGTCAAGTTCGGAGTCGCAACGGTGCAGCGCGTCGAGCGCCTCCAAGGGCTGGGACTGCAGCGCGTGTGCATGTGCGGTGAACAACAGTGCATGCAGCAACTCGGTGGTCCTCTCCGCACCGGACTCCACGCGTGTGATCTGACGCAACAGTTCCAGCGCCTCCCTCGGCCGACTCTGATGGCTACGTAGTACGCCTAGCCAGACGGTGGGCACAGCACGGGCGGGCCCGTTGGCCAACGAAACGGCTTCGTGCAGGAGCGGCTCGGCCCCGGCCAGGTCACCCGACGCGTGCCGCACGCGTCCGGCAACAGTAAGACACGACGCCCGCAACGCCGGGTCCAGCGCGAGCGCGATCCCGTCATCGGCAAATGATCGGGATTCATCGAAGCGGCGGGCGAAGTAAGCCGTCCAGGCGCCGGTTTCGAGCGCCGCCGCGCCGGCGCCGGTCGCGATCGCGACAGCCACGTCGTCGAGCGCCGTGTCGTATCGCCCGCGCATCGTTCTGGTCCGGGCGCGAGCCAGTCTCCGAGCGGGAGCGTCCGACCACCGAAGTGCCTGGTCGAGAAGATCCTCGGCTGCGCCATGATCAAACCGTTGGGTTGCCGCCGCTGCGGCTCTTTCCAGTGCATCCGCAGCGAGATCGATGTCACCGCCCAACCGTGCGTGATGAGCGATCTCCAGCGGATCGGTGACTATACGCGCGCATAATACCCGGGCCGCTTCGCGGTGCAGAAGTGCCGCTCGCGCAGGAGTTGTCGCATCGGCGAGTGCGTCGCGAACAAGTACGTGGCGAAACGCGTAGCCGTCGTCGGCACTGTCCAAAAGGCGACGGTCCCGGGCGAGGTCGAGATGGGCGGACAGTTCCAGCGGCGGCGCTCGCAGGACTGCGGCAAGTAGCTCCACGTCGACCCTTGTACCGAGTACCGCAGCATCCATCACAGTCGATCTGGCCGCTCCAAGTCCACGGGCGACCTCGACGACCGCCTCAACGAGTGAAGCCGGAAGCGGTGCCCCGGGTGGTTCCAAAGCGAGCTGGGCGAGGAACAGCGGATTACCGGCGGCCCGGTCATGCAGGGAGGGGCCGCGCTCCGGCCCGAACAGTTCGACGGCGTCCTCGACCCGGAGCGGACCGAGTGAGACCACCGTGTCGGCGACGATCGGAGGACCCTCCGACGGTCGACGGGTGACTACGACCAGAAGCCGGCGACGTCGCCTCCTGAGAAAAGCGAGCAGCTCGGCCGTGGACGGCCCGGCCCGGTGGGCATCGTCGATCACGAGCACGACGAGCCTTGTCATGGTCAATCGGCCGAACACGGCGTCGAAGCTGTGGAGGAGCCGCCGACTTTCCGAGGATGTGTCGGACCACCCTTCGAATCGAACGGGTGAAGCCGGGTCCAACAGCGGTCCGAGGGTCTGATGATCGCCGGCGAGAAGCATCGCAGTCTCGACGCGCGAAAGTGTCGCAACATGTGTGGCGAGTGCGTCAACAACGCTTTGCAGCGCGAGCTCCGGGAACAACTGCTCGCAGGTACCGAACAGCCAGAGAGTCGCGTCGTCGGCTGCGTTTTTTCGGAACGCCCGGAGCAGTTCCGATTTACCGATGCCCGCTTCTCCTTCGATTGCGACCAGTCGGCCATTTCCCGACGATGCCTGCTCGAGTTCGTGTAACAGTACGGCCAACTCGACCTCGCGCCCGATGAGCCGAAATGGTGGATCGGACGCCTCGTCACGCGCCGGACGCGAAATCGCCGAAGCTCCGAGCTCACCTTCGCGTAGGAGAGCCAGATAGAGCGCTTCCGTGTCGCCCGACGGGTCGACGCCGAGCTCTTCGGAAAGTTCGGACCGGAGTTTTGCGTACGCAACCAATCCGGCGGCGGTGCATCCTCGTCGCTGCTCGGCGATCATAAGGTGGCGCAGCGACACCTCGTCGTACGAGTCGGCTTCAATGGCAGCGGAGGCGATGTCGGCCGCCTCGTCGATGCGACCCAACGCGAGCGCCGTAGCGGACGCGAAGCGTCTGAGGCGGGCAACGGTCCGCTCGGTGTCGTGCCGGGCCGAACGTGCCCACGGCGCGTCGGGGTCCTCAGACAGCAACGGATCCCGGGCCAAATTCAGCGCTGAGAGAGCCGTCTCGAGTGCTTCGGCAAGAAGCCCGTCTGATGCGGCCGCATCGGCGCGCAAGGCCAGGTCATGGAATTCATCAAGATCGAGCCAGTCGACTTCGAGACGGTAACCGGCATCGCCCTGTCGAATACGCCCGCGACCAATTGCCGTGCGAAGCCGGCTGACCAGCACCGCCAACTGTGCGGTGGGCTCTGCGGGCAGCGCGTCTGGCCACAGGGCCTCCACAAGCCGGTCGACGGAAACTGAACGCCCGTGCTGCAACGCGAGCACCTTCAAAACGACGCGGGCCTTTCGGCTGCCGAGTCCATGCGCGGGGACTCCATCGACAGCAAGTTCTCCCAGCACCCGTACCCGGAGCGTGAGCGGCGCGACACCGGCGGGCGCTTCGGCCTCGGTCATGGCCGAATGTTACCCGGTGTTGCCAATAATGGCCCCGGTACAATGTCTGGCTGATCCGTGATGGTCCGAGGCGGGCAGCCGTGGCCCAGCGCGACCCGTTCGGTTCGACAACGCCGATCCTTACGGTCACCGTCGCACGATCAGCACGCCACTCTTGTCGGGGTTGGTGACTTCGCTACCGGTGGCTCACCGTTTCAAGGTGAGGGTGACACGGGTGAATTTCGATGCTTCAGCCGAAATCGGGTCCGAGTTCGTTGAAGCCAGTCCTTCGCGTTGCGGTGAACCACGCGGGCAGAGCGCGGCCGTTCGGGAGGTTCGTGAGGGTGTGCGAAGCTTCACCAGATGCGGACCCTCGCCCTCGACGTAGACGGAGTCCTGCTCGATTCCGAACGGAACGGTGCCGGTCACTGGACGAACGAACTGGGTCGAAGGTACGGGATCACGCGGGAGCAGTTACGTCGAGCGTTCTTCATCCCGTTCTGGGGTGATGTTGTCAACGGGCGGATGGCTCTGGAGCCCGCGTTGGCCCAGTCGTTGTCGATCATCGGAACGTCTGCGTCCGTCGATCAAGTCATTGAGTGCTGGTTCGAAGCCGACTTCGTGGTGATCGACGCGGCGGTTGATCTTGCTCACCGAGCGGCTGCGACAGGAGTTCACGTGGTCCTCGCAACGAACCAGGAGCACAGACGCGCCCGCTTCCTGTGCGGTCGGCTCGGGCAACTGTTCCTGATACGTGACGTCGTGTATTCCGCCGATCTTGGCGTGCAGAAGCACGAGTGTGTGTTCTTCGACCTCGCGTCCGAGAGGCTCAACGTCAATCACATGCGCTCGGACGTCGTGTTCGTAGACGACCTAGAACTCAACGTTCAAGCGGCGACCGACGCCGGTTGGACGGCTATCCTCGCCACCCCGGAGAAGAACTGGATTCGTCAGGTTGGGCAGTTGCTGGACCTTCCAGCGACGGATCTCTAAGTGTCCGGCATGTACGGCGGGCGTCGCTCGAATCAAAAGCGTTCGATGTTGCGCACAACTTGCTCACCGTCCACGCCCTGGCCGATCTCGGAGGTTTCTTTGTTGTCGTTCACGGTGCACTCACTTCGGGAGGCGTGTTCTTGTTCTCTGTCGAGTATCCGAGCTACACCGCTCCGACAATTCGGGGGTTCAGTTCGACTGATGGTGCTGTCGTCGGGCCGGTTGACCGCTAGTGGAGTGTCTCGTAAATAAGTGGTGGTTGTGTAGTGTGGGGGTGCGTGCAGGCCGCGTCACCCTCAAACCAACCACCAACTAAATAAGAGACACTACACTGAGCGGAAAATAGATGTGAGTGGTCGTGAGTCTGGTCGCGCGCGGGTTAGACACCCCAGGGCCGTAGTGTATCAAGGGTTGGTTGTGAGGAGGTTGTTGATTTGTTGGGCGAGGCGGTCGGCGGCGGGTCGGCGGAGTCCGATTGCGATGACGATGTGATGGTTGGCGCGGTGGAGTTGGACTGTCCATGCGTTGTCGGGTTTGCGTCCTCGGCTGCTTGCGGAGCCCATGGTGACTTCGGCGGCGGCTGGGGGTGTGTTGTGGCGTTGACGGTGGGCTGTAGCGCGACATGCGGGTGAGCAGTATTTGGCGGGGCGACCCGTGACGCCGGGAGTTATCGGGTTTTGGCAGTCGGGCAGAGTGCACGTGACGACGAGTGTCGGGGTTTCGTTACGTAACGAAAGGTTCATGGTGTGGGGTTTTCGGGGTTAGCTGGCGGTGGGCCCAGGCGGTGTGTTCGTTGTAGAGGGTTCCACTTCGTCAACAAGACCACTGAGGCGCACGAGATGACGTTCTTCGAGACCCCAACGGGCGTGACGCTGGCGCAGGCCAAGACGGCCCTCGAAATCATTGCGGGCTGAGCATGCATCCACCCGGAAGGCGAAACCAGCCGGTTCGATCAGCTGCATAAAGACGTATGATCCAATTCGGCCCGATAATCCACAACAGAAGGAGAAGGTCCATGTCGTCAGCGTTCCGTAGTGCCCGTTCCAACTATTCGTTGAGGGCAACGATCAGCGTGGCCGTCGCCTCGACCGCAATCGCGATTGTCGGATCGTTTGCTCCGGCCCGGGCCGCGACGACGGCCAAGTCGGGTGGTGCCTGTCCAAGCCGTTCGCTCGGCGCGGTGGTCACCGACCCAAAGGGGCAGCCGCTGGTGTGCGCGAAAATCTCAAAGACGAAGTATCAATGGACGCTTCCGGCTCTCGGATCGTTCCTGCGACCGATTCCGCTCGGTCAGCCGGGAGCGGCCGGACCGGCGGCTCACCGTTTCAAGGTGAGGGTGACACGGGTGAATCTCGATGCTTCAGCCGAAATCGGGTCCGAGTTCGTTGAAGCCAGTCCTCCGCCCGCCGGAATCACCTATGTGCGGGTTGTAGTCGAAGCGTCGTTCCTCGGACCATCGGTGAGCGGATCAACCGATCACTACTGGTATGCCCGGTCGAGCGACGGCGGCACCTATGCCGCGAGCGTGGGTTGTAACGGGTACGGGAGCGAGTTCGACGTGACCGCAGTTGTCGCGGTCGGTGGGATCGTCGCCGGCCCGCA
>JANMZO010000035.1:0-9181 GCA_031383405.1 Acidimicrobiia bacterium | reverse complement strand
CCCCGGTCGGCCGCCCGCTAAACACGCCAGTTCACTGAACTCGACTGGAGCTCCCCGATGTTCTTAAATGTTGGCTCAATGAGGCAGCAATTTCCTGCAGACCCGAACGGAAGGCTTTCGCATGGGCGCCGGCTCTGGGTGTGCATCGCCGTGGGGCTTGTCGTTGGGGGCTTGTTTTCGTTGTCGGATCTCGGTTCGGAGTTTGCCGTCCTCGTGGGCTGGAGCACAACCTCGGCGATCTTCATTGGATGGGTGTGGCGGTCGGTTCATGACCTCGACGCAAACGAGACGGCAAAGCGTGCCACCCAGGAGGATGACTCGAGAGCGGAGGCCGGGCTCGCGCTCCTGGCGGCGTCCACCGTGAGCTTGATCGGCGTTGCGGTCGGGCTGCATCATGCTTCAGCCCTGGGTGGTGTCGAGCGGGCCGCACTCACTATCCTATGTGTACTTACCGTTGCTATTTCGTGGACGGCCGTGCACACCGTATTTATGCTCCGCTACGCGCATGAGTATTGCCTGGAGGGCAGCGGCATCGACTTCGGCCCCGACCCCCCGACATTCTCCGATTTTGCCTACTTCGCGTTCACCATTGGCATGACCTACCAGGTGTCGGACACACCGATCGCCTCGAGTCTCATTCGCCGTACCGCAACCCGACAGGCGCTCATGTCGTTCCTCTTCGGGACGACAATCCTCGCGGTGACGATCAACGTCGTGGCGAGCCTCGTCAGTAGATGAGGTCTCCAACGAGGTACGTTTGCGGGTAGCTCCCGGTCATGGAGTCTCACGGTTGGGGAGTTTCCGATGGGTGACACGCCAGGGTTGTACAAAGCTGTCGAGACCGGATGGGCCGCGCGCTCAGCTGGCGAGGAAGTACTACGTGCGCTTAGTTCATCTCCGGATGGGCTGACCGCAGCGGAGGCGGGCCGAAGGCTTGCGTCGTGCGGTGCCAACGTCCTGGCTTCACGCGTCGTGACTGCGTTCGACGTTCTTGTGCGGCAGCTCCGTAATCCGCTGCTGATCCTGCTTTTGGGAGCTGCAGCAATCTCCGGTGCCACCGGAGCGATAACCGATGCCGTGATCATCACGACGATCGTGGCCCTCAGCATCGGCCTCGGCTTTATCAACGAGTACAGGTCAGAAACGGCTGTTGCCAAGTTGCACAACGACATCTGCCACAGCGCGTCGGTCTGGCGGGACGGCACCCATCAGACGATCGACATCCGTGGTCTCGTTCCCGGCGACGTGGTCGACCTGAGACTCGGCGACATCGTGCCGGCAGATGTACGTATCCTCAGCGCGACTGAACTCGAATGCGACGAAGCGGTGCTGACCGGTGAATCCGTGCCTTCTCCAAAATCGGCCACGATCGCCGCAGCGGCGGCTACTACGGCAGAGCCGGCTGCAAAACCGGCGACTACAGAACGGGCTGCAAAACCGGTGGCAAAACCGGCGACTACAGAACCGGCAGCAGAACGGGCAAGGTCGGAACCGGCTCCCGACCTGCGGGCAATTGGTTTCATGGGTACCGTCGTGCGGCAGGGTTTTGGTCAGGCCGTGGTGGTTGCCACGGGCTCATCGACGGCGTTCGGAAAGATTGCGGTGGGACTCACCGAACAACAACCCGACACGGCGTTTCAGACCGGTCTCCGGGCCTTCTCCAAACTCCTCGTGAAGGTCGCAGGAAGCTTGACCATCTCGATTTTCATCATCAACCTTGTGTTGCACCGGCCGCTGATCGACGCTCTACTGTTCTCGTTGGCCATCGCGATCGGCATCACGCCTCAGCTCCTTCCGGCGATCGTCAGCGTTAGTCTTTCGAGTGGAGCGAGGCGGCTCGCCCGCCGCAAAGTGCTCGTCAAACGGCTGGTCACGATCGAAGACCTCGGCAATATCGAGATCCTGTTCACCGACAAGACCGGCACGCTGACCGAAGGTGCCATCACCTTCGCGTCGGCCCTCGACCCGACCGGGGCGCAAGATCCGGAGGTGTTTCGCCTGGGCCTCATCTGCAATGAGGCGACAGGCGTCGGCTCAGGATCGATCGCCGGCAACACACTCGACGTGGCGCTGTGGCAGTCTCCCGGCGGAGTCACGGCGCTAGCTGCCGTCGGGCTCCCCGGCACCAGGCGACTGGCACTGCTTCCCTTTGATCACGTGCGTCAAATGTCGTCGGTGCTGGTCGAAACCGACGGCTACGTACGGCTCATAACGAAGGGTGCTCCGGAATCGGTTCTCACCAGGTGCACCGACGTCAGCGTTGGGTCGCACGCGGTCCTAACTCGGCTGTTTGATGATGGCGCACGGGTAGTCGCCGTGGCCGAGCGGACGGCAACGGCCAGCGACCGGATCGTTGCCGAAGATGAACATGACCTGAACCTGGTTGGCTTCCTCACCTTTGTTGATCGTCCGAAACGCGATGCCGCAGAAGCGATCGCCAAGCTCCATCACCTCGGCATCAAGGTGAAAATCATCACGGGCGACAACGGCGCAGTTGCGGCCAAGGTCTGCCGCGATCTCGGCATGCATGTCGAGGGCATCCTCACCGGTAGCGACGTAACCGCCCTCGACGACGATGCCCTCGTTGCTGCGATTGATCACACTACCGTCTTCGCGCGGGTGGATCCCGAGCAGAAATCGCGGATCGTCAAGATGGCCCGGCGGTCGGGTGCCGACGTCGCGTTCCTGGGTGACGGTGTAAACGACGCCGTCGCGCTTCACTCCGCAGATGTCGGTATCTCGGTCGACTCGGCAACCGATGTTGCCAAAGACGCCGCCGACATCGTGCTCCTCGACAAGGACCTCGGCGTGCTGGCCGAGGGTGTGGTCGAAGGACGGAGGATATTCGCCAACACGCTGAAGTACGTGTTGATGGCGACGTCGTCAAACTTCGGCAACATGTTCAGCGCGGCTGGTGCATCGCTCTTCCTGACATTTCTCCCGATGCTTCCGAGTCAGATCCTGCTGAACAATCTGCTCTATGACGTGGGCCAGCTCGCGATACCGAGCGACCGCGTCGACGCAGAGATTCTCGCCCGTCCCGCGGCATGGGACATTTCGTTCGTCCGGAAATTCATGATGACCTTCGGACCGATCAGTTCCATCTTCGACTTCGCCACGTTCTTCGTCATGTTGCGCGTCCTCCACGCAAACCACGCCGAGTTCAGAAGCGGCTGGTTCGTGGAAAGCCTGGCCACCCAGACGCTTGTCGTCTTCCTTATACGCACAAGGCGTGTGCCTTTCTTTGCGAGTCGGCCGAGCACGGCATTGCTCCTCACGCCGGTCGCCTGTGCGTCCATCGGCGCCGCCCTCCCTTTCTCCCCACTGGCCGATGTTCTCGGCTTCACTACGTTGCCCCTGTCGTTTTTCATGATCCTCATCGGGATGATATTCACCTACCTGATACTCATTGAGACGGCCAAGAAACGCTTCTATGCCACCCGCCGACCGGCCCGAACCGCCCGTACGCACGAGCAACGACGCGACGTCCGGATCCAGCGTCGGGCCCACCGGTTCGTAGATCACCAAGGCCCCCGCAAACCACGACGGCAACCGAGCTGACCCGACAGAGTCAACAGCAGCGAAGCCGGCCGGCCAACTACCGGCCCGACGCTCGTCCTTCCCCGGCTAAGCGGGTCGCAAAGGGGTCACGAACGCCAATGGCCGGGACCGATGTCGAGCACATCAGCGTCGAAATGTTGCAGTCGCTCTTCTTGAACGTTTATCGCGCCGGTCGACGGGGTATTTCATCTGTATGGCTAACAACAGCATCGCTTATTCACTACCCACCCTCCCCTACGAGTTGGACGCACTCGAACCGGTTCTCAGTGCCGGGCTCATGGACCTCCACTACAACAAGCACCACAGTTCGTACGTCAAAAAGGCCAACGGACTTATCGGGTCGTTGGCGGCTCTGCCGCCAGATGCGGACGCTTCCCCGCTTCTGCGGTCCCTGAGCTTCAACGTCAGTGGTCACGCCCTCCATTCGCTGTTCTGGCAGTCAATGACTCCAACATCGACCACGGCATCACACGCACTCAAAGGGGAGATCGACCGTTGCTTCGGGTCCGAGGAAAACCTTCATTCCCGGCTCAGTTCCGCGATTGGAAAACTGTCGGGAAGCGGATGGGCGGCCCTGGTCTGGGAGCCGATTGCTAAACGACTGGTTGTCGTCCAGATTCACGACCACCAAAACGAGTACATCGTCGGATCCACGCCGCTCCTTGTCATCGACGGCTGGGAGCACGCGTACTACCTCGATTACCAGTCGGACCGCGAGACGTGGGGCAAGAAGTTTCTTGAAGTCGCTGACTGGGCTTCGGCATCGAAGCGGTTCGAAACCCTGTCACCGTCCAGCACGAAATCCACCGCCGTGGCCGCCTAGACCGGCCAGACCAGACCACTCGGACACGAATCGAGAAATGCAATGCAACCAACACAACTCTTCATCGACCTGGGCCTCGCCCTTGCTGTCGCGCTGACTGCAGTGATGATGGTCTCCGCAGCCGCCAGTCTCATAACCCCGTTCCTACCGCAGCACGATCGGCCGAAGACTGCGTCGGCCGGTTCGCATCAACCCGTCCGTTCCCAAGAAACTCTCGGGCCCAACCATGAAGTCAACGGTCCCACCCTCAACGTCACACCTCTTTTCCCCGGATCTCGAATCCCGGTTGAGTTCGCCGCCGAAACCCCACAACCTAAGCGGGCTGCGTGAAATGGGTCCGGGAAAGAATCTTGAAAACAATGTTTAATCCCACCCGGAACGGGTAGTAGCGTCCCGTGGGTGAATCCGTCGTGGTCATGAAGCAAATGAAACCGACCGGCAACGGAAGCGCTCAGTGCCGGATCAGCTGACGAAATCCGCGAGGTCGTTTCCGTCGGAACTTGCTTCTATCCGAGATTCCCGGCTGTTCGTGCGCGGGTTCGCCGAGGGATGGCCGTTTTCAGCCGGTCGTCTTGCCGACATCGAACTCGCAACGAGTGAACTGTCGACCAATGCCGTCGTGCACGGTGCCGGGGACTCGTTTTATGTCGCTCTGGAAGGGTCCCGGTTAGGCCTCTCCCT
Organism: Acidimicrobiia bacterium; assembly: GCA_031383405.1. Taxonomy (GTDB): domain Bacteria; phylum Actinomycetota; class Acidimicrobiia; order Acidimicrobiales; family JANYDT01; genus JANMZO01. The sequence goes on along the minus strand of JANMZO010000035.1, from coordinate 4,116 downwards.
ATCCGTTACTTCATCGGGATCGCAGACGTTCCCCAAAGTTAGAAGGCCACAGGCCGACGAAGCGTCGGGCCGAGGGTTGCTCGTTGTCTCACGCGTGGGCGACACGTTTTCTGTTACGCAAACGTCAAAGGCGGTCACGGTCTCGTGTTCGTTCGAGATCATCGGTCAACCACCCGCGTCTACACCCCCCGTTCCAGCGCCGGGTTCCTCCCCACGACTTTGGAGCACACCGTGCCGTTAGAAGTGATTCCACCGCTTAAAGTCACGCCAACCGAGGCCGGCCTCCACGTCGCCGGTGACATCGACGCATCTACCGTTAACGCCCTCGCCTCCCACCTTCAACCTCTCCCCGGAACCGGCGACGTGGAACTCAACATGTCGAACGTCGATTTCATCGACTCGAGTGGGTTGCAGGTACTGATCAAAGCCCATCAGAACGCGCTCGACCAGCAACGTCGCGTCGTGATAATGGAGCCGTCGTCGAACGTGTCGAGACTCCTTGAACTAAGTGGGCTTAGTGATGTGCTGCACATCGTGAGAACCGGCAACTAATGTCGGCACCTCCTCCGAATTCCTCAACAACTGAGGCGCTGGTACACGACATCCGAAACGGCGGGGAGCTCACTCCACAGGCGTCTCAATTGCTCTCCAATGCCATGCGCCTGCTCGATGAGAGCGAGGCTCGGTTCAAGGCGCTCTTTTCCTCCACCGACGAGGGCTACTGCTTCTGCGAAATCGTCTACTCACCCTCGGGTCGGCCGGTTGATTTCCGTTTCCTTGAGATGAACATCCGCTTCGAAGAGCTGACCGGTCTGAGCGACCTCGTCGGTAAGCAGGCCTACCAGGTATTTCCCGATCTCCACTTTTCGCGACTTGTCGAGTACGAGCGGGTGGCCGTCGGTGGCGAGAGCATTCGTTACGAAAAAGAGATGCTGCCGCGTAATTGGCTTGAAATCGTGGTTCTGCCCGTTGCTCCGGTCGGCCGCTTCGTGGTTGTGGCCAAGGACCAGACCCGAACGCACGAGGTCGAACTGGCTCGTCGCATTAGCGAGGACCTCTTTCGCACCATGGCCGACGACTCGCCGATGCTGATCTGGATGCTCGACGCCGATGGGGCTATCGAGTTCGTGAACCCGACGTTTTGCAGGTTTCTCGGCGTCTCCCTCGAGGAACTTCAAAAGTACCGGTGGACGCTGGTGACCCACCCCGAAGACGGACACGCGTACACGGAGGAACTTGTCCGTGCCGTACAGCACCGCGATGCGTTTCATGCCGAGGCGAGAACGCTCCGGGCCGACGGGATCTGGCGCTCGGTGGAATCGTGGGCCCGACCGCGTTTTGGGTACGACGGAACATACCTCGGCCATCTAGGCACCTCGGCCGACGTAAGCGAACGGATCGAAGTCCAACGAAAACTCGACCGGACCAGCGAACTTCAACGGGAGCGGATGGAACTGCTCGCTGATGTCGTTGCTGCGATCGAATCAGTCGGTGGGGTGAAGGCCCGTGCCCAGCGACTCCTCGACCTTCTCATTCCACGAATTGCCGATTTCGGCTCGGTGGAGGCCCCCTATCAGGCCGAGTACATTCTTGCGGTTGCCCATCGAGATCCCACCAAACTCGGGGGCCTGCGCACCCTCCGAGAGAGCCATCGGCTCGAACGAGGAAAGGTCAACTCGATGTGGCGCGCAGCCGACGGCGAGGAGCAGTTGATCCCCCGGGTCGATACGACCCATAATCCGAATTACCGGATTACCAGTTCGACCCGGGAACTCCTGGCCGAGTTGGCCCCGCTGTCGCACATCGCAGTCCCGCTGGACCTTGGAGGTGGCATCCTGGGGGCGTTGATGCTCGGAATCTCTGACGTCGACCGGGCCCCGTTCGGACCCGATGATCGGGCACTGGTGTTCGACATTGCCGAGCGGGCCGGTCTGATCCTCGCCGCAGCCCGGCTGCAAGAAGCCGAGCACAACATTGCCATTCGATTGCAACAGGCGTTACTGCCAAACAAGTTGATCACCCACGAAAGCGTGCGTCTGACCGCGCGTTATGAAGCGTCTGGAGCGCTCTTGAAGGTGGGCGGTGACTGGTACGACTCGTTCACCTGGCCGGGCGGATTCGTCGGCATGGTCGTCGGCGAAGTGGTCGGCCACGGCATCGAAAGCGCTGCGGCCATGGGCCGACTCCGGTCAGTTGTGGCTGCCCTGGCGCCCCACCTGGGCCCGAATCCTGCCGCGCTCATCGATGCGCTGGCCCAGTTCATGGAGGGCCCGAACGGAACTGACTACGCAACGGTTTGCTGTGCGGTCCTGAACACCACAACCGGTGAACTGAAATATTCATCTGCCGGGCACCCTCCCATGTTGGTGGTGTCGAACGACACTCGTTCCGTATGGCTTGACGCGGCCCAGTCTCCACCCATCTCTGCACTTGTCGGGCATGCGCGGGTCGAAGCCTCGCTCTTCCTGAAAGACGGCTCCGTGGTCGTTGCCTATTCCGATGGACTCGTTGAGCGAAGGGGGGAGTCCCTCGACACCGGGTTGACCCGATTGGACCGAACGGCGCGACGTCTCGTCAGCCTGCAGGTGACCCAGCTGGCCGACCAGATCGTCGATGTCCTGGGTGATGAATCCGCAGAAGACGATGTTGTCGTCCTAGCCATGCAGTACGTCGGGCCAACTGCACCGGACGTGGCCCTACCACTGACCTCAACCTCACCTTGGTTCGAACAGCACGGGCGGGCCGGGCGGTAAGTTGTGCGTGCGCGCATCTGCGTGCACGACCTGTTAATCGTGGCTCGCACGTCTTTGTGAGAAGTCACCCCCGTATTCGAGGAACCTATGCGACCCATCAACGTGACCATATGGAACGAGTACCTCCATGAGGTCAAAGAACCGGAAATCGGCAAGGTGTACCCCACGGGCATCCACGGGGCGCTGGCTGAGGGGTTGGCGGTGAACACCGACTTCAGCATTCGCACGGCGACTCTGGCCGAGCCGTTCCATGGACTCACCGAAGAGGTCCTCGCAACGACCGACGTGATGATCTGGTGGGGTCACATGGGTCACCACCTCGTGGATGACGCGATCGTTGAAAAGGTGCAGCAGCAGGTGCTCAGCGGCATGGGCCTGATTGTTCTCCATTCCGGCCACTACTCGAAGATTTTCCGCCGACTCATGGGCACGAACTGCTCGCTCACCTGGCGCGAGGCCAACGAGAAGGAACGCCTGTGGGTGGTCGAGCCGTCGCATCCGGTCATGAGCGGTATGCCCCCGTACTTCGAGATTGAAGCCGAGGAAATGTACGGCGAGCGTTTCGACGTGCCGACGCCCGACAGACTGCTGATGGTCAGCTGGTTCCAGGGAGGCGAGGTTTTCCGGAGCTGCGCCACCTGGCAACGGGGTCACGGCCAGGTCGTGTACTTCCGGCCCGGCCACGAGGAATACCCGACATACCGCAATGAGCACGTTCTGCGGGTCATCACCAATGCCTGCCGTTGGGCGGCCCGAAACATAAACATCCCGACCAACAACGCACCGAACGTCCCGGCCATCGAGTGGGTACCGGGCGCCTCCGAGCGGGCTACGGCTGCCGCTAAGTCCGGTTCGGAGAGCGTTGGATCATGACATCACCGCACAGGGTCGGTGTGATTGGAACCGGTGGCATCGCCCGGTCGCACGTTATTGGGTATCACGCCGCCGGCGTCGAAGTCGCCGCCCTTTGCGACACCAACAGCTTCACGCTGGCCGCCCGCTTGAAGGAGTGGGACGTTGCGAACGGCTTCGAGAACTTCGAAGATCTGATCAGGGATCCAACCATCACCGCCGTTTCGATCTGCACCCCGAACGCGTCCCATCATCCAATTACCCTCGCCGCCGCGCAGGCCGGCAAACACGTTCTCTGCGAGAAGCCGGTTTCCCTTGACCTGGCCCAGGCCGAGGAGATGATCGCCGCATGCGATACCGCCGGGGTCGTGTTCCAGGTCGGCCACCACATGCGCTCGTGGGCGGCTGCGCTTCAGGCCAAGTCCATGATCGATGAAGGACGCATCGGAACACTCACCTACGCGCGATTCCGCCAGGCCCACGACTGGGGCGGGGCCCCGGCCGTTCGCGG
>JANMZO010000029.1:0-41993 GCA_031383405.1 Acidimicrobiia bacterium | reverse complement strand
CACGGACTTTCGGGGCACCACCGTGGTACCCGGCGCCGGTCACTGGGTTCAGCAGGAGGCACCGGCAGCGACGAACGCCGCCCTCGAGGCGTTCGTCCGGTTGCTGTAGCCGCGCTTTGGCCGACAGTTCCAAACACGCGGCCACCCCGGCGGGCTGGCAGGAGTACCCCAACCCTCGACCCCTCCTGTGACGGCGCGACTGCGGACCGGACCCGCTTCTAACTCAGCACGGCCTGGGTCTGCAGGGTTTTCGTGACGGCGCGACCCTGATCGTCCGTGACTGTGATGTCGAGCACGATGGTCGTGCGACCGGTGTGAACCGGTATCGCCGTGACCGTGATGGCACCGCCGCGAACACCTCGCAGAAAATTGGTCTTGGACTCGATCGTCGAGGTACCGACGGCACCGGCCGGAAGGTTGTGAAACGCGGCGAGTCCTCCCGTGGCGTCGATGCAGCCAAGCAGAAACCCACCGTGAAGGACCCCGCCAACTGTGCAACGATCTGCCGACCACGATGTCGTAGTCACGACTTTCCGCGACGACTCGGACACGACCCGAAGGTCTAGCAGCGCGGTAAACGGCATGGAGGACCGCAGGAACTCGGTGGCATCACTCATGCGGCGAATTCTGCCAGTTCCAACCCATTCCTGTCAGGAGATCACCGCCCTCACACTCCCGCGCAGCCATCGATTCGCGGGATCGGCCGACAAACGTCGGTGCCAACTCAGAACCACGGAATGACCCGGGAGCTCCGAGCATCCGCACCCCCTTAGGTCGGATCACCGTTCCATCATCGAGACGTATTCCCACGGTCGATAATGTAGTGTCTCTTATGTATTTGGTGATTGTTGAGGGTGACGCGGCCTTGACGCGCTTTCTCGGGGATGGATTGCTTTTGTGGCGGTCCACTGGAACAGCTTGGGATTGGCGTTACTTGCTTTCAGGTAGTCCTCGGTCGCTGCGAACGATGCGTTCGCCCGGATCACCTCCCGATGCGCCGCCGTTCCCGACCGCGCCGATACTCAAATATCTCCAGCTGGCCATCAGACATTATCAAAGCGGGACCCGGTGCACGCACCCCCACACCCTACTAATCACCATTTATTTACGAGACACTACATAGAGGCCGATTGGACCTGGACGGTATGAGGTGGTCCCCTATTACAGACGTTGTCCCCCACCACATATGCCGGTTTTAGTACACAGCCGTTCTCGGCCGCCACCTCAGCACTATTGTGCACCAGGTCTTTCCAATGAAACGAAGAAAGGAGCCGACCCGCCATGCCCGTCTTCTCCACGGAAGTCAGCTCACACTCGGTAACCGTAGGTACCCATACGACCCACAATCTGGCCGCCGGCCCGGAGAGCGGTCCGCTCATCATCTTTGTGCACGGTTGGCCCGAGCTGTCGATCAGCTGGCGTCATCAACTTCCCGTGTTCGCCGGACTCGGCTTCCGCGCGGTCGCACCCGACATGCGGGGCTACGGCAACTCGACCGTCTATCCGAACCTCGCCGACTACGCGCAGGAACACGTTGTCAGTGACATGATCGCCCTACTCGACTCCTTTGGTCGGGACCGGGCGATCTGGGTCGGCCACGACTGGGGTAGCCCGACGGTCTGGAACATCGCCAGCCACCACCCCGACCGCTGCTTCGGCGTGGCCAACCTGTGCGTTCCGTACTTCACACTCGAGCGGGGGCTCGAAGCGAGCGTGCCACTGATCAACCGTGACCGCTACCCCGAAGCCGAGTACCCCTATGGACAGTGGGAGTACATGATGTTCTACGCCGAGAACTTCGAGAAGGCCACGAGCACCTTCGGTGCCAATCCCTACAACACGGTGAAGCTGTTCTTTCGCAAGGGCAACCCCGACGGATTCGGGAAACCCGCCGGGACGGCTTTCACACGAAAGAACGGCGGATTTTTCGGCCCATTCACCGAGGCACCGGACTTCCCGATGGACACCGATGTGGTGACGGAGACCGACGCTCAGACGTACGCCGAGGCGCTCGGCCGAAATGGATTCTTCGGTCCCGATGCCTACTACATGAACCACGAAGCGAACGCCGTATACGCCGGCACGGCGCTTGATGACGGACACCTCGACCTGCCGGTGCTCTTTGTCGCTGCACAATACGACTATGTCTGCGACGCGGTCACGTCAAGGCTGCCCGAGCCGATGCGGGACCGGTGCAGCCAACTCGACGAGGCCGTCGTGTTTTCCGGTCACTGGATGGCCCAGGAACGACCGGCGGAAGTCAACGCGGCGTTGGCCCGATGGATTGTGCTCCGACTGCCGGGAGTCTGGCCGTGATATTCACCGCCAACTGACGATTCAACGTCAGTTGTTGCTTGCCAGTCGTTTCGCCATCTCGGACATGATTTCCCACGCAATTTCAGGGTGCTCTTTGAGAAACGGCTTGAAGTGCCAAGCCGTCATGGCCAGGTACACCAACTCCGTTTCGGCGACAACCGACGCTGACCTGACTCCTCCCTCCGAAAGCATGGCCACCTCACCGAAGTAGTCGCCCGGCCCGAGGGTCTTCTTCGATTCACCCTTCACCACCACGGAGGCTTTTCCGGAGATGATGATGAAGAACCCGACGCCATGGCGACCTTCGACCACGGCGCTTTCGCCCGGCGCCAGAACCCGCTCGGTCATCTCACCGGCCAGCCGGGCTCGCTGCGAGGCTGTAAGACCCGCCATAAGCGGAACGTTGTCAAGCGGCGTCGATACGGCGTCGGTCTTGCTCTTCTTCAACATCTGAATCTCCCTGGTCGTTCGTACGTTGGCGAATTATTCCCTATCCCCAACACTAGCGACGGCCGGAGCGGGTTTCGTTTGTCACACGTCGAACAACGTCCGGCGATCCGGTCAGGGCAGAAGCGCCAATCCCGGAACGTTTTCAGCCAGACTGTACGACGTGGCCGACCACAAACCTCTCGAGATCAAAGCGCGCACCGTCGGTGAGATGCTCGACGCTTCGATCAAATTGATGACGCGCAATTTCCGAACGCTCGTTCCATTTGCCGCCGCAATCGTCCTGCCGTTCCAGGTCCTCACGGCTCTGGTCACGTCCTCGGTGAAGCCGACGCTCGCTGAGACCCTCACAACCTGGTCCGACGCCCAGAAAGCCAATCCCAACGCGACTGTGACGTTTCCGAAGTTCACGTCGGCTCAGATCGGTGCTGTCTCGGTGACGATCCTGCTGTCGATCCTCTCGGTCTATCTGCTTCAGGCCGCTCTGACGTCGTTCATCGGCCAACTGATCCTTCACGGAAGCGTCGATCGGAAATCGGCACTCGCGATCGCTTTCAGACGCGGACCCGTACTTCTTTTGGCTTCCCTTGCCTTCGGATTGTTTTGCGTACTGATCCTCGGGCTGGCCGTCCTCACCACTGTTTTCCTGAAGGGCTTTGCGATCGTGGTGATTCTGGTAGCCCTCGCTGCCGTACTGTGGCTCACGCTTCGAACATCGGTGGCGAACCCTCCCATCGTGTTGGAAAGAGCCGGACCGATCCAGGCGTTGCGCCGATCGTTTCGTCTCACCCAGGGTCATGCCTGGCGGGCGCTCGGTGCCCTTCTGTGCGGTGCACTTCTCAGCGGGATCGTTGGCGCGATCATCAACCAGGCGATCAGCGGTGCCCTCTCCAGCCTCGGCGGCGCCAATGCTGCGTTCGAGTTCGTGTGGAGCTCGATAGCCGGAACGGTATCCACCGCAGTGACCGCACCCCTCAGTGCGGCCCTCACCGTCTTGTTCTACTTTGACCTGCGCGTGCGCAAGGAAGGCTTCGACCTGGAGCGTCTGGCCGGAGACCTCGGACGCCCGTTGCCCGTGCTGCGGCCCCCCGACACCACCCTTCTGTAGTGAACTACCCAGCGACCACCGCGCTCGCCCCCGTCCACGCTCAAGAATCATCGACCGAACAAACCGAAACGGACCGGAGAAGACATCGATGAACTCGGCGGACCCGCATCCCCCCATCCAGCTCCGTCCGAGGCGCGCCACCGAGCTCATCGACGTCTCGTTCCAGCTTTGGCGTCGGACGTTCCGTTCGCTTCGGAACTTCACCATGACCGTCGCCGCACCATTCAGCGCCCTCGCTGCGGCAACCGCGTACAAAAGCACCGAGGCGACCCGGTCCCAACGTGGATCCAACGCGTTCGGCGTTGCCCTCGGCCCGCTGTCGATCTTGACAATGTTCCTTCTATCTCTGGCACTGATTCCGGTCCTCCACAACGCACTCGTCGGAGGATCTCAAACCGTTGGAGAGTCGGTGAGGTACGGGCTGCGCCAGACCCCGAAGGCAGTGATGTACACGCTGCTCTCGATCATCGCCTTCTTCGCCCTGTCAGTTGTCGGTTTAGGGGTGTTCGGGGCCGCGTTCGCGGCGATCTTCGTGGTCGCAAGAGCGGGTGGAGTGATCGTCGTTGTGGTGGTGATCATTCTGGGTATGGTCCTCTACATCGTTCTTCTCGTGACGATGCTTGGCCTGGGTTCGCGGTTTCAGGTCGGCGCTGTCGCGTTGGTCGTCGAAAAGGTACGCCCCATGGAAGCCCTGCGTCGTGGTTTCCGGCTCACGAAGAAGCGGTGGCTCGCGTTCGGCGCAACGCAGGCGGTTGTCCTGGTGCTGTCGTACCTCCTCATCGGAATACCTACAGCCATCGCCCTGAGTGTCGCAAGCGACTCGGCCTCTCAGCCAACGTTCGCAGCGATTGCGGCCTTTCTGGTGTCGCTGATATACATCCTCTGGTGGATACCGATGTACACGGGTCTCGGGGTCTCGATGTACGTCGATGCGCGCGTGCGCGTCGAAGCTATCGATCTCGACAGTCTCTCCGGCCAACTCTCCAACAGCTGGTCGCCGACCACGTTGTCGTAACGCCGACCGCTCTATACTATGTGTACGTATTATGATGCAGAGCGCTAGCCTCTTTCGGGGTTACTTCGCAGAAGTCTCCGCCGACGAGGCGAGGAAAGCCGCCCAAAAGATCCTCGCGACCCCCAAATACCGGCCGATGGTAAAGCAACCGCGCCCGTTGTCCACGCTCGGCCGTCTCGAACGCCGGTTCTTCTCGGCACTCGGCGATTTTATCGGGCGCATCACTCCAGGCACCGGGCTTGTTCAATGGATGGTTCTCGCGGCGATCATCGTTGTCGCGGCCCTGGCCGTGGCCCGATTCCTCTCGAAACGCACGAAGCGGCAACCCGTATCTGCATCCGCACTCGCAACGGTTTCGATCGACGCGCTCGACGCCGAAGCACAGGACGCAATGTCACGGGGAGACTACCGGGCCGCCGTACTACTTCGCTTTCGAGCCGGTATCGCCCGGCTGGAACGTGGTCCCCGTCCTGCGGCGTCACGTAGTACCAACGGCAACCTCGGCTTCACGATTCCCGTCTCATTCCCGTCGATCGGCGACATGTTCGACCGGATTCGGTACGGCGATCGCCGGGCCGAGCGGGAGCACGCCGAGCTGGCCGCGACCGAATGGCCGAAAATCGTCGACGAGGCCAGGGTGCACATGGTGACACCCGCCAACCAGCTTTCGCCCCGGAAGAAAAGATCGCCATTCAGGTGACGCCCATGACAGACACGCTTTCCCCGACGATAAACACAATGGCCCGATCCGGTGCTCCGTGGGACCCTGTTCCACTGGCACCCCAGGACCCCGGGAATCGACGCGCCCGACGACGCCGGACACTCACCTGGGCTTTGGTGGTTGCGACCGGCACCGTGCTCATCTTCGGACAACTCCTCGGCCCCCCCTTCGGGGACAGGCCGGTGCAGGGGCCGAAAGGGTCGAGCCACAGCACGACCGGAAACGGGGTCGCTGCTCTGGCCGAGCTCGCCACAGGCTTCAACTACCGGGTCGTGCGCTACGGATACCCACTGAAAGACATCAGCAGATTCTCCAAACACCCGATCGCCGAGAACGCGACATTGGTGATTCTCGATGCCGACATCACGCAGAACGATCTGGCCGAAGTGCAGAATTTCGTCCGCAACGGTGGGACACTCCTCGCAAACCTGAACGCCTCCGATGATTGGCTTACAGGGTTTCCTGAACTACGGGCCTACGGGGTTTCATACACGGGGAGGCCGTCGTTCTCGTTCGGACAGCCGACCGAGGTGCAGCGTTCGGCCGTCGACGCGACCGCCACCACCGACGACGGAACCGGGTACTCGCTACGCGTGCTCGCCGGGTCTTCGTTCACCCTGGCTCCGGACAGTACGGATGCAGGGGTGACAAAGCTCGTGCGAAGCCAGAACGAAACGACCGGCATCCGGGTGAAGGTCGACCGCGGACAGATCTTCGCGTTGACCGACGCTTCGATGTTCAGCAATGACCTCCTCGACCAGGGTGACAACGCTGCGTTCGCGTTGGCGCTGTTCGGACCGATCTCGCAACCTGTCGTGTTCGCTGAGGAACCCCACGGATACAGAACCGCCGATGACGCAACCGGACTGCCGAGAAACGTGCGTTGGTTCCTCGGCGGCCTGCTGATGGCAACGCTCACGTTGATGTGGTCGCGCAGTCGACGCAACGGGCCACCCGAGTATCCGACACGCGAGCTGGCACCGGCCAGAAGCCGGTACCTGGAGTCGTTGTCGAGCGAGATCGACCGCGCCACCAGGGCGCACCGCTTCGTGCGCGGCCCACGCTCCCTCCGGATCTCCAATCCATCACCGCCGACCCCGCCCTTCGTCCCACCCGAAAGAAACGAATAGTCATGCTCGAGTTGAGAAAACGGATCATCGCCGAAGTCAACAAAGTGGTTATCGGTCAGGATGTGGCGATCGATCAGATATTGATTGCGCTCGCCACCCGCGGCCACGCGCTGTTGGAAGGGCCCCCCGGCACGGCGAAGACGCTGCTGGCAAATGCGGTTTCCCGGACCCTCGGCCTGTCCTTTCGACGCGTGCAGTTCACGCCCGACATGCTCCCGAGCGATCTGACGGGCACCATGGCGCTCATCGGCGGGCAAATAGGTGAACTTACTTTTCGACCCGGGCCCATCTTTACGAACATCGTGCTGGCCGACGAGATCAACCGAACCCCGCCGAAGACCCAGGCTGCGCTGCTTGAGGCCATGGGCGAAGGGACGGTCACGGTCGACGGGACGACCCGGCGGCTCGATGACCCCTTCCTCGTCGTCGCGACCCAGAACCCGATCGAGTACGAAGGGACCTATCCCCTGCCGGAGGCCCAACTCGACCGCTTTATCGTGAAGGTCCTCCTCGGCTACCCGAGCGAGGAAAGTGAGGTGGCGATGCTGCACCTCCGACATGCCGGGGTTCAGGCGACCGCGATTGACACGATCACTCAGGTGGCGAGCGCGAACGATGTCGCCCAACTCCGTGAATTGGTAGACGCAACCACCGTCCATCCCGACATCGCGGCGTACGTGGTGAAGATCATCCGTGCGACCCGCTCCATGCCATCGGTTGAGCTCGGAGCGTCGCCTCGGGCGGCCGTCCACCTCCTTGCGGCGTCGAAGGCCCTCGCCCGGCTTCAGGGGCGCGACTACGTGACACCCGACGACGTGGCCATCGTGACCACGCCTGTGCTCCGCCACCGTCTGCTGCTCCGCCCCGAAGCCCAACTGGAAGGTTTCAAACCCGACGACGTGATCCGTCTCGCCCTGGGATCTGTCACGGTCCCCCGGTAGCTACCAGGTCGTTGTCAATGCGATTCACGCCGCGCGCCGCCCTGCTTATGGCCCTGGCTTCGAGCCTTGCCCTGGTCGGCGCGGCACCCGTCATGCTTCTCGCAATGTTGGCGATCGCAACCGTCGCGTTTTTCGACGCGTTGGCGGTTCGGCGGCCGCCATCGGTCACGCGTGTTGTCGGCGGGTTCGCCCGGGGCGTGCCGACCCACGTGACCATCACCGTCGATGCCCCCAACGCATCAGGAATTGAAATCCGTCAGCCGGTTCCGCCCGACATGACATCACCGGCGGCCACAACGACCGAGAGCACGCTGGCCGCGACCCTCATCCCGCAGCAGCGCGGGCGCTACGAACTTCCGGTTGTAGCCGTCCGCACCGACGGTCCGCTCGGGCTCGGTCGCTGGTACCACCAGCACGGAGAACCCGTCGGGGTCCGCGTGTATCCGGACCTTCCCGCCGCCCAGCGTCTTGCGCAGGCGGTTCGACAGCGTTCGATCCGGGCCGTCGGATCACGACGCCGCGGACCCCTCGGTCTGGGCACGGAATTCGAATCGGTACGCGAATACCATACCGACGACGACTTTCGTCAGATCAACTGGCGTGCGACAGCGCGACTGGGCCGACCCATGAGCAACAACCTCCGGGTCGAACAGGACGCTGATGTTTGGCTCATCGTCGATACGGGCCGGTTGATGTCGGCATCGTTCGCCCATCGCGGAGGGATGGCCAACCGGCTCGATCTTGCCCTCGACATCGCAGCTGCGGTCGGCCTGGTGGCCGATGATCTCGGTGACCGGGTCGGGTTCATCGCGTACGCCGACCGGATCGTCACAACCCTCCAGCCCCGTCGTTCGGGCGGTGCAGCGGCCATCGAAGCGGCATTCTCGCTTAGTCCGACCGACGGCGATAGCGATCACCAGACCGCTTTCGCCGCCGTGGCCTCAACCCGACGCGGCCTGGTGTACCTCTTCACCGACCTGATCGACGAAGCGGCCGCCGCACCACTGGCCTTTGCGCTTCCTGCGATCAGCCGACGTCATGTTGTGACGGTCGTAAGCCTCGACGATCCGGAATATGTACGCGCGCGTAGTTCCGGAACGGATAGCGAAAGGTCGGTCGTTGCCGATATCGACGCGGCCACCGATGCTGCCGCCCGGCTCCTCCGCCGAAGCGGTGCGCAAGTCCTGATCCAACCAGCCAATCTGATCGCCGAGGCGACCGTGCGGTATTACGTTCAGGCCCGATCAGGAACCGGGCGTTGATCCGAGGCGGAGTTCCCAACGGATCGACGCCCCCGCCACCAGAGCAGGAACCAGTAGCCTCCGCCGAAGAACGTGCCCACCACGCCGGCCCATAACGGCCCGAATCCCGATGGGGTGAAGAACCCTTCGATCAAACCGGCAAGCACGAAGAACGGCATGGTGCCAAGCACCACCTCCACCGCCACCACCGACTCTTCGCGCACTGCCCGACCACGGCTCCGAAGACCCGGGTCGACCATCGCCCAACCCATCCTCATGCCAGCGGCGGCCGTAACCGCGATCACGGTGAGCTCCAGGAGCCCATGACCGTAGATGAGGGCAAAGGCCACGTCGCCATGTCCGTCTTTCACGGAAATACCTGCCACCATTCCAAGCAGTGCCCCGTTGAACATCAACAGATACGCCGTCCCGAGCCCGGCGGTGACACCCATTGCGAAAGCGAGCAGGCTGACCCGGATGTTGTTGACGAAGATCTCCGACGCCACCGCGCTTTGCTGGGCCGAGGAATACCCCTGATCTCCGAACGAATCGCGACCACCCTGAAAACGCCCACCGAGAAGGGTGGAAGCCCGATCCGGGTCCCTCAGCGCCCATATGAACACGGCAATCGTGGGCACCATCAGAAGGGCCACGGACGCGGCGAGAAGCCACGGACGTTCACCGATCAGACGCCAGTAGCGGCGTCGATAGAACTCAACAATCGAAAACCGTCCGGGCGGACGTCCGTAAATCACCGATCGAGCCGGGGTGAGAATCAATTCCAGCTCAACCAGCATGGGGTCATAGGGAAACAACCGGCGGGCCGCGGCCAGATCGGCCGACGTGGAACGGTACAGCGTTCCGATCTCCCGAAGCTCGTCGGCCGAATGACGCTTGTTCGCCACCACAGCGCGCAACGTCTCCCAACGGGCCCGACGTTCCTGAACGAACTCGGTACGCGCCATTGCAGCGCTTACCGGGCCAGTCGTCTCTGTTGCCGCAGGGTTCATTTACGGTCGCGGCCGCGAGCTGGTTTCCACGTCATTGCTTTTCGCCCACGTTTCTCCTACGGTCAATTGCAATGGCTGTCGTGGATACTACGACCTTACGCACCCCGGAAGGGGTTGGCTACTCGCTCGCCCTGGCCGGCCTCGGTTCGCGCTTCGCCGCAGGACTGATCGACGCGATCCTTCAGCTCATTCTCATACTGGTCATGTTCGCCCTCACGAGCAATCCCTTCGATGACAACGGAGGCGTTGCCACGGCAATTCTCGGGATCGCCACCTTTGTCATCTTCTTCGGCTACCAGTTCCTGTGCGAGTCGTTCCTTCGTGGCCGCACCCTCGGTAAACGCCTTACCGGCCTACGGGTCGTGAACCTTCAGGGCGGGCCGGTATCCGTTCGCCAAAGCGCCGTCCGCAACATCGTTCGCATTGTCGACATTCTGCCGACCGCCTATCTCATCGGAATGGCCAGTATCGCAGCGACGTCCCACGGGCAGCGCGTGGGAGACACGGCTGCGGGCACCGTCGTCATTGTCGAGCCCCGGACCAGAAGAAGCAGGCATGAGTCGGGATCCGTTCCAAGGTTGGACCACGCACCCAACGTTGCCCTTACACCGGAAATGCTCCTGGAACTCGCAACCTGGGATGTCATCGCGATCACCCGAAGCGACATCGGTATCGTGCAGCAGTTCCTGGCCCGTCGTGCGTCACTCGACCCGACCACGCGGCAGCGCATTGCCGACGAGTTCGCAAGCAAACTTCGTCCGCGCGTCGAGGGCGTTCACCCGCAGATCCCCAATGAACGGTTTCTGGAACTCCTGGCCGAGGCCAAACAGATACGGCGCTGACAAGCCGACGGGGACACAAAACCCCGTCGGGTTCGGAGCGGCGTCCCGAGCGGCGATGCTCTGAGATGCTCGGAGATACTCAGAGACGCTTCCCGATCGCAAAACCCTTCGCTTCGAGGATCCGGCGACCTTCACCGGGCGGGACCATTCCGGCTTCTTCGAAGTCCGCGTCGACCATGATCCGTACAAGCTCATTGAACGTGATCTTCGGTTCCCACCCGAGCAGTCTCTTCGCCTTCGAAGCATCTCCAACCAGGTCTTCGACCTCACTCGGCCGGAAGTACTGCGGGTCGATCTGGACGTGCTCCTTCCAATCGAGGCCGGCATAGGCGAAGGCTTCCTCCACGAACTCCTTCACCGAGTTCGTCTGGCCCGTCGCGACGACAAAGTCGTCACCTTTGTCGTGTTGAAGCATCAGCCACATCGCCTGCACGTATTCGTAGGCAAAACCCCAGTCCCGACGGGCGTCGAGGTTGCCGAGATAGAGGTCCTTCTGGGTCCCGGCCTTGATGGCCGCAACGGCGCGGGTGATCTTGCGTGTCACGAACGTTTCTCCCCGGCGGGGTGACTCGTGGTTGAACAAGATGCCGTTGGAAACGAACATGTTGTACGCCTCGCGGTAGTTACGGGAAATCCAGTAGCCGTAAACCTTCGCCGCTCCATAGGGAGACCTCGGCCAGAACGGCGTATCTTCGTTCTGCGGAGGTGGTGTCGCCCCGAACATCTCGCTCGACGACGCCTGGTAGAACCGGGCCTTGCTACCGGAGAGTCGAAGCGCTTCGAGGATGCGCGTGGTGCCGAGGCCGGTGATGTCGCCCGTGTACTCGGGTGTGTCGAAGGAGACCCGCACGTGGCTCTGCGCACCGAGGTGGTAGATCTCGTCGGGCATCGTGTTGTAGATGAGCCCGGTCATCTGTCCGGCGTCGGAAAGATCGCCGTAGTGAAAGAACATCTTTGCTTCGCCGGTGTGCCGGTCGACGTAGATATGGTCGAGCCGGTGGGTGTTGAACGTCGACGCGCGACGGACGACTCCGTGGACCTCGTAGCCTTTCGAGAGCAGGAACTGCGCCAGGTATGACCCGTCCTGTCCGGTGATTCCCGTGATGAGCGCCTTTGGCATGTGAGCCCTTCGTCGTCGGAGTTGGCTCTAGACGGTAACCGACCGCGATGCATCAGCCGCGAACCGGTTTGGGTCCGATCCGAGGGCGGGCCTAACGGACCGCACCCAAACCGAGTCGGATGGTCAGCTGAACTCGGGTTCAACCCAGTTTGGGAAAATGTCGGGGAGGTCGTTTGCAACACCGAGCGTGAAGTTGGCCGGTCGCTTCTCCAGGAAGCTGGCGACCCCTTCGGCCGCATCGGCGCTGCGGCCCCGCTCCAGGATCGCCCGTGAGTCAACCCGGTGGGCGGCCATTGGATGATCCTCTCCGAGCATGCGCCACATCATCTGGCGGGTCAGAGCGACCGACACCGGCGATGCGTTGTCGGCGATTTCGCGGGCCAGGGCCATTGCCGCCGGAAGCAGTTCTTCAACCGCGTGGACGCTGCGGACAAGGCGTCCGGCCAGTGCCTCCTCCGGCGTGATCAGTCGACCCGTGTAACACCATTCGGCAGCCGTCGAAATACCGACGATCCGGGGCAGGAACCACGATGAACATGCCTCCGGAACGATGCCGCGACGGGCGAAGACGAAGCCGATCTTCGCGCCCTCGGCCACAAGCCGGATATCCATGGGCAGGGTCATCGTGACCCCGACTCCGACGGCATGACCGTTGATAGCGGCGATCACCGGTTTCTTGCACGTGAAAATCCGAAGCGTGAGCAGGCCGCCGCCGTCGCGCGGCACTCCGCTCGCTGCGACAACATCGCTTCCTCCCCTGGCAAACGTGGACCTGCCGGCCGACAGATCGGCGCCGGCACAGAACGCCCGTCCGCGTCCGGTGACGATCACAACTCGGATTTCATCCCGGGCGTCGATCTCGTCGAACGCCGCGATCATCTCGTGCATCATCGTGCCGGTGAACGCGTTCAGCGCCTCGGGGCGGTCCATCGTGAGCGTGGCGATGCCATCGGCGACGTCGAGTGCGATCTGGGTGTAGGCCATACACAGAACATAACCCCATGCCTCAACAAGTTCCTATACGGCACGCGGTGAACACGACATCGGTGCGTTGCCCCGACGATAGGCGCGCGTAGTACCTCCGATCAGATGCACCGGCGGCAGTGCCGGCACAGCCTCAGGCGATGCCGATTACATGACAGATGCGGTCAGCCTCCGCCTCGGAATCGATGAGCAAATTCCGAAGCTGCGCCACCGATAGCCGGAGAAAGGTCGGCATCGCGTCGATGACGATTGCCTCGATGGCCTCCTCATCGGCCGAAGCCAGACCTGACGTTCCCGGCATGGCCGACGGGAACATCGCAAGGTCGGCGAAACGGATCAGCGCCGTGAGACGACCGACCCGTAGAGAGCCAAGTACCGACGCCGACTTGTGATGGTCCCGGACGACGTCGACAATGGTCGACGGGAGATTCCACTGTTCGCAGGCCAACGCGCCGATCTCAGGATGGGACAGACCACAGACCGCCAACTCCCTCGCGACAAGTGCTTCGGGGTTCTTCCAGTCTCCTTCGTCGATTGCGCGCAGCTCCTCGGGAGCAAATCGGACCATGACGAACCGCCCCAGATCGTGCAGAAGGGCGCAGGTGTAGACCTCGTCGGGAATGAGATCCGCGTGTTGCACCTTGAGCGCAATACCCCGACTCAGGATCGCCACCTGCAACGCATGACGCCAGAGGCTTTTCTCCCACGGGTCCCGAGGTACGAACATCTCGGTCACCCCAACGGCGAGGATCACGTTGGTCGCGCTCAGCGCACCAATTCGAGAGACCGCCGCCGAGAGGGTTGTCACCGGGGAACGCGGGGCGCTGTCGGCCGAGTTCGCCGCCGAGAGGAGGCGGGCGGAGAAATTCGGGTCCGAACCCACGTGCTTCACGATGTTCTCGAAGTACGCATCGTCGTTACGGTCGAGGGCCATCAGGTTCGACACGACCGCGGGTAGTACGGGGATTTCCCGTACGTGGCGTTCGAGTTCAAGGCTCAGGTCGTGTGCAGCCGTCTTCACAATTGGTACCGATCGCGGATAGCCGGCGAAGTGCCACGCTCTGCGTGACAGTTGCCGGACCACGATCCGTCTGCGTCGAGGAGGCGCTCCGAGGACAACTGACCGGGCACGATGCACGGTTTGAATTGCCGATGGGGTATCAGTATCGCCATGGACGTAGCTATCGGCGGCCCCCGGAGGAATCTGATGATTACCCTCAGACTTTAGAACCTCTTGAGGAAAGTCCGGAACGGGTCAGCGAACCGCCAGGCCGAGGGAGAGCAGCACGCCGTAGAGCAGCTGAACCTTGCCGGTATCACCGAGCACCGGGATGAGGTCGCGGCCCATCGCCCCACCAAGCACTGTGGTGATCGGCTTCCGGGCCAGAACGACGGCCAAGAGGGCGAGAAGCGCCCATGGGTGGGAGAAGGCAACCGCGACCGCAATGGGAAACGCACCGGCCACGAGCAATGTGTAGAGCCAGCGCGTGCGACGATCGCCGAGTCGGACGCCCAGGGTCCGCTTGCCCACGTCGCGGTCGGTCGGGATATCGCGCAGATTGTTCGCAACGAGCAGCGAGGTCACGAGCAGGCCGACTCCGCTGGCCGCCAACCACGTGACGGCCGGAAGCTGTTCGCACGAAACATAGGTGGTGCCGGCGGTTGCCACGAGCCCGAAGAACACGAACACAAACAACTCGCCGAGGCCGAAATAGCCATAGGGCCGGGTGCCACCGGTATAGAACCAGGCGGCTGCGATCGCGGCCCCGCCCACCGCAATGAGCCACCAGCTCGTCGCCGCGGCGAGGCCGAGCCCGATGAGCGCGGCAAGAAGCAGCGAAAGCAGAGCTGCTCGTTTCACCGCCGACGGCGACGCCGTGCCGCTCGCCACGAGCCGCATCGGGCCCACGCGGACATCATCGGTGCCCTTGATGCCGTCGCTGTAGTCATTGGCATAATTCACGCCGATCTGCAGGAGCAGCGAAACGCCCAGAGCAGCTACGACCCGCCACCAGACCACGTGATGCGCCGTTGATGCCCCGAACGCGACCGCGGCGCCGACAACGACCGGGACCACTGCGGACGGCAACGTTCGCGGGCGGGCACCGGCGACCCAGTCCTTGAGCGTTGGGGAGGGTGAAGGCGCTGGGGCAATGGAGTCGGACTTCGTTGGCATCTCGTCTCCATGATCGGCCGGGGCGCAATTCATGTCAAACAGCGCGGGTGTGTTGTCCGCGAAGAACGACCCGGGATGCTTCCGAAAGTAGGTGTGCTTACGTTGCGTGCGAGTTCGTTGAGCGCTTCGTAACGCGCATGTCGGAAGGCACCCTGTCGGCCGTTCCCGCACGAGCCATCACGCTCAGATAGGCGTAGGCTTCGACCGAATGAGTCAGTCCGAGCAGTTGCTGATCGACGAGGGATACGCCGCGTTGCGTCGCGGCGACAGCCCCGCCGCACGTCGCGTCTTCGAGTCCGCTGCGGTAGGCGCAGG
Source organism: Acidimicrobiia bacterium (assembly GCA_031383405.1). GTDB lineage: Bacteria > Actinomycetota > Acidimicrobiia > Acidimicrobiales > JANYDT01 > JANMZO01. Next base: position 26,627 of record JANMZO010000029.1, on the reverse strand, counting down.
ACGCGGCGCAACGCTTGAAGGCCTGGCGCGGGCCGGCTACCTGGACCACGCCTACCTGGCGGCGATCGAACTGTGGGGCTCGGCGTATGAGGCGTACCGCCGCGAGGCAGACGGCGTGGGGGCGATCCGCATCGCCAGGACCTTGGCGTACATGTATCTGTCGATCATCGGCGACCGGGCGGTGATGCAGGGATGGTTTGCGCGAGCCGTGTCGCTGCTTGCCGACGAAGGGCCGTGCCCGGAGACCGGGTGGGTTTCACTCAACCGCGGCATGTTCGAATCGGATCGAAAGACGAAGGAGGAGTGCTTTCGTGACGCTCTCGTATGCGCACGGGAGTCGCGTGACTCGTCACTTGAGTTTGCGACGCTTGCGTATCTGGGGGCAAGCCTCGTCCACAACGACCATGTCGAGGAGGGCATGCTGCTGCTCGACGAAGCGTTGGCCGCGGTGGCGGGGCGAGATGTCGATGACTTCGCAATCGTGGAGGAGATCTTCTGTCAGCTGTTCGCGGCCTGCGAGTACGCGCACGATGTCGACCGGGCCGATCAGTGGATCCGGATCGGAGACGAGGTTGCGGCCCGTCGGAATCTGCCGGCGGTAGCGGCGTTCTGTCGCACCCACTACGGGGGTTTGCTCACAGCTGCGGGGCGATGGGGCGAAGCCGACGCAGCCTTGAGCGACGCCGTGCGGATCTGGGGGCTCGGCCATAGTTCGCTTCGTCCCGGTGCCCTCGTTCGCCTCGCAGAGCTCCGGGTGCGCCAGGGTCGCTTCGAGGAAGCCGAACAACTTCTGCTCGGGCTCGATGGCGATGTCGAGGCGGCGCGACCACTTGCCGTCACGCTTCTCGAGCGCGGCGAACCCGACCGCGCCGTCGGTGTTCTCACGCAGGCACTGGGCGAGATCGATCCGACCGGCGTCGCCGCCGGGCCGTTGTGGGCGGCGCTCGTGGACGCCCACATAGCGAGGGGCGACCACCTGGGAGCCGCAACCGCGGTTGACCGGCTTGTCGTTTGCGCGAACACACACCCCGGCTCCTTCCTGCGCGCGACCGCGGCGATGGCCCGGGGCCGGCTCTGCCTGGCCGCAACGACGGGCGACCCCTGTGATTGCCTGCGCGAAGCACTGTCGGGTTTCACGATGGCAAGGACACCCATGGAGCTCGCGCAAGCCCATTTCGAGCTCGCAAAGGCCCTCGCCATCGACCAGCCTGAGGCGGCGCTCGCCGAGGCGCGTGCCGCCCGAAACGGCTTCGAACGCCTCCCGGCGGCTCGCCAGGCCGACGCCGCCGGTGCGCTGATGCGGTCGCTTGGATCCCGTGAGCGGCCGACACAGCGGACCACCGGCCTTCTCACCAAACGCGAAGCCGAGGTCCTTGTGTTGCTTGGACATGGCCTGACCAACCCCGAGATCGCTGAGCGTCTCTACATCAGCCGCAAGACCGTTGAGCACCACGTCAGCCGGCTGCTGGCAAAGTTGAGTCTCCGAAGCCGTGCGGAAGCGGCCGTCTACGCAACAAGGGGAAAACAAGCCGACATGTAGGTGACCTCCCCGATGTGTCCGCCCGGCTCATTCGTCATCCTGGGACCACGTTCGAGACGAACCTGGAGGTTCGAAATGCCTGACACCTACGATGCGATCGTGATCGGGGCGCGTTGCGCCGGGTCGCCCACTGCGATGTTGCTTGCCAGAAAAGGGTACCGGGTGCTCGTCGTGGACCGCACGACGTTCCCGAGTGACACGGTGTCGACGCACTTCATCCACGCGCCGGGAGTGGACGCGCTACGCCGCTGGGGCGTCCTCGACAAGATCGTTGCCACCGGGTGCCCACCGGTCGACACGTACTCGTTCGATTTCGGACCGGTCACGATCTCGGGTACACCCCTTCCCTTCGGCGGAAGCTCCACGGCCTACGCCCCACGTCGTACCGTGCTCGACACCCTCCTCGTCGACGCCGCCAGCGCTGCCGGTGCCGAAGTCCGGGAAGGATTCACCGTCGACGGGATCATCATCGAGAATGGTCAAGTCAAAGGGATCCATGGTCGCGATCGTGATGGTCACCCCGTCACCGAACGCGGCCGCGTCGTGATCGGTGCCGACGGCGTGAACTCCCGAGTCGCGAACGCCGTCAAACCCGAACGGTACAACGAGAAGGCGATCCTTCAGGCCGGCTGCTACAGCTACTTCTCGGACCTTCCGGTGACCGGATTCGAGATCACCATCCGCCCCGATCGAGGCTGGGCCGCCCTGCCGACCAACGACGGCCTCACCCTGGTGGTACTGGGTTGGCCCTATTCCGAGCACACGGCCAACAAGGTCGACGTGGAAGGCAACTTCTTCAAGACCCTCGAGTTGTCGCCGGCCTTCGCCGAACGCGTCCGCGCGGCGACTCGGGTCGATCGCTTCTACGGCAGCCCCGTCCCCAACTTCTTCCGCAAGCCCTACGGGCGTGGATGGGCTCTCGTCGGCGATGCCGGCTACACCAAGGATCCAATCACCGCCCAAGGGATCAGCAACGCGTTCCGCGACGCCGAGCTTTGCTCAGTGGCGTTGGACGCCGCGTTTACGGGCGACAAGCCCTTTGAAACCGCAATGGCGGGCTATCAGGCCGAGCGCGACGCTCTTTCGTTGCCCATGTACGAGTTCACGACGCAGTTGGCGACACTCGAACCTCCACCGCCGGAGATGCAGCAACTCCTGGGCGGCATCCATGGCAACCAGGCGGCGATGGACGCGTTCGTCAGCATCACCGCCGGAACCCTGTCCCCGATCGAGTTCTTCGATCCCACCAACATCGCTGCGCTCATGGCCTCGCCGGCCATGAGCCGGTGAGCGAGACCGCCATGACAGATATTGCGAACGTCGGTCAAGCTGCAACCTGGGACGGCGATGAAGGGACCGGATGGGCCGCTCACTGGGAGCGGTACGACACATCCATACGCGCCTACCGCGAACCGATGCTGGCAGCCGCGGCGATCACCGACGGAGAACGCGTGCTCGACTTCGGCTGCGGCAACGGCCAATCGTCCCGCGACGCGGCCCGGGCCACGCCGAGCGGGTCGGTCCTGGGTGCCGACCTGTCGGCCGTGCCAACTCTCGGTCGTTCAGGGCCTTCTCGGCCCGCTCGACGACAACGCGAAATCCGAAGCACTCGCGGCGTTGCGTGACGCGATTCAAGCGCACGAAACCCCCAACGGCGTACTCTTCGATTCCGCCACCTGGTTCATCACGGCCCGCCGAGCGACGACAGAGTCGAACCCCCTCTAAACCCATCATCATCCTGAAGGAGACCCAGATGTCCGAGTTCATACAGATCATGCGGTTCCGTACCGACGACTACGACACGCTGAACGCGCTGGTCGAGCAGTACCGGACCGACACCGCCGGCCGATCGACCTACACCAGCGAAGTCATCGGACGTGACCTCGACACGGGCGAACATGTGGTGATCGTGACGTTCCCGTCGAAGGAAGCCGCCGACGCCAACAACTCGCTCCCCGAGACCGCTGCCATGGCCGAGAAGTGGGGCCACTTCACGACTGAGGGGCCGTCGTTTTCGAACATCGACGTGATGACCCGCACGTGACATCTCCCGGGTGAAACCCTGGGCACCTCATCGCCAGCGCTTCGGGTAGGCACCAGGTGCCGAACCGGCCCATCGCGGGGCGAGCTGCCGGCACCCGTGCCCCGGCTCACCTGGGATCGTGCGGATCTGGACTTCGTTGGGTGTAGAACTTCCGCCATGACCGAACTCCTCCCGCTGACGCCCGACGAACTTCTCACAACGACACGGGCCGTGCGCAAGCGGCTCGACCTGACCCGACCGGTGGAACGCTCACTGATAACCGAATGCATCGAGATCGCCGTTCAGTCGCCCTCCGGGTCAAACCGTCAGGGCTGGCACTGGGTTCTCGTCGAGGAGCCCGAGAAGAAGCTCGCCCTCGCGAACCTGTACGGCGAAGTGTTCGACAAGTACATGCTCGCACCGGCGAGCGCGAATTACGCGCCGGGTGACACGCGGGCCGAGCGTCGCGACGCGGTCAGCGCGTCAGCGAGATACCTTCGGGAGCATTTCCACGAGGTACCGACGCTGCTCGTCGCGTACAACGAGGGCCGCACCGACAACCAGCCCGTATCGAGCCAAGCCGGCTATTGGGGGTCGGTGGTCCCCGCCGTTTGGAGTTTCATGCTGGCGCTACGGGCCCGGGGCCTCGGATCGGCGTGGACCACGATGACCTGCCGTCGTGAGGTTGAGGTGGCGGAGTTGCTCGGTGTGCCTTATGACAAGTACATGCAGGTCGGCCTGTTCCCGATCGCATACACGATCGGCACAGACTTCAAGCCCGCTCCCCGCCTCGACACCGCGTCGGTCATTCACTGGAACAGCTGGTAACACCGGGAAGCTGCGTGCTGTCAGCCCTGCGGTCACCGGCTGTACCGAGAATCACCCCACCACCCAAGGAGTCACCATGCTCGGCCGCAACAGCTACTCGCGAGAAGAGTTCGAACATGCGCGCTCGTCGCTCGACACACAGGTGAGCGCATACGCGGACCTCGTCAAGCGGCTGTCCGCCAAAGCACCGGATGCGAAAGTCGAATCGTCGCTCGCCACGTTCGAAGGACTGTTCTTCAACAACCTCCTTCTCGTTCTCGACCGGTATTTTGTGCACCGTATTCGGTCGGTCGCCGGTAAAGACGGAAATCCGCTCAACGAGGTTGAGTTGATCTGCGAGTCGCTGATGAACAACAACGGCATCTTCCGAGCCAACAACGTGATCAGGTACATCGTCGAAGACTCCGTTGTGGGACTGAACATCGGGGATCAGATCCGTCTCAGCGTCGGTGAGTTCGAACGCCTGTCGAGCGCCTTCTTCGACGAGTTGCAGCGGAAGTTCCTCACCTGACGGTCCGATACAACCTGGCTCGGTTTGAAGGATAGGTGTGAACTATCCACACCTATCCTTCAAACGGGCGAGTCCTTGCGGACCCCGAGGAGCTGGCGGGCGTCAGCGTCGGCCGGTTGTTCCAACACGTTGGGATCGAACAGCGCGGCGAGTGGATCGCGGAGGTCATCCACATACCCGAGCGCGTAGGCACCGTGCCGGTAGCCCATGAGCCTCAGGAGCTCTGGATCGAGCGTACGTGCGATCTCCGGCGGACATGACAGGTACTGATTTTCCTCCTGACGCAACCAGCCGAGGCAGTACGTGATGTTGATACCAACCCGGGTGCTGTCGCCGGTATTGGCCCCGCCGCCGTGGTACACCGAACCCGAGTACAGGAGGACCGAACCACGCGGCATCGTCGCAGCCACGGTGTCGGCCGGATCGATGCGCATCTTGTCGGCCCACCGGTTGGACCCGGGCACGACGCGGGTGGCCCCGTTCGCCTCGGTGAAGTCCGTAAGTGCCCATATGGTATTGCATTGCACGTCAAAACCCGATGGGAACGGAAAGAAGTCCCACGCCCACTGGTCGCGGTGGATCGGTTGTGACGTTTCACCGGGACCGATCGCGATAGTTTGCGTTAGGTGCAGTTGGAACGCCGTGTGTTTCGGAAGAACCTTCGGAACCGTCGCAAGCACGAGCGGGTTGGTCACCAACTCGCGGGCCGCTTCAGAACGGGCGATCAGCGCACCGGCTCGACGGGTGTGGGTGCCGGCGAAGTCTTCGCCGCCCCGAGCGACACGCTCGGTCCACGGCGACATCTCGACCGAGAACCGGTCCAGCAACGCGTCGGTGGCGAGCCGCTCGATGATGCAGGCCCCGTCTGTCCGAATGGCCGACGACAGTTCGTCGGTGGTTGCTTCGGGGGAGAAACGTTGCAGTTGAGGAAGCGAGCCCATCGACCCAGTCTGCCGACCGGACGTTCATGTAGCAAGCACGGCATCTCGCCGCGAGTCTCTGTGATGCGAAGCGAGGTCCGACCCGCTACCGGGTGCTGAGCATCCGTGAGATGACTGCTTCGGCCTCGCCGGCGGCATCTCTATGACCCGTCACCGCGGGCAGGAAGACCGCCCGATCGATGACCCGGGTGACGAGATCAGATGTTGCGGTGACCGTCGCGGTTCTTGGTACGTCATGCAACAACGCGATCTCACCGAAGGAGTCTCCCGCTCCGAGCGAGCGAATGTGGTTTCCGCGGATCGTCACATCGACCGTTCCACTCTCGATTACGTAGAACAAATCACCCGGGTCGCCTTCGACACACACCGCCTGTCCATTCGGCATGGAGACTACGCGCGATCGACGCGTCAGTCGTTCAAGCGTTTCCTCGGGCAGCAGCGCAAGGATCTGCACTCCCCGGATAAGGTCGAGACCCTCCGGAGCCAGTGCGACCCTGTCGATCCGGTTCAAGCTCCTGAGGGCGACCACCACGATCAGACAGACAGCGGAGCCAATAACGGTTAGCCCGGTCCGCAAGCCCACGGTTTTGATCAGAATCGGCATGGCCAGGGCACCGAGCGCCATACCCCCGACGATTGCGCTTTCCATTGCCCCGAACACGCGGCCCATCACCTCGTCGGGCACCAGTCGTTGCAGAATCGTGAAGGCGTTCACGTCGACCACCGAGTTGCCGACGCCGATGAGCACCATGGCGATCACCGCTCCGGCCAGGCTGGGCCAAGCGGCAATGAGCAGGAAAGGCGCCGCCCAGAGAACCACTCCCCACCCGAAATCCTGCGCCAGCCTGCCCCGCTGAGCCAGAACGAGAGCCAGCAGCCCCCCGATCAGACCCCCAATCCCCATGGTCGCGTTCAGAGTCCCGAGACCACCGTTGCCGAGCTTGAGGAGATCGAGTGCGATTGCGACGAATGCCACGGCAGACGCACCGGCGACGATCGTTTGGGCGCAGTACAGGCCGACGAGCAACCGGATATCGCGGTTCCTGAATATCTCACGGAAGCCGTCTCCGACCCCTGCGAACAGCCGACCGAGACCGGTCGGTTCATCAGCAGTGTCGGGACCGTCGTGGCCCTCGGGTCCTTCGACAGACAATGCCGTGGTGCCCGTTATGGGCATTAGGGGCGTCGCTGGTTTCAGCCCCCACACGAGGAGGGCCGACCACGCGAAGCTGACCGCGTTCAAGACGTACACCGCGGCGACCCCGATGACCGCGAGCAGGAGGCCGCCGATCGCCGGCCCAGCAAAGAAGCCCACACTCTCGATCGTGCTTGACGCGACATTTGCCGCTGTGAGTTCGCCGGGATGATTGGCCAAGGACGGTAGAAGTGCTCCCTGGGCGGGCCGAAAAGCCGTGCCAACGAGAGCGGTGACGATAGCGAGCAAGTAAACGATGATCGACGCGCCGTCGAGCCGAATGGCGAGCGCCGCGGCCAGCACGAGGGCCACCCGAATCACGTCGGCCGAGACCATCACTAGCCGCCTGTCGAACCTGTCGGCCAACATCGACGTAAAGGGTGAGAGAGCCGCCATCGAAACGTAACGTGCGACCGCGAGAATCCCGACGGCGGTAGCACCGCCGCGTGTGTATGCGTACACGGATGCGGCCACCGCATATGCCCAATCGCCGATGACCGATCCGGCGAAGGCCAGATTCAAACGGCGGAGATTCCGGTTGCGGAAGACATCGGCTACCGCCGACTTCGAATCGCTCAGCGAATCACGAACACTACCCATGCTGTAGTTCCCCCGGCTGTTCGGACCAGGGACCGGTCCAAGCGGGGATGACCATAGTGCACCGATGCGAAACTTGCGCTGGTGCATCGGTGCGGTACTGTGCAGCAATGTGCGCCCCCCAGCCGTTAGACAGTCGTCGGCGTTAGCGTGGAGGAGCTGGGTGGTACCCCATCGCATGCCGAGCTCTTGGCGGAAATCCAACGACTTCAACACGAAAATGAGCAACGGGCAGCCGAACTGGCCGTCATCAACAGCATCCAACAGGGGATGGCGGCCGAGCTGGATTTCCAGGGGATCATAGACCTCGTCGGCGGGAAGATCCGAGAAGTTATGCACACTGATGAAATTGGGATCCGGTGGTACGACGAGCCGACCGATCTGATCCACTACCTGTACGAGTTTGAACACGGTGAACGGCTCGAGGTCCCATCCCAGCATCCGCCGGCGGGAAGCCTGTGGCACAGGATGCGGGTGGATCGACGACCGATTGTCCTCAACTCTGTCGCGGAGTGGCAAGCTTCGGGAATCCCGCTCGTGCCCGGCACCGACCAGTCGAAGTCGATGGTGAACGTACCGATCATCGGGAGCGACCGCGTCCTCGGCACGATCCTCCTTGAGAACTACGACCGCGAGCATGCCTTCGGCGAGTCGGAGGTGCGCCTGCTGGAGACGGTGGCGGCGAGCATGGGCATAGCGTTGGAGAACGCCCGACTGTTTGACGAGACACAACGGTTGTTCCAGGAAAGCGAGCAGCGGGCAGCCGAGTTGGCGGTCATCAACAGCGTGCAGCACGGACTCGCTTCAGAAATGAATATGCAGGGCATCCACGAGGCGGTTGGCGAGAAGATCCGTGAGATCCTCCAGCACGGCGACATCGATATTCGCATCCTCAACCCCCAGACCGGCATGATCGAGTTTCCGTTCGTCTACGACAACGGGGTACGGATCACCATCGACCCGGTGCCTTTCGACGGAATCTCCGCCCACGTCATAGGAACCCGGGAGATGCTGGTCGTCCAGGAGGACCTGGGCACCGCGATGGTCAACTACGGAGCGACAACAATTCCTGGCACCCAAAGTGCGGAGAAGTCGGCGGTATGGGTGCCGCTCGTGTGGGGCGACAAGGGCCGAGGCCTCGTCAACATCACCAACTACGATCGCGAAAACGCATATAGCGAGTCCGAGATCCGCCTCCTGCAGACCCTTGTCGGCACGATGAGCGTCGCCCTCCAGAACGCGGGGCTGTTCGAGGAAATCCAACAGCGCGCCGCAGAACTCGACACGGTCAACACCGTCTCGCAGCAGTTGTCAGGAAAACTCGACGTCGACGCGTTGATCCAACTCGTGGGCGACCAGATCACCAACGTGTTCAAGGCCGACATCGCCTATGTCGCACTGCTCGACCGCGAGCGTTCGATCATCACGTTCAACTACCAGCACGGTGAGAACACCGATCCGATGCCATTCGGCGAAGGCCTCACGAGCCAGATCATCCGCACCGGCGAACCGCTCATCCTCAACTCCGACGTGAACAGGCGCAGTCGGGAAATGGGTGCCACGGTCAGAGGCGAAGAGTCGCTGTCGTACCTCGGGGTGCCCATCGTCGTCGAAGGGCAGAGCGAAGGGGTGATAAGCGTACAGAGCACCACGAGCGAAGGCGTCTATGACCTCAATGATCAGCGCCTGCTTTCGACGATAGCGGCCAACGTCGGCGTCGCACTGCGCAACGCGCGACTGTTCACCGAGGCACAGGAGGCCCGTGCTGCAGCCGAGGGTGCCAACGAGGCGAAGAGTTCGTTCCTCGCCACCATGAGCCACGAGATCCGCACACCGATGAACGCGGTGATCGGCATGAGCGGACTTCTTCTCGACACCCCGCTCAACGCCGAGCAGCGTGACTTTGCGACGACAATCCGCGATTCGGGCGACTCGCTCCTCACGATCATCAATGACATCCTCGACTTCTCCAAGATCGAGGCCGGACGGATGGATGTGGAGTCGCAACCGTTCGACCTTCGCGACTGTGTGGAGTCAGCCCTTGATCTCGTAAACGCCAAAGCTGTGGAGAAACATCTGGACCTCGCCTACCTCTTCGAGGGCGAAGTACCCCGCGGTGTGAAGGGTGACGTCACCCGACTGCGCCAGATCCTGCTGAATCTCATGTCGAACTCGGTGAAGTTCACGGAATCCGGCGAGGTGGTGGTCACCGTGACGACCGACAGTGTCGTCGACGGTCATGTCGAACTTAGATTCACGATCCGCGATACCGGTATCGGCCTGTCGGAAGTTGGAATGAGCCGACTGTTCCAGTCGTTCTCGCAGGCCGACTCGTCGACGACCCGCAAGTACGGCGGCACCGGACTCGGTCTCGCCATCAGCAAGCGGCTCGCCGAACTGATGGGAGGCAGCATGTGGGCCGAGAGCGAAGGGCTCGGGAGGGGGTCGGCGTTCAAGTTCACGATCAAGGTGCCGACCGTTGATCTGCCGATGGAGAATCGCCGAGATTACGCGGGCGCGCAACGCGAGTTGAAAGATCACCGCGTGCTCATCGTCGACGACAACGCGACCAACCGCAAAGTGCTTCGACTCCAGACGGCCAAGTGGGGCATGACGTCGCGCGATACGGAATTCCCGGTGGAAGCCCTTCACTGGATCGAAGCCGGCGAAGCGTTCGACATGGTCGTGCTCGACATGCACATGCCCGAGATGGATGGGGTCGAACTGGCCCGCCGCATCCGGGCCCTGCGGCCGAAGCTGCCGCTTGTGCTGTTCACCTCGTTGGCCGGGCGTGAGACGGCCAACCCCGAGCTGTTCAGCGCGTACCTCACCAAGCCGGCGCGCCAGTCGCAGATGTTCGACACGCTGGTCACGATCCTCGGCGATTCGGCCGGAACAGCCGCGGTGGTGAGCGCTCCGGCCAAACCGACGATCGATCCGGAGATGGCGACGCTGCACCCGCTCCGGATCCTGCTCGCCGAAGACAACGTCGTGAACCAGAAGCTTGCTCTGCGCCTTCTCCAGCAGATGGGTTACCGGGCCGACCTGGCCTCGAACGGACTCGAAGCCGTCGAGTCGGTGGAGCGGCAGACCTACGACGTGATCCTCATGGACGTGCAGATGCCGGAGATGGATGGCCTCGAAGCGTCGAGGCGAATTGTCGATACGTGGCCCGACGATCGGCCCCGCATCATCGCTATGACGGCAAACGCGATGCAGGGCGACCGGGAGATGTGTCTCGCCGCCGGCATGGACGATTACGTCACCAAACCGATCCGGGTCACGGCCCTCATCGAGGCCCTCTACGGCGCACAGCAGCGTGCGAAGAAATGAGATGACCGTGTCGCTCATCGATCCCGCGGTTTTCGCCGAATTGAAAGAGGCGGTCGGCGACGAGTTTGTCGTTGAACTCGTCGACACGTTCATGGAGGAGGCTCCAGCCATCCTCGCGGAGATGCGGGTCGCGTTGGCGGAGGCGGACGCCGACGGTTACCGACGCGGCGCCCACTCGCTGAAGGCGAACGGCAATACGTTCGGCGCGCTTATCTTCGCGGAGAAGGCCCGCGACGCTGAACACAACGGGATCTCGGGCGACCCTTCCTTTGACACTGCCGTGCTCGATGCCCTCGACACCGCCTATGCGGCGGCCGCCGCGGAACTGCACGACCTCTCTCGTGGCTGATAACGGCGCGCTGCTGCTGGTCGTCGACGACAACCGGGTCAACCGGTTGCTGCTGGCGCGCCACCTGGAGACCCAGGGCCACCGCGTCGAGTTGGCGGAGAACGGGCGGGTCGCACTTGAACTGTTGCGCGCCAAGCCGTTCGACCTGATGCTGCTCGATATCGAGATGCCGGAGATGAACGGCTTCGAGGTCCTCGAAGAGATGAAGACCGATGCCCGGATCCGCGATGTGCCGGTCATCGTCACGTCTGCCGTCGAAGGCATCGAAAGCGTGGTCCGGTGCATTGAGTTGGGGGCCGAGGATTACCTCAGCAAGCCGGTGAACGCGGTGCTGTTGAAAGCCCGGATCGGTTCGGCTCTGGCCAAGAAGCAGTTGCGCGATCAGCAGAAGGCCATGGTGCGCCGCTTCGCCACGTCGGAGGTGGCCGACGACATGCAGCAATCCGGCTTCGCCCTCGGGGGTCGTCATGTACGGGCCACGGTGATGTTCTCCGACATCCGCGGATTCACGTCGCTCGTCGAGTCGCAGACACCCGACGAAACCATCGAGTTGCTGAACAACTACTACGCCCTTATGTTCGACGCGATAAGCGCGCATGGCGGCGTTGTAAACCAGATGGTCGGCGACGGTCTGATGGCCGTCTTCGGCGCGCCGCTTCCATTGGCCGATAGCAGCGCTGCTGCGGTAAGAGCGGCACTTGAGATGATCGAAATGGTTGACATGCTGAGCGTCGAGCGCGTAGCCGCCGCCCGACCCGCGCTCACCATCGGGATCGGAATCGCGACCGGGGAATTGGTAGCCGGCTACACCGGCACCCAGCACCGGGCCACATACACATGCATCGGCGACACGGTGAATCGTGCCGCGCGCTTGGAGGCACACACCAAGTCCGTTCGGAAGTGGATTCTGGTGGACGGCGCGGCGCACGATGAGCTTGGCGACGAGTTTGTCGTCGAGTCGCTCGGCGAAGAGATGTTCAAAGGAAAGTCCGAGTTGATCCGGGTGTTCGCAGTCGGCGCCTGAAGTCGGCAGACCGCACGGTAGGGAAGGATCGCCCGAGCGAAACAACACGCCACGGAGGACCTTGTGGTTGCGACCTCCACGGGGGCTTCCGAGCTCGGCCGCTCATTGTAACCCTCGCGCGTTATCCGGCTCAGTTGATCAGCCGTCTGACCAGAAAGGTCGGCACCGGCTGAGCGAGTCCCTTGAGCTCGACATCGGCGAGTCGCTCGGCCTCGACGGAGTCGCTAAGCATGCTTATGACCCGCTCGCTCACGAGAACTTCGCCACCCTTGGCTTCTCCGCACAGTCGGGCTGCCAGGTTCACAACGCTCCCGATTGCGGTGTATTCGAAGCGTCCTTCGAAACCGATCTGTCCACACGTCGCATAGCCCGAGGCGACGCCGACCCCCAGCGTGAGGTTGTGGCCCCGCGACTTCCACTTCGGCGACAGCACGCCGACTCGGTCCCGCATCCCGAGCGCCAGGGTCACCGCCCGTCGTGCGGGTTCTTCGCACGGGATGGGATCGTTGAAAAAGACCATCATGCCGTCGCCCGTGAACTGCGACAGGGTACCGCCCTGCTCAAAGATAAGTGGACCTACGGAATCGTGCATCTCGGCGAGCACGGCCATGATGTCTTCGGGCTCGGACCGCTCCGCGAACGAGGTGAAGCCTCGAAGGTCGCAAAAGAGCGCTGTGATGTCGCGACGGTGACTCTTCAGCATCTCCGCGCCGCCGGCCTCCAGCGCTTCGATGAGCTGCGGCGGCACGAAGCGCTGCATCAGATTGAAGCGCTCGACCTCCGTGACCTGTGCCGCCACGCGCGCTTCCAACTCGGCGTTCCAGGCTCGTAGTTCTTCGGCCTGGGCCTCTACCCTGGCGTGAAGCTCCCGCTCCGCATCGCGGAGGCGCTTCTTCTCGATGCACGCGCCGACCCGGGCCTTGAGCAGCACCGGGTCGAATGGTTTCGGCAGATAGTCTTCCGCCCCCGCTTCGATGCAGCGGACGATGCTGCCCATGTCGTCGAGGGCCGAGATCATGATCACCGGAATGTGCCGGATGGCCGGATCGTTGCGGTGGCGTTCAAGGACGGCGAACCCGTCGAGCCGGGGCATCATCACGTCGAGCAGCACCAGGTCGATGCCCGAGTCCGGTTCGGCCAGCTTCTCCAACGCTTCGACACCGTCGCATGCTTCGGCGGTGCCGTAACCCAACTTCTGCAGGCGGCGGCTCAGAACGTTGCGGTTGGCCTCGTCGTCGTCGACCACGAGGATCGTCTCCAGGCGGCCGTCGTGCTGGGCGGCCGCTTCACCCAAGCCGCGAGCCACGAGCAGCGGACCACTGGTGAGGCGCTGGGCGAGCTCGCCGAGTCGGGCGGCGGCGGAGGTGAGCCGGTCGAGGTCCGCAGCCGGCAGGGTGGTCGTCGGGGTCTTCAGTGCGGTCGCAATCTGTTCGAGGTCGGCGACGTGGTTCTTGAGTTTGCTGACCGCCTGCTCCGGGTCGGGTGTAATCCCTTCGGACGGGGAGTCCGCGAGCAGGCCGGGCACCAGCTCCAGGACCTCGCGGGCGATCGAGCGGATCGATTCGACCTTGGCCGTTTCGTCGGCGGTGATCCCCTCTTCTTCGAGCAGCAGCTCCGAGTAGCCGATCAGATGGTTGACCGGGGTACGGAGTTCATGACGAAGCTCCCTTGCTTCCTCAGGCGTCACGATTGCGCTCCCGCAAGACCAAGCCGCACGCTCACGATCATGGCTCGGCGACGCCGAGCGCCAGCATCTTGGCCAACAGGCGGGGAAGGTCGACCGGCTTGGTGTCGTAATCGTCGCACCCGGCCTCCAGGGCCTTCTCGCGATCACCGGGCATCGAGTGGGCGGTGAGTGCGATGACCGGAATCGCCGCAGTTCGGTCGTCGGCGCGGATCGCGCGGGTCGCCTCCCAGCCGTTCATGATCGGGAGGCTCATGTCCATCAGCACTATGTCGGGCAACTCGGTCTTCGACATCGCCACGCCCTCGGCGCCGTCGACGGCCATCACCACGGTGAACCCGCGTCGTTCGAGGCGCCGCGACAGCATGTCGCGGTTCATCTCGTTGTCTTCAACGATCAAGATCTTGGTCATCCGTCAGACCGTGCCTTTCGATGTATCGGTGAGAATGTACTGCCAACGCAGCCGGAATTCTGGTTCGGCGGGATGTGCACCCACAATCAGTCAGTTCTCGGATGGAGTTCTCCGATCACATCACGGCGTTCGTGGAGTACACGGACGACGACAATGCCGCTTTCGTTCTCGACATAGAAGACCAGGTACGGAAATCGAGCGACCGGTCGGTGCCGGATACCCGGAAGGCCGACCTGCTCCGCACACGTGGCCGAGCCGAGAGTTGGACGCCGCTGGATGCTGGTCAGGGTGAGTCGAAGCGTGTCAAGCCACCGATCGGCCAACAAGAGCGCTGCTCGCTCGCGTCAGGCCCAAAGCGCAGAGATGGGCACTGCCGCAATGCGCGGGCTCAGATGCGCCGTGTGGGAACCCGTGTGGAACAGTACCGATGCGATCACGCTTTCACCGAGTTCGTCGACGATCCACTGAAGGTGTCGTGCGTCGTGCAACGTCGGGGATGTTGTTGCTTTGACTTCGATCGCGATCAGCTTTCCGGCTCCCACCTCGATGAGGATGTCGATTTCGTGGCGTCCCTGCTCGGTCCGGAGATGGTGGATTCGCGGCGGGAGCGGGAGGAGGGCGCAGTCGGCTCGGATCTGGGAGAGCACGAACGTGTCGAGGACCCGACCAAGAAGGTCCGCGTCGCTCAGCACGTCGTTGACAGTCAGACCCAAAATGCCGGTGAAAAGTCCGGCGTCGACGATGTAACGCTTGGGTGCGAGAACCAAACGCTTCAATCGGTTACTCGTCCAGGCCGGAATCTTTTCGATGATCAAAAGGCCCTGGAGAAGGGCGTCGTAAGCCCGAGCCGTGACTTTGTCGATCCGGGCAGACTCATAGAGCGTTGAGTCGTTGACGATTCCAGCACTGTTCAACGCAACAGCTTCGAGGTAACGACGGAGGCGGGCCGGGTCGCGACCCGAGCTCAGTTCGGCCGCGTCGCGGGTGATGATCTGGTCGACATAGGAGGTCAGCCACCGTTGTCGCGACGACTCGTTGAGGCGGAGGGCCGGCTCAGGAAAGCCGCTGCGAAGTGCTAGGTCAACATATGAACGAAGATCAAGGTTGGATGTGACTGCGGTTGGGTCGCGGTTGATCACGTTCGAGATCCATGTTGGTGAATCAGTACGTCCGGCGAGTTCTCGTTCGGTCAGGCCGTACATCGCAAGCCGAACGAGTCTCCCCGTTCCAGGCCAGGTGGGTAGGTCGAGGTCGCCTCGCACCGAACCCGTGACCAGGAATTGCCCAGGTGTGTTGTCAAGGTCGACCCGTTCCTTTATGACGGCCAAGACTTCGGGAACGAGCTGCCATTCGTCAATCAGGATCGGCTCCGGCCGACCGCGCAGAACCGCCTCTGGATCTGATCGGAGAGCCGCGGCTTCACGCTGATTGCCAAGTCGAACGGGCGTTGCAGCGAGACGACCGGTCGTGGTGGTCTTGCCCGTCGCCCGCGGACCGACGACCAGTATCGCCGGGTGTTGCCGAACCATTTCCGCCAACACCGCGTCAGCACTGCGAGGGAGGTACGGCGAACTCATCCGTTGAGAGTAGCCCTCTGACGCGTCTTCGGTTCACCATTTCACGCGCATTCAGTTCACCACCACACGCGATGTCTGTTGATCGTCACACGCGCTCTGAACCTGCCCAGCCCCACGATGGAACGCGGTCAAGGCGCCTACCCGTCCGCTGCTGCCGACGGCTCCTCCACCGTGACCGGCAGGGTTACAGTGAACGTCGAACCCCGGCCTGGTACCGACGTCACCGTGATGTCGCCGCCCATCATGAGACAGAACTGCCGGCTCAACGCCAGACCTAGGCCGGTGCCGCCGTACTTTCGGTTGGTCGAGACATCTGCCTGCGCGAAGGCCTCAAAAAGCCTGCCGATCTGGTCGTCGGTCAGGCCGATACCGCTGTCGGATACGGCGAACGTCACCGTGGCTCCGACACCGCTTCCACTGCGCTGCACCGCCAAAGCAATGGTTCCGTCTTCGGTGAACTTCGCTGCGTTCGACAACAGGTTGAACAGCACCTGCTTCGTCTTCACTACGTCCGCATACATTGTGCCGACGTCCGCTGGGCACGCAATCACGAACGCGTTCCGGTTCTTCTCCACCATCGGCCGCACGATCGACTCCACCTCATCGACCAACGACGACACGTCGAACGCCTCAAGGAACATCGTCATCCGGCCCGACTCCACCTTGGCCAGATCAAGAATCCCGCTGATCAAGGTGAGCAGGTGCTTCCCGGCCGACTGGATCTTCTTCAGATCCGGCAGATACTGCTCCGTGCCCAGGTCCGCACACTCCTCCTCCAACAACTCCGCATAACCGATGATCGCGTTCAACGGCGTACGCAACTCGTGCGACATGTTCGCCAGGAACTCCGACTTGTGCCGCGACGCCACCTCCAATTCATGCGTCTTGGCCTGCAACTCCGAGAACAACCGCGCGTTCTCGATGGCGATCACGGCCTGATCGGCAAACGTCTGCAGAAGCTGCTTCTCCGAATTTGTGAAACGAAGCTCGCCGCTCCGGAGGACACCGAGCACGCTGGTTATCGCTCCACCGCTCAGGAGCGGGATCATGGCGACCGAATGCGGGCCGTACCGCTCGAAGTTGATGCGCTCATGCGGTGACGTCCCCGCCTGATCGATGCTCCTGACAGTGGCGTACAACGGCCTCCGTTTCACGAACACCGATGATTCCAAGGGGCTCGGGTTCGCCTGCACGTCGTCGATCTCGGAATTCCGCTCGTCCGGCGGGTAGATGTAGGGACGGCTCACTCCACCCTCACGGAGCGGCCGGATGAACGCCAGTTCGGCCTGAACCATGCGAGATGCCTGGGCAACCAGCTCAGTAAGCACCACGTCGAGATCGAATGCGGACTTACTAATTGTCTGGAGTACCGCCGCCACCGCAGTCTGCTGCTCCAACGCAGCATTGACTTCGCGGTTACTCTCCTCAAGTTCCTTGAAGAGACGTGAGTTTTCGATGGCGATGAGGGCGTGGTCGGCGAAGTTCCCGACCAGTGCCACATCACGATCGGAAAACGGCCGTCGTTCTGCCCGCATCAGCGAGAAGACCCCGCTGAAAGAGCCGCTACGGTTCAGAGGCATGAGGAGGTGCGCTTGTTGACGTAGCCGGTGCGCGAACCGGAACTGTGCCGGCGAATCGGGTTGAAGGGGTGGGAGCTCGTCGCCCGCGAAATCGACTCGTTGGGTCGCGCCGGATGCCGCCCTCGAAACCACGTTCGAGCCATCGTGTCGGAATTCGAGACCGTTGGAAAACTCGACCTCCGCGCTGGCCATCCCGTAACTTGCCGCGATGCAGAATCGTCCGCTTTGCTCCTGCCAGACCAGACCGGTGTCGCTCTCGCACAGCCGCGCCGCAATGCCGAGCACCTGACCAAGCACGTTTTCGAGATCGTTCGGGGAGCTGCCGATCACCTCCAACACTTCCGCCATCGCCGTCTGCTGGTCGAGCGCAGCGGTCACTTCGTGGTTGCGTTCCTCCAACTCGTTGAACAGCCGCGCGTTCTCGATGGCGATGACGGCCTGGTCAGCGAAGCGCTGAAGCAACGATATTTCGGGGTCCCCGAACGGGTCGCCCTGCTCCCGCCGGACCAGCACTCCACCGAACGCTCCGTGGGGTCCGCGCAACGGCACCGCCAGCGCTTGCACCGTGGCCCAACCGTCGACTCGAGCAAACTCGGCGTTTACCGGAAAACGAGCCTCCAATTCCTCGACAGTCCCCTGGAACAACGCGGGCGCGTTGTCGCGGCAGGCATCGCCGATGAGGGTCTGGTGAACACGTTGAACCGAAGCCTCGCGATTGACTCCTTGCAACGGCGACCAGACGGACCACTGTGCGCCGTTGGTGAAGGCGACGCTCGTCGAATCAGCCTTGCACAGCCGCGACGCGGCGGCCCCGATGGCCGAAAGGGCGCTGTGAAGGTCCCCTGGTGACGAACTGATGGCGCTCATGATTACGGCCGTCGCCGTTTCGCGTTCCAGCGCCGCCCCGATCTCGCGGTTGCTGTCCTCCAACTCGTTGAACAGGCGCGCATTCTCGATGGCAATACCGGCTTGATCAGCAAAACCCTTGAGAAGTTTGACCTCGCGATCACCGAACGGGCGATCAACGTTTCGGCGAACCATGATGGATCCGCGTCGAACATCTCGCATCGGAACGCATAGAACAGCCAGCTCGGAGAGCCCTTCTGTTCGAAAGAGCTCCGCCTGGAACGGAAAGTCGGCTCCGAAGACCTCGATTGGGCCTGACACGTGGACAGCCTCCCCTGACGCATACACCTCGGACTGCACCAACCGGAGGGTGTCAAACATCGGAGGGCCGGTGCGAAACCCGCGAACCGGATCCCAAACGGCTGCCTCTTCTTCGGATGCCCGGTAGGAGATCGCGACGTGATCGGCGTCGCAGAGCCGTTGGGCCGCCTCGCCGATTGCGGGGAGCGTCCGAGTCACATCTCCCGGCCAAGAAGAGATCGCTCTCATGACGTCGGCCGTCGCCGTCTGCTGTTCGTGTGCCTCCGCAGCTATCCGCTGTTGTTGGGCCAGCGACGCTTGCCCACTGGCGACCTCCGCTTCCAACGTCGCGATACGCGCGACCAGGTCGCTTGAGTCGGCGCCGGAATCTGAGGACTCCGAGTTCTCTGCATCTGGAGGTTTCACTCGACTCCTCTCCCGGTGTCCGGCGATTCGCTCACCCTAACGGCCCGACCGGTCGCGTGCCTGCCGCAGAACTCAGGCAATGATGACTGTCGATGCGAGAAACGTCTGGATGGCGGTGTCGCGGGTTATGACATGCAGACCCAGGCGACCTGCCTGCGCGACGATCATCCGGTCGAAGGCATCGCGATGGGCCCATTCGAGAGACCCGGCGGCAATCGCGTCGTCGATGCCGATGCCGAGGAGGCGAATCCCGCTGCGCGTGAGCTGATCGACGAGCTTCGCCACGTCGATGTTGAGCTTTCCAGCCCGTACCTTGATGGCAAGTTCCCAAGCGGACGCCGATGACAACCACACCGTGTTCGCCGGATCGGCAACGGCTGCAACGGCTTCGGCGTGAAGGACCGACGGATCGTCGGCCCACCACAGGGCCACATGGGTGTCGAGGAGTACGTCCATGCGGTGTGAAGGTACGTCACGCTTCGAACAGATCGGCGACCCCGTCGTCGGCGTGCCACCAGTTCGGGTCGTGGACGACGACTTCACCCCGCAGAAACCCGCCGATCCGATTCCGGAGAGGGCCGATCTTCGCCACCGCTTCGCCGTTTCGCGTCACGATGATCTCTTCTCCGCCCTCGGCCCGCCGGAGCAGTTCCGACAGGCTGGCCTTGGCATCGGCGGCGGACACGGTGGTCGACATGGGAGAAGTATGACCATAGTGACCAATCTGGTCAACATGAAGTGCGGTGTGCATCGTGCAGTGAATGTGCTGTATGTATGCGCACTACAGTTTGAGTATGCAGATCTCGCTCACCGAACTTCGCCGAACCCCCGGGCCCGCGCTCCAACATGTGCGCGACGGTGAAGAGGTCGTTGTCACCGAAGCTGGCATTCCGCTTTGTCGCATGGTTCCCGTCGAAAAACCAACCCGCTACGCAAGCCTCGTCGCCGAGGGTGTAATCCACCCGCCGACCTCGCCCAAGGAGCCGAGCGCGATCAGAGAGCGCAGCCTGGCTTCATGGGGTGAAGCGTCGCGGGATGTCAAGGCGTGACGGTTGGCTACCTCGACGGCCACGCCCTGATCGCGATCCTGTCGCCCGGTCTGGCCGGCGATCGCGCTGCTGCCGTGTGGGCGGCCTTCGACGCTGCGTGCACGCATCAACTGTCGGAAATCGAGGTACCGTCGGCAATCGGTCGGCAACGTGATCGCGTGGCGTGGATCTGGGCGCTCAATTCGCTCTCACTGATCACGTTCAACCCGGAGATGCACGCGGCTGCAATCGATCTCGCCTGGCTCGGCGCCCCGGCACAGGTAGCGGTGCATGTGGCTGCTGCCGAGTTGACCGGCGTCGACCACTTCGTCACGACCGACCCCGTCGCCGCATCGTGGGCATCCCTGCGAGGACTCAACGTCATCGCACTCTGATGGCCAACATCGTGCATCTTCGCATAGAAGTCGGTGCCGCCGTCGGTAGGCCGTAGGTACGGGTGGTCGAGGGGTCGGCCTGGGAGAACGCTTCGAAGAGCTTCTCCCGCTGCTCGTCGGTGACGCCCCTAACGTTGCTGGTCGCCATCGGTCGGCCCTAGGCTTTCGAGCCTGGGGACGATTCAGGAACGAAAGCCCGAGTGTGGGAGGTGCACGCTGCAACGGGTCGCTCTCGGCGTACGTCGCTGCGGCGAGCGAGGTACGTTGGGAAAAACTTGGAAAGGTCACGACACGTGGATGTTCGAACGCAGATGCGACGCGCAATGGAGTTCAACCGGGACCGACCGGCGATCATCACGGAGGATCGTCGACTCAGCTTTGCCGAGTCCTGGGAGCGCGGGTGTCGTCTGGCGAACGGGCTGATTTCGATGGGTGTGAAGCCCGGCGATCGGGTCGCCGGTCTCGAAGACAACAATCTTGCGGCCGCCGACTTCTTCATCGGCTGCGCGATCGCAGGTGCTGTGCGGGTCCCTCTTTATCCACGGAACTCACCCGAGGCACATGCCCACATGGTTGAGCACACGGACTGTCGAGTGCTCATGACTGATTCCGCATACGCGGATTCAGTCGCCAATCTTTCGCTGCCAACGGTCATTCGTGGCGCAGACTACGAAACTTGGCTGGCCTCGCATCCTGCGAACGATCCCGACGTTTTGATTCACGAAGACGATTGGTACGTGATCCGTCACTCCGGAGGCACCACGGGTCGCCCGAAAGGTGTTGGCTACACGCACAAGGACTGGCTACTGGTCTGTCGCAACTGGATGTACCCCGTGGCGCGGGTCGAGACGCATTCCGTCGTCGGGCATGCCGGCCCGATTTCTCATGGATCCGGTTACCTGTTCATTCCCGGCTGGTTGCACGGCGCGGCGAATCTCCTCTTCGGCGCGTTCGAGCCTGCGAAGGTTCTCTCAATGATGGCGGAACATCACATGAGTCACATGTTCCTTGTGCCGACAATTCTCAATGCCCTCGTCCGTCACCCCGACGTGGGCGAGCATGACTGGGATTCGCTACGTGCGCTGATCATTGGTGGCGCACCGATCACCGACGACACGGCGCTTCTCGCACACCGGGTCTTCGGCGACAGCCTGTTCCAGGGCTTCGGACAGACCGAGGCATTGCCGATCGCCTTCATGGGGCCAGGGGAGTGGTTCGCGAAGATCGACGGATCAAATCCGCTTCGGGCAGCGGGACGCGTCATGCCGTTCGCGGAGTTGGAAATTTGGGACGAGGAAAACCACGCCCAGCCACTCGGTGCGGAAGGCGAAATCGTGGTCAAGGTCGAAGGGCAGATGCGCGGATTCTGGGACGACCCACAGCTGAGCGCCACGCGGGTAGTGAACGGCTGGGTGAAAACCGGCGACATCGGGCGCATCGACGCGAACGGCTACCTGTACGTTCTCGACCGTGCCGATGACATGATCATTTCCGGGGGGTTCAACATTTGGCCGGCCGAATTGGAAACGGTGCTCACCGATCATCCGGCGGTGATCGAAGCCGCCGTGTTCGGGGTACCCGACGAACGCTGGGGCGAGACGCCGGTGGCCCACGTCTATGTGATCGACACGGCCACGGTGGTGGAAGCGGACCTGATCTCGATGTGCGCCGATCGACTGGGTTCGTACAAGAAGCCGTCATCCGTCGTGTTCACCACGGAGCCGTTGCCGAAAAGCCCCGTCGGGAAGATCCAACGCAAAGTCCTACGTGAGCCCTATTGGGAGGGCTACGACCGTCGTGTGTCAGGAAATTAACCGCTTGCATCGAATCAATCTGAATTGATAAATGGTCGATGGCAGTGCCAGACCCATCGAACCTTTCCGACCGGTCAATGTGTACTCGACCCGAAAGGAGACCGTAGTCTGCGAACCATGAGTGAATGGCCGCCGACTCGCAGAGCCGCCTCGTTCTCTCCTACGGTGGTGTCTCGGAGGATTCGATGAATACCAGCAACACCGACCCACTTGGTTTCGACCCGGACACGCTTCGCGAGCGCTACCGCCTGGAACGTGATCGACGTGTTCGTGACGACGGGTCAAACCAATACGTCGAGCTGAACGGCGAGTTCGCGAAATTCAAGGACGAAGATCCTTATGTCGAGCCCGGATTTCACCGCACAGCCATCGGCGACGAAATTGACGTCGCCATAATTGGCGGGGGCTTCAGCGGCCTCCTCGCTGCAGCACGGCTGACCGAACAAGGCGTCACGTCGTTTCGCATCATCGAAGCCGGCGGCGACTTCGGGGGAACCTGGTACTGGAATCGCTACCCCGGAGCGCAGTGCGACACCGAGGCATACCTGTACCTCCCGCTGCTCGAAGAACTCAACTACATGCCGAAAGAAAAGTACGCATACGTAACCGAGATCTTTGAGCACACCCAACGCATTGGCCACCACTACGGTCTGTACGACAAGACGCATTTCCAGACGCGCGTGCGCTCGCTCGACTGGGACGACGCGATCCACCGTTGGCACATCAGTACCAATCACGGTGATGACTTCAAGGCACGATTCGTCGTGATGGCTATCGGTCCGATGACGACCGCGAAGCTGCCCGGCATTCCGGGTATCGGCGACTTCAAGGGGCATTCGTTTCACACAAGCCGCTGGGACTATCGCTACACGGGTGGCGACACCACCGGCGGACTCGTCAACCTGCAAGACAAGAAAGTCGCAATAGTCGGAACTGGCGCAACCGGCGTGCAGTGTGTCCCCCGCGTTGCTCAGTACGCAGAACATCTCTACGTGTTCCAGCGAACACCATCCACTGTTGACTGGCGTCGAAACCATCCGACCGACGCCACCTGGTGGTCCACGCTCGAGCCAGGTTGGCAGAAGCATCGCCGCGACAATTTCAACGACATAGCCTCCGGCCGACCCGTCGAGGTCGACCTCATAGACGATGGCTGGACGGATATCTTCCGATCGATCTCGTCGCCGAAAGGGGCGAACCGACCGCGCACCAAGGAGGAGCGCGACCGCGCCGTGGAGCTGAGCGATTTTGCCAAGATGGAAGAGATTCGTTCGCGTGTCGATCAAACCGTTGTCGATCCAACCACGGCCGATGCCCTGAAGCCCTACTACCGCGTGATGTGCAAGCGTCCCACGTTCAACGACGAGTTCCTCGAATGCTTCAACCGTGAAAACGTCACCCTCGTTGATGTCGCCGACAGCAAAGGCGTGGAGCGCATCACCGAACGCGGTGTCGTGGCAAACGGCCGTGAATACGAGGTCGACTGCATCGTCTTTGCGTCGGGTTTCGCAACCTTCACGGAATTCGAACGGCGAGTCGGATTCGATATCAACGGGCGCAATGGTCTCTCGATCTTCGATCATTGGTCCGACGGTCAGAAGACCCTTCACGGATTCATGACCCGCGAGTTTCCGAACTGGTTCTACATCGGGGTGTCGCAGAACGCATTCAGCGTGAACATGACCTCGATGTTCGATGAGCAAGCACGCCACATCTCCTACATCGTGGCCGAAACGATACGACGCCGAGCGACCACGGTTGAGCCGAGTCAGCAGGGTCAAAACGACTGGGTTGAGCTCATACGGAGTTTTCGTTCAGGTGGAGTTGAGTTCCTGCAAGCGTGCACGCCCGGCTACTACAACAATGAAGGTCATCCCATGAGCGGCAACGCGTTTCTCGGCGCCTACACGCCGGGCATCAACACCTTCCACGAACTCCTCGACGACTGGCGCTCGGCCGGCCGGCTCGACGGCCTGGAACTTGTGTCGCCCGCAAGCCCGGTTGTTACCGGGTGAGCGACGGCGCTTCGTAGACGACTTCGACACCCTGGTTGCAACTGTTCCGGCAACGACGCTCGATCTCGATTGATGCGACCTATCCAGGCGGTGAACGGTTCAGAGTTGCGACCTCTCCTCGGCCACCACGAGCGGGAGCGTAACCGTGAACACCGAGCCCTTGCCGGGCTCCGACGTCACTTCGATGTCGCCGCCCATCATCAGACAGAACTGCCGACTCAACGCGAGGCCAAGGCCGGTACCACCGTACTTTCGGCTGGTCGAGACGTCGGCTTGGGCGAACGCCTCGAAGAGCCTGCCTGTCTGATCATCGGTGAGGCCGATACCGCTGTCGGAAACAGCGAAAGAGATCGTGCCGCCAGCGTCGCTTCCGACGCATTGCACGTCCAACGAAATGGTTCCGTCTTCGGTGAACTTCGCTGCGTTCGACAACAGGTTGAACAACACCTGTTTCGTCTTCACGACATCGGCATGCATCGTGCCGATCCGGTCGGAACACTCCACGGCGAACGTGTTGCGGTTCTTCTCCACCATCGGCCGCACGATCGACTCCACCTCATCCACAAGCTCACGCACCTGGAACGTCTCAAGGAACATCGTCATCCGCCCCGACTCCACCTTCGCCAGATCGAGAATCCCGCCGATCAACGTGAGCAGATGCTTCCCCGCCGACTGGATTTTCTTCAGGTCAGGCAGATACTGCTCCGTGCCCAGGTCCGCACATTCCTCCTCCAACAACTCCGCATAACCGATGATCGCGTTGAGCGGCGTACGCAACTCGTGCGACATGTTCGCCAAAAACTCCGACTTGTGCCGCGACGCCACCTCCAACTCCTCCGTCTTCGCCTGCAACTCGGAGAACAACCGGGCGTTCTCGATGGCGATCACGGCTTGATCGGCGAAGGTCTGAAGCAGCTGCTTCTCCGAGTCGGTGAGCCGGCGCTCACCGAGGTGACTGACGGTCAACAGGCCAACGGGTCCGGAGGAAGTGAGGAGCGGAAGGATTGCGACGGCGTGCGGTCCGAACCGGTCGAAATTCGCCTGGGTGTTCGCTTCGACGCCTCCCCGGTTCATACCGAACCAGGGTCGTCCGGCCCGGACGAGGTCCGCGAGCAACGATGAGCCATGGAAGGAGACGCCGGCATCGACGGGACACTCCGTTATCTGTGTGAACTCTCCATCCCGTAGAAGCGAGATTGTGGAGATGTTGGCACCGAGCATGCGGTGGACCTCCTCGGTGAGCTCCCGCAGCACGATGTCGAGATCGAAAGCGGAGCGGCTGATGGTCTGAAGCACCGCGGCCACCGCGGTTTGCTGCTCCAACGCGGCACTGACTTCGCGGTTGCTCTTCTCCAGCCCGTTGAAGAGGTGTCCGTTCTGCACTGCGACGACGGCCTGGTCGGCGAATCCCCTCAACAGCTCGACACTTCCGGCGTCGAAGGGCCGCTGGTCGTTTCGGCGGAGGAAGATTGCCCCGATCGCGCCGGTGGATCCCCGGAGCGGGACGGCCACACCTGCGTAGTCCGAAAGACCTTCAGCCCGCGCGTACTCGGCGTTCACCGGATACTCGGCCTGCAAAGCGTCTACGGTTCCGCTGTAGAGAACCGGGTCGTTCCGTCGGTAAGCGGCCCCGATCATGCCTCGCCACTGATCGTTTTCTGCGAAGTCGTCCTGCAACCCTCGTTGGCTGGACCACATCGACCACTCGCCGTCGGTCTCGAACGCCACCGCTGATCCATCCGCGCCGCACAGGCGCTCAGCCGCGAGTCCGATCTCCGAAAGTGACCGTTCGATGTCACCCGGCGACGAGCTGATGACGCGCATTATCCTCGCCGTTGCGGTCTGCTGGTCGAGCACCGCTTTCAGGTCGGCCCGGAGCGAAGCCTCACGGGCCAGCGCCGCCGAAAGCTGCGCAGCCAGGTCGGAGTTGTTCACGACCGTCCCGCTTCACGATCGTTGTCAGCGTGCCACTTCGTTGCCAGCGTGCGGCACGGTGACCACGAACCGGCATGGTGGCAACAATCGTCGATCCGAGTGGCGCCGGGGGCGGCGGGGGCGGCGGTGCGTGCGAGATTTCGGCTCACTCTGCGGGTTCGCCGATCTCGACGACCGTGACCGGCATGGTGACGGTGAACGTCGAACCGTGTCCGGTGGTCGACGTTACGGTGATGTCGCCTCCCATCATGAGGCAGAAGCTGCGGCTGAGGGC
>JANMZO010000440.1:0-4714 GCA_031383405.1 Acidimicrobiia bacterium | reverse complement strand
GTTGAGATTGATATCAAGGCCCTGCCTGCGGCGGTATGGCCGTTCGTAACCGACATCAGTTTTCCGGCCGCCTTCAGCAATGAGTTCACCGGTGCGCGCTGGGCGGAAGGGTCCAATGGTCCGGCACTCGGTGCGAGCTTCGTCGGTAGCAATACGCACCCGGCGATCGGTTCGTGGGAAGTGCCGTGCTTTGTGCACCGGTTCGTCGACGGTCGCGAGTTCGGCTGGGTAACATCCGATGCAGACAATCCCGGTGCCCGTTGGCGGTTCGAGTTGGCCGGCATTGCGGTAGCGACCCGGCTCCGGTTCTCCGTGATTCTCGGACCCGGTCCGTCCGGGATCAGCGCTGCTATAGCCAACCTCCCCGACAAGGAGCCGGCGATCCTTCGTCGGCGCATCGGAGAACATCGCGCGAACATGCAACGCGTGATCGATGGTCTGAAGGACGCGGCCGAACGGTCCGCGCCTCCAAGTTCTCCCTCGACCGGTGCACCGCCTCCACCTGGTAAGCGCCCATAGTCGCTGCACCCGGTGGTGTTGTCAGCACCGACCCCTAAGCGAAAGAATTACGTGCACATGCGAATTGGAACAATGCTCTCGATGCCCGGCGATCCCGCAGGGACGAAGTTGCTCATAGAACGTGCCGTCGCGGCCGAAGCCGCCGGATTCGCGTCCGTCTGGCTGCCTCAGGTCGGTACCGTCGATGCGCTCATGGCCCTCGCGCTCGCCGGTCGTGACACGAACCGCATCGAACTCGGAACCGCAGTGGTGCCGACCTACCCCAGGCATCCAACGGTCTTGGCGGCGCAGGCACTCACCGCCCAAGATGCCACGGACAACCGCCTTGCCCTGGGCATCGGGCTCAGTCACCGGTTCATGATCGAGAACAGTCTCGGCCTCGACTATTCGCGGCCGATTCCGCACACCCGCGATTATCTGACAATCCTCGGCGGTCTTCTCACCGGCGAGACCGTGAAGTACCGCGGCGACGAGTACCGCGTGAACGCTCAGGTGTCTGTGGGCGGCGCACGGAAGCCTCCAGTGCTCGTCGCGGCTCTTGGTCCGGCCATGCTGCGTCTGTGTGGCCGGCTGGCCGACGGCACGATCACCTGGATGGGCGGCATCGACTACCTCCGAGATGTCGCGATACCGATCATGAGCACCGCGGCCGCAGAAGCGGGCGGTGTCGCACCTCGATTCGTCGCCATGGTGCCGGTGCTGTTGTCCGATGACCTGGACGCCGCACGGGGCTTGATCAACGAAGAGTTCAAGATGTACGGACAGATCCCGTCGTACCGCGCCACGCTCGATCGCGGCGGCGCGGGTTTGCCGGCCGATGTTGCGGTGATCGGCAATGCCGATGCGATCAAGGCCGGTCTGCAGGCGTTCGCTGACATCGGAGTAACCGACTTTGCCGCCGTGATCCCGAAATCGTCTGGAACAGCCGCGAGTGCCACGATGGAAGTTCTGTCGGCGCTGGCCTCGGCCGGCAACCCCTGACGGCATCTCCGCCGAGGGCCTTCGACCACGACGGAACCGTGATCCGCAAGAGTCGACCGTAACTCCGAAACCGGGCGTGTCCACGATGACTGTGGCGTGAAGCGTTGAAGCTGGGTAGGGTCTCGCTTTGCGCCCTACGCAGCCCGGAGGTCTTCGATGTTGGATCGCACACTTGAGTTTGTTGTTCTTGGTGATAACCCGGATGCGGCCCGCGAGGTCGCGCGTGCGGTGGGGGGCATCGCGTATGTCGATGACCGACCCGAGGCGCGATCGCTGCCGTTTCGGAGTCTGGTGCGGGCAGTCACTGACCGTCCCGGTCTTCTCGACCCGGCTGCCTCCATCGGTCGCTACGTGGTTTGCGTTCGTCCGATGAAAGTTCGGCCGGATGGGGTTCATCCGGCGTCCGGTGTAATTCAGATCAATGCGATGGTCAACAGTCCGTCATTGACCCCGGACGATGCCGACATGCACTGGCGTGATGTTCACGCGCCGCTGGCGCTGAAGCACCACGTGGGCATGTCGCAATACACACAATTGAGCGTGGTGCAAAGGACTGACGGGCCGGCCTACCGTGGCTTCGCGTTGTGTGAGTTCGATTCGATCGACGACCTCCGTGAAAAGTTCTTCGACGGGCCCGAAGGCGAGAGGGTGATTCTTGCCGACATCGCGTCGTTCGCTGATCGTGAGCGCTCGCCCCGGCGCTTGTTGGCCCGCCGGCTGTAGTCGTCTGAGCTGGTGACAGCGGGTCCCATGAGAGCGCGAAGGAGTCGTCGAACCCGCTACCGACGCTTGAGGATGAGGCGGGATCCCCGGTCGTAGGTCAGGTAGTTCCAACCCCAGTTGAGGAGCACATTGGCCCGATTGCGAAAGCCCATGAGATAGACGATGTGCAAACCGAGCCACAGCAGCCAACCAACGAAGCCGTAAGCCTTCCAACCGTTCGACAATTCGGCGACAGCCTGGTTTCGGCCGATCGTGGCCATTGAGCCCTTGTCGACGTACCGGAACGGTTCTATGGTGCGCCCTTCAAGCCGAGCACGGATCTGTGCCGCGACGTGCCAGCCGCCTTGGATCGCCGGTTGTGCCACCTGAGGCAGCGGAACTCCAGTCGTCGTGGGGGAACTGGCGATGTCACCGATAGCGAACACTTCGGGGTGATGTGGGAGCGCAAGATCAGGCCCGACCGCAATTCGTCCTCCCGGGCCGAGTTCAGTTCCGAGCAGTCTGGCCAGGGGACTCGCGGTTACACCGGCGGCCCACACGATGGTTCCCGCGTGGATGCGCTCGCCACCAGTCAACACGACAGCACCGCCTTCCACATGGTCGACACCGACACCGAGCTTGAGTTGGATGCCCCGGCGTTGCAGTGTCGACCCGGCCCGCGCGGACAGCGAAGGATGGAACGGACCGAGGACCCGGTCGGCTGCTTCGATGAGTGTGATCGGTAGTCGGGCGATGTCGAGTTCGGGGAAGTCCTTGATAAGGACACGATCCACCAGTTCCCGTAATCCTCCCGCCATCTCGACTCCGGTCGGCCCTCCTCCGACCACGACAATCCCGAGATCAGGAGAAGGGACAGGCGCGGCTGTCTTCTCACTCCGTCGCGCTTCGATGTTTGAACTTGCGAGTTCGAACCGCCGAAGGAGATGATTTCGTAGCGCCAGCGCGTGGTCGAGCGACTTCAACGGGAATGTGTGGTCATCCACTCCATCGATACCGAATGACGCGGACACCGTGCCGGCTGCGATGACGAGATAGTCATATGTGAGCATATGAGACTCGTCGACGGTCAGCTGCTTCCCGGCCAGGTCGATTGAGGTGACCGTGCCCAGGACAAACCGGGCGTTGCGGCTGCGTCTGACAATCCCGCGGACCGGGAAACAGATGTCGTCCGCGTCGAGGCCTGCCGTTGCGACCTGATAGAGCAACGGCTGAAAGGTATGGAAGTTGTTGGAGTCGATGATCGTAAGGTCCACCGGTGCATCACGGAGTCCCTTCACGACGCGCAGTCCACCGAACCCGGCCCCGATAACAATCACATGTGGGCGGGTCATCTCAGGTCTTCAGTGACATTGCGAGTTCGGCGATGCGACGGCAGGCCTCCTCGATGGTGCCGCAGTCGACCGTGAGCGCGATTCGAACGTGTCCGGCCCCTCCGGCTCCGAAACTCTCGCCGGGCATCACGACAACGTTCTTCTCGTCGAGCAGTCGCCAGGCGAACTCCTCGCCCGACAGGCCTGTGCCGCGTATATCGAGGAGGCCGAACATCCCCCCTTCCGGCATGCGGGCACCGACGGCCGTGCAATCACTAAGTGCACGTACCAATGTTTCGGCACGAAGGTGGAACTCGGCGGCCAGCCGGTCGACTTCAGGATGACGAACCGAGAGTGCGGTGACGACGGCATCGGCCAGAAACGGCTGGCTTCCGAACAACATGGTTTCGACGACGCAGGTGAGCCGGGTGGCCAGTTCGACGGGCCCGGCCGCCCATCCCGCCCGAAAACCCGGGAGTGCGTGGGACTTGGAGATCGAGGCAACGGAAACAGAGCGGTCGCGCAACTGCGGTCGGTCGAACGGCGACGCGAACGGCGCGTCGAAGGTCATGTCGGCATACACCTCATCACACACGATCCAAAGATCATGTCGGATGCACACCTCGCCGATCGCATCGATCTCCGCTGCGGAAAGGACAGCTCCGGTCGGGTTGCTCGGGGTGTTCAACAGCAGAACCCGTGAACGCTCGGTAAGGGAAGCTTCGAGCGCCGCCGGTGTGAGATGGAATCCGTCGGCCGGAAGGGTACTCACCGGAACGAACGTGGCACCGGTGGCGGCGACCACCCCTTCGTACGTCGCGTAGTACGGGTCGGGTACGAGGACTTCGTCGCCGGTTTCGACCAGGGTTGACATCACCGTCGCCAAGGCGTTCTGGGTACCTGAGGTGTAGACGATCTGCGATGGATGGACCAACGACCCGGATCTTCTCGTGTAGTGGGCGGCGATGGCGCTCAGTGCACCGGCATCACCCTGACCGGTTGTGTACTTGGTGCGACCGGAACGTAAGGCGTTCACGGCCGTGTCGAGCACAGCAGCCGGGGGCGGGAGGTCGGGTTCACCAATGGAGAGGAAGATGAGGTCCTCGCCGCTCGAGGCCCGTTTGCGACCCGCGAGGTGAACCGCCCACTTGTCGCCGCCCAGACCGGCGAGCCGGTCGCTG
>JANMZO010000415.1:0-40266 GCA_031383405.1 Acidimicrobiia bacterium | reverse complement strand
GCTGAACCTCTGTGCCGAGACCCTTGATGGGGTCCGCAACCACAGTTGGTCCCGACCGGCTCCGTCGACTACCGAAGGCGAAGTGGTGAGCTGGGCCGACCGAATTGCGTATGTTTGCCACGACTTCGAAGACGCGGTGGCGGCCGGACTCGTCGTTGCCGACGATCTGCCTCCGCTCGTTCGAGATGTCTGCGGCACCACGCGTTCGAGCCAACTCAACGCGTTCATCGTCGGGGTGGTCCAGGCCGTCGCCAGTACCGGGCGGGTCGGCATGGTCGAACGAACGGCCGAAGCACTCGCCGCGTTCCGAACGTGGAACTACGAGCGAATCTACCTGCGTCCGGCTTCGCAGGCCCAGGCCGGTTCGGTGATCTCGATGCTTCGTGCCCTCGTGGAGCACTACGCCGACCGTCCGGCACTTCTTCCGGCCACGTGGACTCCGGGAGCCACCCCGACCGGCGGAAGCAACGGTGCGCTGCACGCCGCCGTGACCTACGTCGCCGGCATGACCGACCGCTTCGCCTGCTCCGTCGCCGTGTCGGAGCTCAACTGGGACCCGGCCAGGCTTCCGAACGGCATCCGGTAGCGGGCCGGCCCGGCCATCCGACCGACCCCTCCATCCGACCGGAGTCGGCAGGCGGGCCGAGCGGGGTAGTCTCGGCCAATGGAAACCATGTCGATCAGCGATGCGACGGTGACTCTGCGGTCCTTACCCAGGCGTTACCGTGAGGTTGTCAGCGGCCCGGTCGGCGATGATGCGTGGGACCGACTCGTACGGACAGTCGGCGACGGCGAGCGCAGCGCGCTCGGATGGACCCGCTATGCGACGCATCTCGTAAAGACACTCGCGACGGCCGTCCTCGAGCTTTCCCTTACCGTCCGCCCGACCATCGATCTTGCTGGACCCCGCGGCGAAGATTTCGAAGCCGGCCCGACAACGGTCGTTGAAGACGTTACCGCCGAACTTTCGAGCAGCGTCGATCGAGCCGTTCAAGCCATTGCCGCCCGCTCGCGTGAAGCCCTTGACCGGAAGATCCTCGTTGACGGGAAAGAGGTCCCCGCACGTCTCGTCGTCGACCTGCTCGTACGGGAAGCGGCCGGCCATATCCGAGATGCAGCGGCCGCTCTTCAGGCCGCTCGCGATGCTTCATGAATCTGCCAAGTGCTGACCGGGATCTCCGTCAGACCCGCGCCCGTCTCTGGATGCGCGGCCTCGGCTATGTGTCGGTGGTCGGTGGCGTGTTGATACTCGCGCTCTCGGGCGCCGCCGGGGTCACCGACGCGGGAACCCGTCGTGTGGGTGGTTTGATCACGTTGACCGTGGCCGCCGTTTTTCTGGTTCTTGCGAAACTGGCCGTGGGCGAGCGAGCGAAAATGATATTCGGCGTGAGCGTAGGGCTCACCGGGCTGCTTGCGTTCTCCAATGTGGCCAGCGTTGCGTCCACCGGAGGGCGCGGTGTCCTCGGCGTGGTGATCCCGAGCATCACCTGCTTCCACTGTGTGAAGGCCTACCGGGCTTCGTAAAGGCGTAGCGGATCGGTCTCAGATCCCGAGAATGGCCCGGAGTCCCTCGTCGATGTCGTCAACCAGGACCCTGGGCAGACGGCCGGCTTGTTCACCGAGGAGTGATCGGTCAATCAGTTCGAGACCGAGGGGAACCGCCACTGAGTCCTTTGGCAGCCCGCTCGCTCTCGCGGGAAGCAAGACATTGCCGGCGATACCCGCTCGGGCGACGTTCGAGGTGACGGGCACGACGTGGGTCTGCCAGACACTCACGCCGAGCACCTCCTCGGAGGACACCACCACACACGGTCTGCGTTTGTCGAGCTCAATCCAGTACACCGAGCCTCTCGCTACCATGGTGCGGAACGCTCCATCCGCTCCATCGCTTTCAACGACTCCGCCGCGGTCGGAGGTTTGATCCCCGCTAGCTCTGCGTCGGTCAGCAATTGCTGGGCGAGGCCCACTCCCGAGTGTGTGGCAGCGTGATGTCGAAGCTGATCAGCAACCCAGGTGGAGAACGGAACACCGAGGGTGTCGATGATCGGCACGACGTCGGCGGGAACACTGATTGTCTTGTTCGGCACGTACGTATCATACATACATATGCACGTATGACCGCGTCGCATCCGCGGTCTGTGGCCGCGATGCGTCATCGAAACGGCCCGGGCACGCAGATCGTCTGGGCCAGGATCAGGCGAGCTGTTCCACGAAGCGCTCCAGCTGTCGCAGATTGCGGCATTCGAACGTGCCGTCCGCGTGGGCCGAGTATTCGCTGAGAATCGAGTCGCCGGTGTTCCAATAGCTCTTCGGTTCCGGGTTGAGCCAGTAGACGTGACGCGCCTTGCGGCTGATCTCCTTGACGACCCATGCCTGACTCGCGTGGTAGTTGTTGCGGGCGTCGCCGAGCAGAATCACCGTTGTCTTCGGAGAGATGTCCTTACCGTATTTCTCCCAGAACACCTCGAACGCGTGACCGTAGTCGGAGTGCCCGTCGACCCAGATCACGTCGGCCTCGGTGTTGACCCGGTGGACGGCTTCGGTGATGTCTTCAATGCCTTCGAAGAACCGGGTCACCTCGTCGAGTCCGTCGATGAAGACGAAGCTGCGGACCTTGGAGAACTGGCCGGAGATCGCGTAGACGAGTTGCAGGGTGAAACGGGCAAAGGCCGCGACCGAACCCGAGATGTCTGCGATCACGAAGATCTCCGGCTTGGCCGGCCTCGGGTACTTGAACTTCGGGTCGGCGGGAACACCGCCGTAGCTCAACGAGGCGCGGACCGTGCGCCGGAAATCCAATGGACCCTTACGACCATGGCGACGCTTGCGGGCCAGCCGAACCGCGAGTTTGCGCGTCAGCGGGTAGATGGCCTTGCGAAGCGATGCCATTTCGTCACGCGTGGCGTGCATGAAGTCGACGTCTTCGGGTAGCGGTTTGCGCAGCGTCTTGGCCATGGCCTCCGCGCCGCGGTCAGCCACCAGACGACGGCGGATTTCGGCTTCGATTTCCTGTCGCATCTGGTTGATGCGACTTTCGTATTCATCCTTTTCGAGCTTCTCTTCGAGGGGGGTGAGCTCTCCGCCGGCCTGCTGCTTGGAAGCCTCCATAAGCCGTTCGAGCATGCCGTCGAGATCGAGATTCCGA
Source organism: Acidimicrobiia bacterium (assembly GCA_031383405.1). Lineage (GTDB taxonomy): Bacteria > Actinomycetota > Acidimicrobiia > Acidimicrobiales > JANYDT01 > JANMZO01. The sequence goes on along the minus strand of JANMZO010000415.1, from coordinate 37,121 downwards.
AGTGTGCGGTAGAGGTAGTACGTGCCTCCGACCGGACGCCCCGGCTCCATACCGCTGAAGCGCGTCACGGCCGCTTTTGCGATCGCCCTCATCATCATCTGATCCGCGTTGAGCAGCGCGTTGTAGAGCATCTTGGCCAACTCCTCCGGAGTCAGACCTTCCATTCCTCCACCGCCCTGTTGCTCACCGGGCTGGCCGGGCATGTTCTCGTCAGCGTCGCCTTGGATCTCGCCGTCTTCGTTGATCGAATACTGCGATCCGCGGAGCGAGAAGTACACCTCGAAGACGGTCTCAAACGCCTTCCAGTGCGCGTTGTTCTTGACCAACGTGCAGGCGAGCGCGTATTTGAACGCGTCGCGGTCCTCAACCGGAATGACCTTTACGGCTTCCATGGCATCGAGGTTCTCGGTCAGTGAAACCGGGAGCCCCGCGTTGCGGAGTTCCACGATGAAACCGCTCAATAGATCAAGCATATGCGCACATACTTTCTTCGCTTACGGAAAGGATCGTAAGCAGCCTTACTTCTCGGAAAATTCCTTGGCTGCTTTGGCAATGTCGGTCTGGTACTTGAGAAGAATGTGGAGCGTCTCTTTGTAGGTCTGCTCGTCGATCGACTCCTTACCGAGCAGCACCAGGGTGCGGGCCCAGTCGAGCGTCTCGGAAACCGACGGAGATTTCTTCAGTTCGAGCTGTCGGACGGAGCGCACGATGCGAACGATCTGATCGGCGAGATTCTCCTTGAGCCCGGCGACGCGGGTGAGGACGATTTCCTTCTCGCGATCCATCTGCGGGTAGTCAACGTGCAGGAACAGGCAACGACGTTTCAGTGCCTCGGACAGCTCGCGTGTGTTGTTGGACGTAAGGAACACCAGCGGGATCTGCGTTGCGACAACCGTTCCGAGTTCCGGAATCGAGACCTGGTAGTCGGACAGAATTTCGAGGAGCAGCGCTTCGGTCTCCACTTCGACGCGGTCCACTTCGTCGATCAGGAGAACGACCGGGTCGGTGGCGCGGATCGCTTCGAGCAACGGACGCGTCAGGAGGAACTCTTCGGAGAAGATGTCGTCTTCGATGTCGTCCCACTTGCCTCCTTCGCCTTCGGTGACCCGTTGGGCCTGGATCCGAAGCAGCTGCTTCTTGTAGTTCCACTCGTAGAGTGCCTTGGACTCGTCGAGCCCTTCGTAACACTGCAGGCGAATGAGCCTGGCCCCGAGCATTTTGGCCACTGACTTGGCCAACTCGGTTTTACCGGTGCCGGCCGGACCCTCGACGAGCACCGGCTTCTCCAGGCGGTCAGCGAGAAAAACGACGCCGGCGATGCCGTCGTCGGCGAGATAGTTCACGTCTTTCAGCGACTGACGGACTTCTGCTACAGATTCAAAACGAGCGCTCACGCCCGGCCCTGCCTTTCATTGTCGAAACTGCTTTCACAGCTTTGGTGTTCCCGCTCCGTACGGAGTCAGGACCGGATCTGCCCCTCGCCATCGACGAGGTACTTGGTGGTGGTGAGTTCCCGCAGCCCCATGGGACCCCGGGCGTGCAGCTTTTGGGTACTGATGCCGATTTCGGCACCGAACCCGAACATTTCGCCGTCGGTGAAACGCGACGAGGCGTTGACCATGACCACAGCGGCATCGACCTCGGATTGAAAACGTTGGGCGTTCGCCAAGTTGTTCGTGACTATGACCTCGGTGTGACCGGTGCCGTTTCGGTGGATGTGGTCGATCGCGTCGTCGATGGAGTCGACCACCGCAACACTCAGCTTCATCGCGAGAAACTCGCGGGCGAAGTCGTCGGGCGTCGCCGGTGCCATGCGGTCGTTGCCCGTAATCTGCCGGGCCAGTTGATCACCGACCAGATCCACGCCAACGAGCGATTCGGCGGCCATGGGGAGGAACGTCGGGGCCACGGCTACGTGGACCAGGAGAGACTCAAGGGCATTGCAGACCGACGGGCGCTGCATCTTCCCGTTGACGAGGATTCCGAGCGCCATCTGGAGGTCGGCGCCGGCGTCGACGTAGAGATGGCAGTTGCCGTCGCCATCGATCACATAGGGCACGGTCGCCGTCGTAATGATGCTCTGAATCAGCGATGGCCCGCCCCGCGGAATCAGTACGTCGATCGTGCCCCGGAGGCGCATGAACTCGGCGGCCGCTTCGTAGCTGGTGTCTTCCACCAGGACAAGTCCGTCGGCGGGGAGTCCGGCCTCGATGAGGCCTTCACGCAGGGCCTGGGCGATCGCGATGTTTGACGAAATTGCGCCCGAGCTGCCGCGCAGAAATGCAACGTTGCCCGATTTGATGCACAGGCCGAACGCGTCGCTCGTAACGTTGGGACGGTTTTCGTAGATGATGCCGACCACGCCGAGCGGAACCCGCACCTTTCGGATGCGGATGCCGTTGGGCTGCTGCCAACCTTCGACGACTTCACCGACGGGATCCGGAAGCGACGCTACGCTCCGTAGACCGTTGGCCATAGCTTCGATCCGCGCGTCGGTGAGGCGGAGGCGGTCGATCACGGTCGGACCTATGCGGGCGGCTTCCGCCCGGGCGACGTCGATACCGTTGGCGGCGAGAATCGAGGCCGCATGGAGCGTGAGCCGATCGGCGGCGGCTCGCAGGGCCGCGTTCTTCATCTCGGTGCCGGCCAGTGAGAGCACGCGTTTTGCCGCCCGGGCCCGCCGACCGATCAGTTCCACCGGCGAGGCGGGTGGCACAAGGTGTCCGGCATCGTCGGGTACGACCCGCAATGGTTGAACGACGTCAGTCACGGTGGTACACCTTATGCTCTACTTGACCGCGCGGTCGAGTTCAAGGGCCGCTGCCGCCGAAAACTCCTCGCAACGCCAAAAAAAAGGCTCAGGTCGGCCGTCGGAAACCAGACCGCCCGATCGGCGATGTTGCCCTCGATCCACGGTATGTACGGTCACGTTGCGGGATTCGGGGCTTCGGCGACATATACGATCGATTTCCCCAGTTTCAGAAGTCGCGTCGCCATCGGGCCCAGCATCGGCTCCTTCACGCGGATCCGTTGGAGATCGATCTCGCCGAAGGTCACCCGACGTGTGGTCCCGTCAATCTTCTTCTGCATGGTCTCACCGTCCTTCGCCGACCAACCGGCCTTTTTGAACGCGCTGACGAGTCGGGCGCCTTTGCTGGGATTGGCGGCGGAAAGCGTCACAGACACGATTTGGGCCGACAGGTCGAAGCCAATGAGGGGAGCCAGTTCAGTCAGGTCGAGGTCGTCCCTCCCCCCGGGAACCGGCGGTAGCGAGGAGAACCATGCGGGGGTCGGCGCCCGGTCGCGGGACGGGGCCGAGCACGTCTGACCGGCCGGGACGGGCTTGAGATCAACCAGCAACGAAGCCGCGTGTCGGGCCGCACACGTCGAGTCGAGAACCGCTCCGTGGCCCTCACCGTCGTAGGTGAGGAGCCGCGCGTTCGCACCGAGTTCCCCCGCCATTTTCGTCGCCCACACGAACGGGGTCGCCGGATCGTTCGTGCCGCCGATGACCAGGATCGGGGCGGAACCGGTGTAAGAGAAACCCTTCGCCTTCGGGCCCTCGGGCAGTTTGCCGCAACCGTTGTCGGTCAGATCCTTCTCGTCGACGTCAATGGCGAAATGGGGGCCGGCGGCGCGTATGCGGCGCAGCGCGTCGCCCGGGTCGGCGGCCGGAGGCGGGGAGATACCCGACGAGCAACTGATGATGCCGCCGGCCTGGATGCGACCGTCGAAGGTGCCGTCGGGGTTACGGCCATAGGCGGAATCGGCCAATTGCAGGATGAGTTCCCCATCGCCGGCCTCCGCGGCCTTCAACGCCGACCCCAGAGCGATCCAGCCGAAGTCACGACTGTAAAGGGCGATACCCGTTGCGGCCATGAACACCCCCTGGTTCGCCCTGCGGCCGTTCTTTCCCTGTGCGGGGGTCTTGTCGAGTCTTGTGCGCAGGGCCAGCCACCGGGCATCGACGTTGCCTCCTTCGCCGAACGCACACAACGGGGACGTCTCACACCACAACGCCCAGTTCCGGAAGGAATCCTCCCGTCCGCTCAAGGAAATCTCCGATTGGGTGGCGAGATCCTGCCCGGCGGGGTCGTAGGCACCATCGAGGACGAGGGCCCGCACGTTGTTCGGGAACAGCGACGCGTACGTAGCGCCGAGGTACGTTCCATAGGAGACACCGAAGAAGCTGAGGCCTTTGTCGCCGACAGACTGCCGGATGGCATCCATGTCGCGGGCCGTGTTCTCGGTGCTTATGGCCAAAAGTCCGGCCCGGCCATATTTCGAGAGACACCCGGCGTCGAATTCGTCGTCGAGCGCATCGCTCGCTGCTTGTTCCTCGGGAGTTTCCGGAGTGATGTCGATCGCGTAGATCTCATCGAGCACCCTGTCGGAAACGCACACGATCTGCCCCGACCCCCCGACCCCACGCGGATCGAACCCGATGATGTCGAACCGGTTGATCACCGGAGCGAACGCCTTCGGTGCTTCGACGACCAGGGCCAGCAGAAACTCCCGACCCCCGCCACCGGGCCCTCCGGGGTTGATCAGCAGCGAACCGATGCGGTCTTTCGCCGTTGCCCGGTGCCGGGCCATGGCAATCGACATCGTCTTGCCCTTCGGCGCCGAATAGTCAACCGGCACCTCCAACTCACCGCAGTCCAGCGAGTCGCCGGGGTTGTCCGGGGCCTTCGTCAGCAACTCGGCGTCACACCCGTGCCACCGGATCTTCGCCAGCGGCGCACCGACACCGGACGCGGCCGAAGCCGCGTCGGTCGACTCCGGCGCTGAAGCCCGGGGCGTTGACGATGCCGACTTGGACCCTTCGGTACAACCAGCCATTACGACCGTGACCGTCAGGCCCACCAGGGCGGCGTTGACCGCCCGTTGAACCCGCCCAAACCGTTTTCCCACCACAACGGAAGCCTATCGGGGCAGGGTCGTTCACCGGACGCGAAGCGACCCACCCTTTCGGGTGGGCCGCAACTAGCCGATGACCTGACCGGCGCATACCTCTGGATACGAGTCCGAGTTGGTCACGGACCAACATCGGTCGTCAGTGGTGCAACCACGCGGCCGACGCCTACCATTTCGCGTTTTTGTAGTCCTTGTTCGCCGCAGCGTTGTAGCCCTTGACCTGATAGGCGAGATAACCGGGAATTGAGGCGTCGACCTTCATGATGTTGGAGATCGAGGACGGGGTCCGCTTCGCCGGATCCAGATAGTCGTATTCCGGATACAGGCCATCGAGTGAAACCCGGCCAAGCTGCGCCATCGCCTTCTTCATACCCGGTCGGCTGAGATCGCCGAGCGCAACGGCCTTCTCGAGCAGTGCTATCACGGTCTTGGCCTGGACATAGCCCCACATGAACGCCGTGTTTATGTCGCCGACATACTGAGGCGCGTTCCGCTTCAACGAAGCGATCATGCCTGCCATGCCCGGGATACTGCTGTCGCCCCACTGCGGACCGTCAACAGCGACAAAGTATTGCTTGGTGTACAACGCCTCGGTGGCGTTCGTTACCTGCTTGGAGTCAAAAGACGGCGCGAGGCCGACCAGCAGCGGGTTGTATCCATTTTGCTGGCCGTTGACCAGAATGCCGGTGGTTTGCGCCGACGCCTCAGCGAGAAACACGACGCCGCAGTCCGCGGCCTTGAACTGGCTCACTACGGCGGCCATGTTGGCCTCGGTAGCGGCGAACCGCGCCACGGGACCCGTCGTCAGGCCCAACGCTTTAACTGCGAAGTTGTAGCCGTCCATGCCCGCATCGCCGTAGGGACCGGTATGGGCTGCTGCGCAGTACTTCTTTCCTTTGCCTCCGCCGACCGTGTTGGCAAAGTCTAGAGCGTTGGTCGCCTGATACTGATATGCGCCACCGATGGGTAGGTAGCTCACGTCTCGGGCCCATTGGGCATCGAGGGAAATTGGTGAACCGATCAGATTGTCCTGATCGAGCTTGGTCGCCAAAGCGGCCACGAGCGGCGTGCCGTAAATCTGACTGACCAAAACAGCCTTGTCTTTCAGACCGGCATACTTCTGTGAGGCAATGTCGGCTGAGTACTCGGTCTCGGCGAACACGTCGTTCACCTTGTACTTGCCGGCGATTCCACCCTTCGCATTGTAGTCGTCAAGGTAGGCGTTAAATCCGGCGGTGAGGGCCTTGCCGCCAACGGCAAATGGGCCGGCCGCGACGTTTCCGAGGTGAGCCAACGTGATCGTCTTCCCATCAAAACCGGGCACAACGGCAAGTCCGGCCGGGGCCGGGGCGGCCCCCGGCGTCGTGGCCGTCGTGGCCACCGGTTGAGCGGCCGGTGTTGGTTGCCAGGTTTTTTTTCGACCTTTCGCTGTGCAGGTCAGCGATCCGTCTATGGCGCCTGAAACCTTACAGGTGGCGCCTTTCTTCGCCGCAGCGAAGGCGGTGCCGGCAATGCCGACAGCCGAAGCCGCCAGAAGACCGGCGACCACGAGACCCGTGGTCAACGAACGATGAATAGGACGTGTCATGAATGTATTTCCCCTCAAGTGTGGAACACAGCGGTTGGATCACTGCGTGTGGACATTGTGCCGCATTTCACTGCGAACTGTGTGCTATCGATGAAAACCGAGTTAGGCGACTCGACCGAACGGTCGTTACGTGGAAAACGGCCAGGTGCGGAAATAGTGCTTGAGCTTCTCCCATAGACCGTTGAGCCCGCGGGGAAAGAACATCAAGAACGTGATGATCAACACTCCGAACAGGATCTTGATGAACCGGGGCAGCGTCATCCCGCTACCGGCAGGGTCCGTTTGCAAGACAGGGATCCAGCTGACAACCCAATCGTATCGCTCAAGCAACCGTTCGATGAGCGCAATCGCAATCGCTCCAAGAACCGACCCGGGAAGCGTGCCTACCCCGCCCACGATAATCATCGCCACAAACTGAATCGAGTATGCGTTATTGAACGATATCGGCTGCACGAAGCTGAAATACGAGCTGTACAGGGCACCGGCCAACGCCGCCATTCCCCCGCATAGAGCAAATGCCCACACTTTCGTATATGCCTGCTTCACACCGATGATTTCGGCCGAGAGGTCACGATCACGAACCGCCATCATTGCCCGACCGTGCCTGGTCTTCATAAGGTTCGCAGCGACCACCACGCAGACCGCCACGAATGCCCAGATCAGCCAGAAATAGGCGGCATCTTTCGAGAAGGTGTAGCCAAAGAAATCCGCGTCGCCGTTCGGCGCGTCGATCACCGAGAAGCTCATGGTTTTGCCAGGCCAGATGGTCAACGCCGCCGCCGGCATGTCACTGCGCCCTTGAAGACCGTCTGTAATCCAGGTGAACACATCAGCGAACAGCCATTCGCCGGCCACCACCAGACCAATTGACACCACTGCGAGGTACTGGCCACGCAGCCGAAGGGCGAAGGGACCGATGAGTGCAGATAGCGCCGCTCCCAACAACACTGCGATTGTCAACCACACCGGGAAGGGAAGTGGCTTATCGCCGAAGAGTGTCAGGTCCTTGCCGAAATACCCGATCGAGTATGCGCCAACGCCGATAAAGAATGCTTGAGCCAGCGATATCTGCCCGGTGTAACCAATCAGCAGGTTGAGCCCCAACGCTCCGATTGCGTAAATACCTGCAAAGCAAAGCACCTGTAACCAGAAATTGCTCAGCGGAAGCCCGGGAATGAACTTGTTGGGAAGGTGGGCCCGCCCCAAGCCAATCCATGAGAATCCGACCGGAGCACTGATGAAAACAAAAGCTGCGAGCGCCACACGTAACTTCGACCAGTTGCTTCGGAATGACCGCAGATCCTTCGCATATGAGGTCGACAACGGCACCCGGTAATCGGCGATTCCTCGCCGCACCACTAGCCCTACGGCGAGCGCAAGGCCCAACAGAGTGAACTGTGCTCCGGTCATACTCGTCGTACTTCTTTCGTCCCGAAAAGTCCATATGGTCGCACCAACAGGACACCAAGCATGATTACGTAGGGGAAAACAGTGTGGAAATTAGTAAAGACGTGGGTGTTGAGCAGGTCATTCAGGTTGGTCTGGTAGCCAAACATCAACTGTTCGGCGAGGCCGATCACCATGCCGCCCACTATCGCCCCGTTCGTCGAATCAACACCACCCAGAATGATTGCGGGAAACGCCGCAAAAGTCGCCAATTGAAGCGTTGGTTGGGAAATGGTGTTTCCGTTGCCGGTCGACAGAAGGACCGCGGCCAGCGCGGCGAGGCCTCCGGAGATCGCCCACGAGACGCCGAATATCCTTCGCGCGCTTATTCCTTGCGCCATTGCGGCCTCCTGGTCGTATGCAGTGGCCCGCATCGCCGTTCCGAGTTTCGACTTTTGGAAGAACAAGAGAAACGCAGTTGTCACGACTAGAGCGACCAGGAGGATCACAATGCTCTGCAGCGTGATGGCGACCCCGCCGACAGAGTACGACTTGATGCCGATAGGCTCATTCAACGACATGGCATCTTCACCCCAAACCGATCCAGCGGCGAACTGCACGATGATCGCCAAACCGAAGGTGGCCATGATCGTTGCAAAAACGGGTTTATCGCGAAACTTCGAGAGAATTACGGCCTCAATCGCGAACGCAATCAAGGCCGTAACTAAAACGCCCACAATCAGCGAGACCACCCAGGGCAGGTGAGAAACCGTCCATGGCTTGAACGTCCCGTTGAATTGGCCGACCACGCCCCCGTTGAACGTGTAGGTGATCAACGCCCCGATCGTCATGAGGGCAGCCTGGCCGAAATTCAGAACGTGGGTCGCTTTGAAGATCACCACGAAACCTAACGCGACAAGCGCATAGATAGCACCGCGGGAGATACCCTGGACAAAAAAAGTGAAGAACTGGCTCAATGTCGGACGCCTGAATCGTTTGAATTGGTTTTCGGGATATTGAGTATGGACTGAATTTCTTCCGACGCCGATTTCGCAGGGACACCGATTCGCCAAAGCCAGTCCGCCACATCGGCGTTCAACTCTTGCCCTCCCGTGTTAAGGGTGTGAACGCGACCCAAGCCGTAACGATTGCGTACCGGTCGCGCTGCGGCGAATCCGCCGAGAACAATCACCGCCAAGAAAACGGCAATCGCAGCCAACGGCGGAGCAAGACGTTCCAACGGCTTGCTTGCACCGGCCCGGCCGGATAAGAAAAGCATCCCGATGGCAAACACAGCGGAAACTATCAAGAGGATCGGCGCATTTGTCTTTCGCTCAACTTTGGAACGCGCCCTGGGCGCACCACGCCGGAGAGCCGCAGCGTATGCGAGCTTTTTAACGTTCTTGGTTGCCGCGGCCCGCTGGTCAGCGTCGCTTTTGATCCGATCAAGCAACTCGGGCGGCGCCGTCAGAACCGTAGGGCAGACTTCTGACAGTTCACGAAGGGTGGACACGCCACCTTGGCCGATGTTCACGGTCATGCCGGTAGAGAGAGGGGCCAAGACGTCGACGAGCAACGAACCTTCGGTGGCGAATGATGAGACGGCGAGACAGCTGTCACCGGGACCGCTACGAAACTCGCGTCCGGCTGTTTCAGCCATTTCCACCAGTTCACGGTGGGAAAAAGCCCTGACCGACCGGTCGAGCCCGACCAACTCAAGACCGGGAGAATCCGGATCCCGATCGATGGCGATGTTCGCCAGCGACAACGACTCAGATTCATGCGTCATCTTCGACCACGTCGTCACTCCCTCGACCATTGGCGTACCGGCGGCATCAAGGTGCCGGATTCCTCTGGTGTCAACGACAACGATATGGCGTAACGCAGGAATGCGGCCAATAGTCCGCTGCTCTATGACCTTGTCAAGCTGTTCCTGATCTCCGACCACGACGAGCACAACGTTCAACTCCGACAGAACTCCCGAAAGATACTCGGGCGATGTCTGAGGGTTGAGACCGGTGGACACAGCCCCGAATGCCTGTGCCCCCAATGCGGTGTAGAGCCAGGTGGGGTGGTCGTCGGACAAAATCGCTACCCGGTCACCGGATTTGACCCCGAGGCGACGCAAACCCTGCGCTGCATCGGCCACCGCGCTTCGGTACTCGTCCCACGACACCTCGAGCCAGAGCCCAAGCGTACGGTGGCGGATCGCAACGGATTTTCCGGACGCAGCGCAGCGTTCATTGAGGAGGTCGATCAGCGATCCGGCGCTCACGCAGACGCTCCCAGATACGCCTCGATCACTCGGGGATTGGACTTGATTTCGTTCGGAATTCCTTCAGCGATCTTTTGCCCAAAGTCAAGCACCATGATTCTTTCTGCGATATCCATCACCATGCGCATGTCATGCTCGACAAGAATCATTGACAGTTTTAGCTCTCGTTTGGACTCAAGGATATACCGCGCCATGTCTTCAGTCTCTGTGGCGTTCATGCCAGCCACCGGCTCATCGAGCAGCAGAAGTTTGGGATCCATGCACAATGCCCTGGCCAACTCCATTCGCTTCTGTACACCATAAGGAAGAAGTCCCACGGGCTGCCCACGAAAAATATGAAGGTCGAGGAGTTCCATTACTTCCTCGACCCGACGACGATGAATCACTTCCTGTTGTTTGGCTCGACCTTTGAAAATCAACCCTTCCAGGAAGCCGCCCTGCATCAGATGGTGGCGGCCCAGTAGGAGGTTCGACACGACGTCAAGATTTTTGAACAGACCAATGTTCTGAAAGGTTCTTGCAATTCCCTGAGCAACGGTAAAAGGAGGCTTTCGGCCGATGAGGTCAACGCCTTCCATCCGTATGGTTCCCTGCTGGGGGTGATAGACCGCGTTGAGGCAGTTGAAAATAGAGGTCTTCCCTGCTCCATTAGGACCGATGATGGCGAAGAGTTCGTTCCTTCGCACCTCGAAACTCACATCGTTGATTGCCGTGACACCACCAAAACGCAGAGTTATTCCGTCGACGACAAGGATCTGAGTCTCATCGACGTGCCCGTCGGTATCTGACTTCTGGACGGTCATGCCAGGTACTCCCGCTTCTTCCGGTACGACTTCAAGTCGCTGAAGGAGGTATGTTCGGATTCGCCGCCCAGGTACAGTGCCTGAACTTCGGGGTCGGCGAGCAGTTCGTGTCCGAGCCCCTGCTTGGCCACCCGGCCGGTCTCCATGACGTACCCCATGTTTGCAATCGACAAGGCCATGGAGGCGTTCTGTTCGACGATGAGGACGCTCGTTCCCTGTCGGTTGATTTCGACAACGATGTCACGTATCTGCTCGACGATAATCGGGGCGAGTCCAAGTGACGGCTCGTCCAGAAGAAGCAACCGCGGATTGGCCATGAGTGCGCGCCCGATGGCGAGCATCTGTTGCTCGCCACCAGACATGTAACCGGCGACCTGCTTGTGTCGTTCCGCCAGCCGAGGAAACAGACCCATAACCCGGTCGTACGACTCGCGGATGCCCACTTTGTCTTTGCGGGTGTAGGCACCGGCACGAAGGTTGTCATCAACCGTCAATTCAGCGAATATTCTCCGACCTTCCATCACCTGGGCCATGCCGCCACGAACCAATTTGGCGGTATCAGAGCCGGTGACGTCAGATCCGTCAAAGCTCACCGACCCGGCCGTGATTCGCCCGTTCTGATACGGCAGAAGACCGGAAATGGCTCGGAGGGTCGTGGTCTTGCCGGCCCCGTTGGCGCCGAGGATCGCGACGACCTGGCCTCGCGGCACGGTCATTGACACGCCACGCAATACTTGAATGGCACCGCCGTATATGACCTCGACGTTGTCGACCGAAAGAATCGGCGGGCCTGAAGCGGATGGAGAACTGGATGGCGGGGAGGCGACCGATGTCACAGGGACGACAGTGTTGCATACCGAGGGTAGGTAGGTGCAAACCCGCAGGTGGTCGCCCGATGGGCGGCCCGTTGCTGAACACCGGAACGAATCCTCACTCGCTACCCGCCACGCTGACAACCGGACGGACCCTGACCGCTACGGTGAGGGATGTCGGCATGTATCGGCCCAGACATGAAACGATGGCAACGTGCGTCCGCCGATTCCACCCGAAGGTCCTGTCCGAGCCGACGACAGGTCGATGAGCCAACCGGTCGACCCGTTCCGGGACCATCGGTGACCACCGATTACCTCGACGCTCCCGTCGAGAGCTTCGTGCGTGGCCTGGCCGAACCCTACGCGGGGTTGGCCAGGCAAGCCGGTCACGAGCTGAAAGACGGTGGCCGCGAAGACTGTGCGCTTGAGGCGTTCAACCTCGTGCTGGCCATGACCGACGCAGACGGCCGCCACACCGACGACGAGCTGTGGGCGACTCTCACGACCTTCGGTCCGCGATTTCCGACCCAACTTGGCTTTGCGACACCGAACGAGGTTCGGGCCGCGGGATTCGTGAATGGAAAGCGGGTCTGGCTTGATCAGCCGTCGTCGTTGTTCGACCTCCTGGTGAAGGCCGACGCCCGTAACGAGACCTCGTACTCGTGGACCTATTACCGCGAGGCGATGTCCATCGCCCAGGTGGTTGTCGCTCTCGATTCGAGGCCGACCGAGACCGAGTTGCGGGCGCTCGACGCATTCCGTTCCCTCCTGATCGCACAGATAGAAGCGGCAGGGATCTCGCGCCCCGGCACGCCACGCCGCCCTTCCGCTCCCGGTCGGCCCCCGGCTGCGGGCGGCCCCAGCACGGTAGCCACGGGAGGCTCGGCGCCCACCGCCATTCCCCCGGTCGAGGAACTACCGCCGCCGGAACCGCTCGACGATCTTCTCGACGAACTCGAACAACTCGTCGGGCTACTCGAGGTGAAGGCGGAGGTCCGCCTCGTAACGAACCTGCTTCAGATCCAGAAGTTGCGGAAGGAGCGCGGGTTGCCGGTCGTCGATGCGAGCCGTCATCTTGTGTTCACGGGCAACCCGGGAACCGGAAAGACCACCGTGGCCCGCCTTCTGGCGAAGATCTACCGCACACTCGGCGTTGTCGAGAAGGGCCACCTGGTCGAAACCGACCGGGCCGGGATGGTGGCCGGCTTCGTCGGGCAAACTGCACTGAAGGTGACCGAAGTGTTCGATCGGGCCAACCAGGGCGTCCTGCTCATCGACGAGGCGTACGCCCTCGCTCGGGGCGGCGAACGCGATTTCGGCCAGGAAGCGATCGATACGTTGGTGAAGCTGATCGAAGACCGACGCGAGACGATCGTCGTTATTGCCGCCGGCTACCCCGACGAGATGGGGGATTTCATCGACTCGAACCCGGGTCTGCGTTCGCGTTTCCCGAAGACCATCCGTTTCGCCGACTACTCCACCGAAGAACTCCTGGCGATCTTCGCCGGGATCTGCAAGAAGAACAGCTACCAGCCGACCGCGGAGGCGCTGGTGAAACTGCATGCCTACTTCGTCGGTCAGGATCGCAGCAAAGGCTTCGGCAACGGGCGGGTTGCCCGCAACCTTTTCGAACAGGTTGTCGGGAATCAGGCGACGCGGCTGGTGGGTAACCGGCCCCGCCCCACCAGGACGCCAACCGCTGCTGCCCCCTCGACGGCAACCTCGACGGCAAGTCCCCCGTCGTCAGGACCGGGCGCCGAGCCTCCGACGGACGCCCAGTTGCTCACGATCGAAGCGGCCGATATCCCCTTGCCGGGCGATGACGTCATGACCCCACACCCCCCATCATGAACCGACGTGGTCACGCAGGTTGGACCCGACTCAGTAGTGTCGATACCTGATGCGACGCCTCCTTGCTGCAATAGCCGCCGTCGTCATGATCGCCGTTGGTTTCATCGTCTGGCAAACCCGTCAGGACTCCGGATCTTCGGACCCCGCCAAAACCGCCTCCGGCATCAAGACGATCTGGTGTGTGCCCGAAGCTGAGGTGGCATGCCGCACGGCCGACATCGAGAACGTTGAGATCCTGACTCCGGCCGCAATCGAGAAGCGGTTCAACGCCGCAGGAACCGCGACCGACCTCGGAACCGATGCCGTTGTCGCGCCTGACTACTGGGTGCTGCGGTGGAAGAGGCTTTTCACGGTTTCCGTTCCATTGGCGGAAACGGCCGTCGTTGCAGTGCAGAAGGACGGTGCGGCGAAGGATTGTCGGGGTAGGTTGTTCTGTCTCGTCGCGCTCGGACCCCGTTTCTCGATGCCGAGTCTCACCGATTCCTCCGCCGGGCTTCTCACCGCTGCACTGGCCTTGAAGGCGGCAGCGGTACCGGCATCGATCGACGACACCGACCCAAAAACCGCCACGGCGATTGATGCCGTCAAACAAACGCTGCAGGGTCAGACTTCACCGGAGATGCTCAACAACCTCCTGACCCTTCCCCTGCTCGACGCCGCCGTTATGACCCGGGCCGAGTTCACCAGTGCAAAACCGGCAAAGGCCATCGCCAGCGCGGTGGTGCCTGCCGGTGTGTTGACCCTGCAGGTCGGCACGTTCGCGCGCACGCCGACGACTGATCTGCGAGCGACGCTCACAACGACGCTCACAGCCAACGGGTGGCAGCCCGCGACCACGCGACTGAGCAGTTCGGATTTCGCTTTCATCAACAAGACCTACGACCGTCTGAGGTAACTATGCGCACATACAATAGGGTTGCATACGAAAGGGTTGCCGGCGCGATGCTGGCGCTCGGGCTCGGCCTTACGGGTTGCAAGTTCCAGGTTCCCCAGGACACTGCCGCGACCAACGGGGGTGGCTCGACCCCGGCGAACCGAGTTGTCGTCGACATGGCCGTTTCGAGCGAGAAGATCACACTCCTCAACGAACTGGCGGCGACGTTCAACGACGACAAGAAGCTCTCGACATTCACGGGTGCCGATGGCAAAGAGCACCGGGCCTTCGTCCGGGTCCAGAAGAAGGCCTCGGGTGCTGCCGCTCAGCTACTCGTCGACGGATGGGGCGATCCCAACGATGGACCCCAACCGGTCATCTGGTCACCGGCAGCATCCTCATGGGGTGCCATCGTGAACCAGCGGCTCATCGAAGCCGGTCGCAAGACGATCGTGCCGGCCAAGGCCACCCCGTTCATGCTCACTCCCCTGGTGATTGCGATGCCGAAGCCCATGGCTGACGCGCTTGGCTACCCGGCCAAACCGGTCGGATACGCCGACCTTCTTGCGCTCGCGAAGGACCCGAGCGGCTGGGCTTCGAAAGGCCATCCCGAGTGGGGCACCTTCAAGCTCGGTAAGACCAACCCGAACTTCTCCACCTCCGGTCTTTCCGCAACAATTGCCCAGTACTACGCCGCGACCGGAAAGTCGTCCGGCCTCAACCTGGAGGACCTGAACCGAGACGAGGTGAAGCAGTTCTCGACGAGCATCGAATCGTCCGTCGTCCACTACGGCGACATCACAATGACCTTCCTCAACAACTGGTTCAGAGCCGACGAGCGGGGAACGTCGCTGGGCTACGCGTCGGCGGTGGCGGTCGAGGAGAAGTCGTTGATCGACTACAACTCCGGCAATCCCGATGGAATCCTCGATCCGGGAGAGACACCGCGGAAGCCGAGGGTCCCTCTGGTCGCCATCTACCCGAAGGAGGGGACGCTGTTCTCCGACAATCCCTTCTTCATTCTTGATGCGCCATGGGTCGATGCCGACGAAAAGGCGGCAGCCGGGGCATTCGAATCGTTCGTGCAACTCCCGGCCAATCAGGAGAAGGTTCTGACATTCGGGTTCCGGCCGGGTAACCCCGCTGTTGCCGTAGCGGCCCCGATCATTGCGGCGAACGGCGTGAATCCCGACGAGCCCAAAAATGCGTTGGGAGTGCCAGCGCCGAAGGTGCTCCTGAAACTGCTCGACCTGTGGGCCGAGCAGCGCAAGGGAGCCCGGGTGTTGATTGTCATAGACGTCTCGGGCTCCATGGGTGAACGGGCCGGGTCCGGAGCCGAGACGAAGCTCGATCTCGCCAAACGGGCTGCAATAAGTTCGCTTAGCAATTTCAAGGCCGACGATCTGGTAGGCGTACGGATCTTCTCGACGAGCATCACCGCCGACGGCGCAGACTTCGTAGATCTCATCCCCATCGGTCCGGTGGCCGCCAACCGCGAAGCGATACGCCTGGCCATCGACGGTCTGGTTCCGACGAACGCCACCCCGTTGTACACCGTGGCCCAGAAAAGCCTCGACGACATGAAGGCATCAATCGACAACTCGCGCATCAATGCCGTGGTCCTTCTCACCGACGGCCAGAACGAAGACGACAATCCCAGCGATGACCAGGCCCAACTCGACACGCTGCTGCGGGCCGGGCGGGCCGGCAGTGAAGGCAAACTTCAGGCTGGGGTGCGGATCTTCCCGATCGCCTACGGCGAGGGCGCCGATCTGGCCACGCTGAAGAAGATCGCTGAATCGACCACCGGGATCGCGTACGACGCGACTGACCCGAACAGCATCGAGAAGGTCTTCGTCAACGTGGTGAGCAACTTCTGACGGTGCTCGGGGTCCGACCATGCCGACGCAAAAAGGGACGTGACCCGCAGACCGCGGAGCCATCAATTCCCGGACCCTGCCTCTGGGTTCGACTCCCCTGACCCGCAGACCGCGGAGCCATCAATTCCCCGAGCGCGCTAGCGTTTGACCACCATGGCATCGGAAGCAACCGGAAGAGTCATCGCCCAGGTCGGCCCGCGTCGACTGGCCCAGGCGATCACCTCGCCATCGTCGCTGATGTTGGCGGGCGCGGTCGGCGGTCTCGGCGTGGCTGCGACCGGGCCCGTCGGTCTCGTACTCGGCGCCGGGACCTGGGTGGCCGCCACCTTGTTCAAGCTCCGCAAGCGTCGGGCGCCGTTACCTTCGGGGCAGTCAGTACGCATCGATCCC
Source organism: Acidimicrobiia bacterium (assembly GCA_031383405.1). Classification (GTDB taxonomy): domain Bacteria; phylum Actinomycetota; class Acidimicrobiia; order Acidimicrobiales; family JANYDT01; genus JANMZO01. Next base: position 20,345 of record JANMZO010000415.1, on the reverse strand, counting down.
TTTGCCGTGAGCGAGCCATGGCGCGAACACGTGCAGTCGGCGCTAGCCGCAAAGCTGCGTTTCGACCGGTTGGTGCAAAGCACCCCAAGTGGCCCGCTCAAAGAGCGGTTGCGGTCGATCGCGAACCGCGTCGATGAAGGGGTCGACGAAGTATGGACCATCGCCCAGCGCGGCCACCGGCTCGCCAACTCGATCGATGACCTGAAGATTGGTCAGGTACGGGCCGAGCTCAAAGGCGCTGACCAGGCTATCCAGCGCAACAACGACCCGACCCGGGCGCCGACGCTTCAGGCGACCCGCGACAGTCTCCGGTCGCAACTCGACAGCGCCGAACGATTGGCTGCGCGTGGCCTGTCGACCATCGACCGCCTGCGTGAACTCGACGCAAAACTTGACGAACTCGTGGCCCGGGGAACGGAACTTTCAATCGCCGGTTCCGAAGACGCCTTCGACGATCTCCGCAGCGACGTCGACGCGGTTGTCACCGAAATGGAAGCCCTACGCCGCGGCATGGAAGAAACCTCCGCCATCGAACGGGGCCAACCAACGGCCTGACCGCTCCTGCGTGAGCGTGCCCGGGTCGGCCAAGAACTCGGTGCGTACACGCCGGACGGCATCGGCTCCGAACCCGGACCTCAAAGACAGGGTCCACCCCCGGGATCCTCAGGGGCGGGCCCGGGTAGGGTCGTCGGTAGGGGTTCAGCGGTGTTGCTACGCTTCGCATCATGATCAAACTCGTTCGTCGTGCCTGGGCCTATGTCACCGCAGCGCTCACCGGAAAGTTCAACGCCGTCGCTGATCCCAAGGTTCAGTTGGAGCAGGCCATCTCGGAGGGCCAGGAGAGCCACCGTCGTCTGAAGGAGCAGGCATCGAGCGTCATAGCCAATCAGAAGCAGGCGGAAATGCAGATGTCGCGCAAGATGGAAGAGCTCGAGAAGCTCAACAGTTCGGCCCGGCAGGCCGTCATCATGGCCGACGAAGCCGCCAAGAAGGGCGACCCGGTGAAAGCCACCGAATACACCCGCACGGCCGAAACGTTCGCCAACCGACTGATCGCGGTCGAGGGCGAGGTCGAGGGCCTCAAACAACTGTCGCTGCAGGCGGCCCGGGCTTCCGATCAGGCAAAGGCCGCGGTCGCCCAGAGTTCCACACAGCTGCAGAAGCGCATCTCCGACAAGCAGAAGCTGCTGAGCCAACTCGATCAGGCCAAGATGCAGGAGCAGCTCAACAAGACGATGGGCCAGCTCACCGAAACGGTCGGCGACGACGTTCCTACCCTCGACGAGGTTCGCAGCAAGATCGAGGAGCGCTATGCCAAGGCGATGGGCTCAGCCGAACTCCAGTCGACCACCGTCGAGTCCCGCATGCTCGAGGTCGAGCAGGCCAGCCTCAACACCGAAGCGCAGGCCCGCCTGAGCCAGATCAAGACCCAACTCGGCCTGGGTGATACCCCCGCCCCGGCCGTTACCGCTCCGGCTGTAACCCCGGAAGCGGGAACCGCCACGGCCTGACGCCGTCGACCGAAAGTGACTCCGTTTGAACACATACCGACAACTGGTGTCGGTTTGTGTTCAAACTGGAGTGGTCAGGGCAGCAGGACCAGATCGTCACGGTGCACGAGAATCTGCGGCACCCCGTCGGGACCGCTTCGTGTGCCCAGCACCGCACGCATCACGTCGGCGTCAAGGCGGGCCATTCCCCTAGCGAACGTGATTCCGGTCGGGCCGCACAACTCGACGAGCGCGCCCTCGCCGAAATCACCGTCGACCGATGTGGCCCCCGCGGCCAGAAGCGACACACCGCGACCCAGCAGCGCTGTCTGAGCGCCCCGGTCCACCATGACCTTTCCCTCGGTGTCGCCCGCGAACGCTATCCACAGCTTGCGGGCCGACAGCCGGCGGTCATGGGGGGCGACCACCGTGCCGATCCCCGAACGGCCTTCGACCGCGCCGATGAGCGCGTCATCGCGCTTCGACCCGGCGATCACCGCCCGGACACCCGACCACGATGCGATCTTTGCGGCGCGAAGCTTCGACTGCATCCCACCCGAGCCCCGCGCCGATCCGGCCGACCCCGCCATGGCCTCGAGCTCGGGCGTGACCTCGTCGATGTGCTCAATCAACGTCGCCGACGGGTCCGTCGTTGGATTCGCGGTGTAAAGGCCTGAAGTATCAGTCAGCAGAACCAGCACATCGGCGCCAACCAGATGCGCCACGAGAGCGGCAATCCGGTCGTTGTCGCCGAAGCGGATCTCGTCGTTGGCGACGGTGTCGTTTTCGTTGATGACCGGCACGACGCCGAGATCCAACATGCGGTTGATCGTGGCCCGGGCGTGGAGGTACTGACGCCGGTCGAAGAAGTCGGTCGGGGTAAGGAGGACCTGGCCACTGATCAACGAATGGGCGGCGAACGCTTCGTCCCACTCGCGCATCAGCCGACTTTGCCCGACGGCGGAAAGCGCCTGCAGGGTGAGCATGTCGGTCGGTCGGCGATCTCCCAACCCGAGCGCCTGCACGCCCGCTGCTACGGCCGCAGATGTCACCAGAACGACGCGGTGGCCGACCGCGCGAAGCGAGGCGATCTGGTTGACGGTTCGGTCGATCGCCGACCGTGAAATACGCCCGGTCTCGTCGGTCAACGACGATGTTCCGATTTTGGCAATGACAGTCAGCACTTCTTACCTAACACTTCACTGGTCAACGGTTGCTTCCCGCTGAATTCACGTGGCCTACTCGTAGGCGAACGTGAATCCACCCACGTGCACGATATCGCCGACCCGCGCCCCGGCCCGGGCCAATGATTTGTCGACCCCCAGCTTGTCCAGTTGTTTGTGGACGTGTTCGAGGGCGAAGATGTCATTGAGGTCGGACACGGCGACGGCACGCTCGGCGTTGCGACCCAGGACCGACCATGATCCGTCGTCGTTTCGGGTGATGTTGACGCCTTCGTCTTCGGGCCGGTGCACGACAAACGTTTCCGGTTCGGGTTGGGCGGCCCGGGCCGCGACGATTACCGGCGCCAGCGCCATCAGAAGTTCACGGGTTCCCTCCCGGGTGACGGCGCTGATGCAAAGCTTCGGGCAACCTTCTATCTCGCGAGCAGCCTCTAGACCACCGGGCACGGTGTCGAGCTTGGTCCCCACCACGAGCCGGGGCCGTTCGAGGAGATCCGGCTGGTACGCGCCGAGTTCCGTCAGCAGGATCCGCTCCTGTTCGAGGGGTGAAACCCCGCCTTCGTTTTCGGCGTTGAGGTCAAGCAGCACAAGAAGGCCGCGGGCGCGCTCGACATGCCGGAGGAACTGGTGACCGAGGCCCTTCCCCTCGCTGGCCCCTTCGATCAGCCCGGGGATGTCGGCCATTACGAATTCCAGGTCACCCCGTTCGTCGAGCGGGGTGCCGTAACGCTCGACCCGCACGACACCGAGATGTGGTTCGAGCGTCGTGAAGGGATACGCCGCGATCTTCGGCTTGGCCGCCGACACGGTTGAAATCAACGTGCTCTTGCCGGCGTTCGGAAACCCGACGAGCGCAATATCGGCCATCAGTTTCAGTTCGAGGTTGAACCAGATCTCCTCGCCGACCTCGCCCTGTTCCGCGAATGCAGGAGCCCGACGTTTGTTCGACAGGAAGCTTCCGTTTCCGCGACCCCCGCGTCCACCGGCGGCGGCTCGCCACCGGTGTCCTTCCGCCGCGAGGTCGGCAACGATCTCGCCGCTGTCTCGGACCTTCACCACGGTTCCGACCGGCACGTGCACGACGGTGTCAGTGCCCCGCCTGCCGTGGGCAGCTTTGCCTTTGCCGTGGGTGCCATGATCGGCGGCGCGATGCGGATGGTCTCGAAAACCGAGGAGTGACGCCACGTTGCGGTCCGCTACGAGCCAGACGTCGCCGCCACCACCACCGTTTCCTCCTTCTGGCCCGCCCTTCGGGGTGAACGGTTCCCGCCGGAACGACACACAGCCAGCACCGCCGTCGCCGGCCTTTACGTGTATTTGTGCTTCATCGACGAACACACTCATGGTCTTCTCCTGCGTTGAAATCCTGGGTGAATGTGCACCGTAGCGCCGATGGCACGGGACCCGTCGCCCGCCCACCGCGGAACGGGAGCCGGGGGCCGGGAGCCGGGGCCGGGGGCCGCGAGCCGGACGCGAAAAACGAGCCGGGCGAATCCGACTCGTTTGACAAGGATTCGTCGTGTCGGACCCGGAGGTGCCGGGCCGAACGAAAACTACTCGGCGGAGGCTGTGACGCTTACAAGCTTGCGACCACGGCGCTCACCGAAGTTCACAACGCCATCCGCCATGGCAAACAGCGTGTCGTCGGAGCCCTTTCCGACGTTGACGCCGGGATGGAACTTCGTACCGCGCTGACGCACGATGATCGAACCGGCTGTTACGACGGAACCACCCGAGACTTTGACACCCAGACGCTGCGCGTTGGAGTCACGTCCGTTGCGGGTTGAACCGCCACCTTTGGTCTTTGACATAGCGAACTCTCCTGAGACGAAATCGGCCGACTAAGCCGAGATACCGGTGATCTGAACGGACGTGTACTGCTGGCGGTGGCCCCATTTGCGCTGGGCGCGGGCCTTCGACTTGTACATGTAACCGTACAATTTCGGACCCTTCATTCCACCGGTGACGGTGGCGGTCACGCTGGCTGTGGCGAGAGCCGACGGCGAGGCGATCACCGTATCGCCATCGACAAGCAGGACAGGGGTGAACGATACGGTCGAACCGACCTCCTGGCCGAGCAGTTCGACGTTGAGCGTCTCCCCTTCGGCAACTTTGTATTGCTTTCCACCGGACTTGATGACTGCGTACATAGGGGGTAGACCTTACACCCTTCGGGACCCACCGCAGGTCACGCGGGCCTGGAAGTTTTTCCAGGATTGGGGCGGGGCCAGCGTTACTCAGCGAGGAGTGTCTGGTCGAATACAAAGCCCCGACCGCCGCATTCGGGGCAGGTCGTCGACAGGGACTCCACCAGGCCCTCGGAGATCCGTTTGCGCGTCATTTCGACCAGCCCCAGTTCGGAGATATCAAAGACCTGGGTACGGGTTTTGTCGCGGGCCAGTGCCTCCCGGAAACCGTGGATGACGACCTCGCGGTTGGCCCGGGTTTCCATGTCGATGAAGTCGATCACGATGATGCCGCCGATATCGCGCAGTCGAAGCTGGCGGGCAATCTCGTCGGCGGCTTCCAGGTTGTTGCGGAACACGGTCTCTTCAAGTGACGAAGAGCCGACGTTCTTTCCGGTGTTGACGTCGATCACGGTCAGCGCTTCCGTGCGTTCGATGATGAGCGAACCACCCGATGGCAACCAGACCTTCCGGTCGATTGCCTTGTGCAGTTGTTCGTGGACGTGCTGCTTTTCGAACAGCGGAAGCGGCTCAACCGTCCGGTCGAAGAACTCGACACGGTCGGCCAACTCCGGGGTGATCCCTTCGACATAGGAGCGCACTTCTTCAAAGAGCGCCCGGTCATCGATCACGACGCCGCGGTAGTTTCGGTTGAATTCCTCCCGGATGACCCGAACGGCCATGTCAGGTTCCTTGTACAGGAGCGACGGCCCTTTGGCCCGCTTGTACCTGGCCTCGATATCGGCCCATTGACGAAGCAGCATCTGGACATCGCGTTGCAACTCGTCGGGCGTCGCGCCTTCCGCCGCGGTGCGCACGATCAGGCCGTGGCCGTCTGGCTTCACGGTGTCGAGAATCCGACGCAGACGTTTCCGTTCATCGTCGGCAAGACGTTTCGAGATCCCATATGTGTCGGAGTTCGGCACGAGAACGACAAATCGACCGGGCAGCGACACTTCCTGGGTGAGTCGGGCACCTTTGGAACCGATCGGGTTCTTGGTGACCTGACACAACACAAGTTGGCTGTTTTTCAGAATCTGCTCGATCCGGAGATCGGCCTTTTTCCCGGGACCCTCGACATCGGTCAAGTCGAAGCTGAGGTCGCCTCGGTACAGCACGGCGTTCTTCGGCGTCGCAATGTCTACGAACGCTGCTTCCATACCGGGAAGCACGTTCTGTACGCGACCGACGTAGATGTTGCCGTGGATCTCGCTCACGTTGTCAGACGGCCGGCTGACGTAATGTTCGATCAGCGAGCGTCCCTCCAACACCGCTATCTGTGTGCCTTCGGGACGGGTATGCACGCACATGAGGTAACGACCGAGCGGCCGCCCGTTGCGTTCAAGGCCACGACGCCTCGCCGAACCATCGTCGTCCGACGCAGAGTCCCGGGGGCTGCGGCCCGGACCCGCACCCCGGGTCGTTCGACGCGGCCGACGATCGGTTTCGCTTTCTTCCGCCGAACCGTCGGCCGCTTTCCGACCTGAAGTGTCCGACGTGTCCGACGTGTCCGACGTGTCCGAGGTGTCCGAGGTGTCCGAGGTGTCCGACGTTCGCCTCGGTCCGCCGACGGGAGGCTTGTCGGACGCCAGGGCTACGTCCTGACCAGCGTTCTGACCCGCGTTCGCCGAGGGGCGCCGGCGCTTGTTGGCCGAACGGGATCGGGGGGAACCAGATTCGCGGCCGTCGGGTCGGCCTGCACCGGAACCCGACGTTCCCCCCGGTTCATTCGGATAGACATTCGCCCGTGCCGCGGCTTCGGGCGATGGCACACCCTCATACGGTGGATCGGGCAGGTCGGCCGGCCGACGGTCGTACTCCAACTGCGCTTCCGGTGAGCGTTCCGCTTCGGGCCGGGCCCGGGCGCGTCCGCCGCGTGAACCGCGTCGGCGTTTGTTGCCCGAGGCTCCACCGGCGCTGCTACCTCTCGCGTCGCTTCCCGCGTCGGCGCCCCCGACCGACCCGCCCTCGCTTGGCTCACCACCGGGTCGTGACCTGACCGGCCTGGCCTGGCCTACCTTGGCAGGTGGTCGGCCGACTGATACTGCCGACGACTCCCGGGTCGGGGCGCCTTCCGAGGCGCTTGAGGTTGGTGAGCGGCCTTGGGCCGATTCGTTGGTTTGGCCCGGTGTTTCGGACATGAGAGAGATGCCTTTCGAAGAAATCCGGGGTTGGTACCACCCGGCGCGGACGACCATGAGGCGATCTCGCGAAGAATTCGTGGGAAGCAACGGTGTCGCGATCTGCAAAACCTCGCCCCTTCGACGCCTGTGGCATCGATGGGTGGGGCAAGGAGCGAACAGTGAACGGCAACGGGTGCGTGACCTCGCTGAGCTGGTGATATCTCTGCCCCGAAGCGACCCGGGTCCGGGCTGTTCCGGCCGATCAACGTATGGAAGAGCAAACAGATGTAGGTCAGGGAAACCCGCCCGAGCGCCACCGCATTTGGCTGCTCCGAATGGTTTCCCACTTTCATCACATCCGTACCCTACCGCTCCAGCGGTGGGCAACTGTGTCAGACGTCATGTCACAAGACGTGATTTACACCGCACCACTCCCCCTGCGTTTCGCCAACCCTCGCCAACCCTCGCCAACCCTCGTCAACCTTCGCCAAGGCGCTCGTGAGCGGCGCTATCGGAAGCGGTGCACGCGCACGCTGGCCACAAGTCCGATCGCGACGAACGCCACGATGGTCGAGGACCCGCCGTACGACATGAACGGGAGCGGAATTCCGGTCACGGGCATAATTCCGAGTGTCATCCCGATGTTCTCGAAGATCTGAAACAGAAACAGCGCCATGACACCGCTGCAAATCAGCGCGCCGGCCGTATCGCTCGCGGTTGTTCCTATACGGAACAGCCGCCAGCACAGAAGAGCGAAGAGCAACAGGACGCAGATACCGCCGATGAACCCAAGTTGTTCCCCGATGACGCTGAAAATGAAGTCAGTGTGACGTTCGGGCAGAAACCGGTACTTCGTCTGGGTCCCTTCGAAAAGGCCCTTCCCTGAGAGCCCTCCCGATCCGATCGCGATCTTCGATTGCGTGACGTTGTAGCTTCCGTCGATGAATCCGGTCAGCCGCTTGACCTGGTATTCCTTCAGAATTCCGAGCTTCACGGTGATCGCCGTGAACGCCACGCCCCCCATGGCCAGGGCCCCGAGATGTGAAGCTTTGGCTCCGGCGACCCAGAGCACAACTACGACGATGACCAGAAGCACCAGGGCCGAGCCGAGGTCGGGCTGGAGATAGATCAGGCCGGTCGGGAAACCGGCGAGGCAGAGAACAAGGAAAAAACGTCGTACATCCAGTTCATTTCGCTGAGCGGAACCGTACGCCGCCAGCGTGAGGATGATCACGATCTTCGCAAACTCCGCCGGCTGCAACTGGAACGCGCCGATGTCGTACCACCCGTGAGCACCTTTGTGGGCCGGCACCAGAAACACACCGAACAGAGACACGATCAGGCCCATGTACAGCGCCGGGGAAAGGTCGAGAAAGTTGCGGTAGTCGATCAACGCCGTGATGACCATCAGGACGAACCCGATCGCGAAAAACATGATCTGTTTCTTGGCGAACAGAAACGGGTCGCTCGCGCCCTGACGCAGTCCTTCGCGCGTTGCGCTGTACACCATCGTGATCCCCATGGAACAGAGCCCAACCACGGCACCCATGAGCCAGGGGTCGATCAGCCGGAGATTCAGCCGGGGCCGCGAAGCGGACGACGACGAAGACCCAAAGCTGGCTTCCAGTGACAGCGCCACGTCGGTCAGCGCTCCCCGAGCGTTCCGGTGGCGACGCGCACGTCGTTGACCGGCAGGCCAGCCAGTCCCTCGAAGATGCGTCGGACAACCGCCCCGGCCTGACGACCGTAGCCACCCTCCTCGATAACGACTGACACCACGTACTTCGGAGCATCTACCGGCCCGAAACCGACGAACACCGCATAGTCCTGCTCCTTGGTCTTTTGGGCGGTTCCGGTTTTGCCGGCGATTCGGAACGACCGGAGCGGGAAGCCGCTGAACGCCGAAACGGCCGTCCCGCCGTCGGCCCCCACGACGTCCTCGAAACCGGATATCAACGGGGAACGAACATCGTCGGGCAGGTCGACGTGGCCTTCCACGGTTGGTTCGAAGGTGACGGTTGGCAACGTCGTTGTTGTGAGTGTGGGTGCCAGGTCGATCGCGTCGACCGTCGGTCCGGCACCCTTCGGAGTGGTCCCCGGGAGTACCGGCGCCGGCACGGTGACGTTCGGATCAGCCGCCGCCACGGCGGCTGCCACGGCAACGGCCGGCGCAACCGTCGCTGCCGGTTTGGCGATCGTTGTCGTGGGAATCGTCAACCTGGTCGTCGTCGTGGTTGTCGTCGCTCTCGGGTCACGCGAACGGACCTCGAGTTCAATCTTCGCGTCGAGCACCGTTCCACCATTCGCGAGAGCACCCCAGGCCCGGTTCATCTGAAGGGGTGTGACGAGCACATCTCCCTGACCGATCGCCACGTTGATGGTGTCGCCGAGTTTCCACGTACGTGGGAACTCCTTCGGATAGAGACGGTGCAGCCGGTCGAGGCGGGCCCGGTCAGGTACAACCCCACTCGATTCCGATGGGAGACGCACGTTGGTCGAGCGTCCGAATCCGAGTGCTCGGGCCATCTTCTGAATGCCGTCCTCATGGTTTGGCGACTTGGCGAAATCGTGGCCGAGCTTATAGAAGAACGCGTCACTCGAAACCTTGAGTGCGGTTCGCAGGCTGATCTGACCATAGGGGCTGCTTCCGGCGTTACGCCACCGGCATTTGATCTTGCGGGGATCTTGGCACAAAGAGGTGATCTCGTAGTAGCCAACGTCGTCGAACACGTCGCTCGGAGTGAGGAGCGGGCGGCCACTTTCATCCTTCGTTTCCATGGCCGCGAGCGCGGTGACGAGCTTGAACGTCGAGCCGGGTGGGTAACGCCCCGAGACGGCCCGGTTGATCAGCGGCGTGTGCCGGTCGGGGGCTGTCAACGCGGCGTAGTCCTTGGCCGAGATGCCCTGGACGAAGTTCCGCGGATCAAACGTTGGATAGCTCGCCATGGCGATGATCTCACCCGTATTCGGGTCCGTGACCACCGCGGAACCGCTGTGGGCCTTGATGAGGCCCGATTCCGCCGATCCTTCGTACTTCGTGAACGCATTCAGACGGGCGACGCGAAGTCCCCGGGCCAGGGACTGCTCGGTGAGGCGTTGCACGTCGATGTCGATCGTGAGCCGGACGTCTGCGCCGGGGGTCGGGGGGTAGACCTCCTCACGCTTCACGACCCGTTGGCGGCTGTCTTTTTCGATGATGAACTTCCCGGGAAAGCCGCGAAGCTCACGCTCGAAAGACTTCTCGATACCTGACTGCCCGAGCACGTCATCGGGCTGGTAGTGCAGATCGTCGGGCATTTTCGCGAGGTCTTCCGCGTTGATGCGTCCGACGTAACCCAACACGTGGGCCGCGAGTGCCCCGTTCGGGTACACACGTTCCCACGTTTGCGACGTGGTGACGCCGGGATAGCGGTCGAGATGCTCGTTCACATAGACGATTGTTGATTCCTTGACGTGACGGGCCACTTCGATCGGTTCGGACGGGTTCCCCGCCGGATCGTTGACTGATTTCTCGATGTCGGCATAGGACACGTCGAGAATCGCCGCCAACTTCGCGATCGTACGGGGACGCTGCGCCGCCGCTACCTCACCGGGCTCAAAGCGTACGATGTTGACCGGGAGATTGTCGATGAGTACACGACCGAACCGGTCGAGGATTCGTCCGCGGGTCGGCGCGACGTAGACAACCGAACGGAAATTGCGCTCCCCTTCGATCGTGAGTTGGTCGTGGTCGACGGTCTGGAGGTAGGCGAGCCGAAGCGCGAGCACGCCGAGCATCACGGCAACGACCAGGCCAACGACCCGGAGACGATCCTCATTGGCGATCATGAGTCGATCCCCCCGACGACCCGTCGGACGAACACCCGCATGGGAATTCCGAGTACGACGTTCCACGCGGCGACCAACCCGAGAGCGACCGCGATACGCGCCAGGCCCGGAACCGGGGCCTCGTCGACGACGTACGCGATTCCTACGTAGCTGAGAACACCGATCCACGATGAACCAACGATGAGTAGTAGGGGTAGACGCTCCCGCGCCGCCGGAAATGCGTGGTCGCGCGCGAATCCGACGCAAAAGCCCAGGAGGCAGCACACGAGCGCCCAGATACCGAGGCGTCCGGTCCCGAACACATCAGACGTCAATCCGAACACAAACCCGGCCAGCGTTCCGGCGTACGAGCCGAGTTCGAGCGCTGCGATAACGGCGAGAAGGAGAAACGGCAGCGGACGGACCCCTTCTATCCGAAGCTGTCGGAGAACGAATGCGTCGACGACGACGACCGAAAACGCAAGCACCGCGATCCGTCCGAGCGGGACACCTTCCCTGCCGTAGTTACGGTCCATCACGGGTTGACCCCGCTCGGCGACCCGGTTGGCGTCGATGCACCTGCGGCGGTCGACGGAGTCTTCGGGACCAGGACCTTCACGAACTCGAGATGGGCCAGGTCGGCGGTGGGAGTGACCGTAATCTCCTGCTGAATAGCTCCCGCCTTGATCGTCCGGACGACGGCGACTGGGATCCCGGCCGGGTAGATGCTGCGCTGCAACCCGCTCGTCACCATCACCTCGCCCTTCGCCACCTGGGTATCGGGGGCGATCAGGTCAACGGTCAACGGATCTCCGACCGCCACCCCCCGGGCTATGCCGACGTCACCGGATGCCGACAGCCGAACCCCAACCCGGGATGCGGGGTCGGAGATGAGAAGCACCGACGACTCGTTGCCCGAAGCACCGACGACGCGTCCGACAAGCCCGGTGCCGGTTACGACCGGTGCACCGACGACAACACCGTCGTTCTTTCCGACATCGAGGATGATCTTGTCGTCGAACAGCTCCACACCGTCGTCGATGACTCGTGCGGCGACGTACCGAAGTGCGTCGGGATCGGTCAGTTTCTGCAGCGCAAGCAGGTCCTTCCGTTGACGGACAGCGTCTTTATACCGGACTTCGTTCGCCTTCGCGGTTTCAAGTTCCCGGCGCAGACGGGCATTGTCGGCCCGCAGTTTCTCGACCGAAAACTTGGCGACCTGACGCTCGATCGGCGAGGTCAATTTCTTTCCGGCCGACCGCACCGGCGAAAGAGAATCGCGGGCCTTCCCGCTGACACTCGAGAATCGGGCCCCGGCGGCGAGAAGCGTGAGCGAACCCAGAACGGTCACGCCAAGAATGAACCGCGTCCGAGACGAACCTGACCGAACCACACGAACAGCCTACCGGTCCGACCTGCCCACCGCGTCCCAGCGGAAAACCAGTGACGCTCCGTGCAGGAGTCACGACCGTTCGGTCGGCCGTCGAACCTCTGGACGCGAAGCCGGGCGCACACACTGACCGGCGGGTCCTAAAACTCCCGGTAGGGTCAGCCCCGGTTATCAGACGAGAGGAGACCTTTCAGCGCGTCGAATTCCTCAAGGCACTGACCGGAGCCGAAGGCCACCGCGTAGATCGGGTTCTTTGCGATGTAGACCGGCATCCCGGTTTCCTGAGAGATTCGCACATCGAGGCCCCGAAGGAGCGCTCCACCTCCGGTGAGGTAGATGCCTTTTTCCATGATGTCCGCGGCGAGTTCGGGGGGAGTCTTGTCGAGTGTCGCACGGACCGCGTCGCAGATCGAGGCCACCGGTTCTTCGATAGCGACTCGTACTTCCTGCGTGGTCGTGACCACGGTCTTCGGGAGTCCGGTACGCAGGTCCCGGCCTCGCAGTTCAGCCTGCAGTTCCTGTTCAAGTTCGCAGGCTGAGCCGAGCGCGATCTTCACTTCTTCGGCGGTACGTTCTCCGAGCGCCAGGTCGTATTCCTTCCGGGCGAAGTTGATGATCGCCTCGTCGAGTTCGTCGCCGCCGATGCGGATCGACTGGCTGGTGACAATGCCGCCGAGCGAAATGACGGCCACTTCGGTGGTTCCGCCCCCAATGTCGACGACCATGTTTCCCGTCGGTTCGTGCACGGGAAGGCCCGCACCAATCGCAGCGGCCATCGGCTCCTCGATCACGTGAACCTTGCCCGCCCCTGCGTAGTGGGCGGCGTCTTGCACGGCGCGGCGTTCGACTCCGGTGATGCCAAAGGGGATGCAGATGACCATTCTCGGCTTCGCGAAGCGGCGCTGATGCACCCGATGGATGAAATATCGGAGCATCTTTTCGCAGACGTCGAAGTCGGCGATCACGCCGTCTTTCAGCGGTCGGATTGCCTGGATATGGCTGGGGGTGCGCCCGAGCATGCGCTTGGCTTCCAGCCCAACCGCCACCGGCCGCCCGAGCCGGGTATCGATGGCCACGACAGACGGTTCGTTCAAGACAATGCCGCGGCCCCGCTCGTACACAAGGGTGTTCGCAGTTCCGAGGTCGACCGCTAGGTCTCGACCCATAAATGAGTTCATTTGACAGCTCCCCGGAGGGTGATGCGACATCGGGCGACGGCGCTATAAAGATTAAACCGATTCGGGAGACGCATCAAATGCGGTAATTTCCCATCGGCACGAACCCGTAGTCACCCAAGACTACTGAGGCCAGTATTTAAGAGTAAATCGCAAAATCACGAAGGAAAGAACAGAGCGATCTCTCGAGCGGCCGACTCAGCTGAGTCTGACCCATGAATGAGGTTTTCGGTGAACTCGATGCCCAGATCGCCACGAATGGTGCCGGGAGCAGAGTTTCGCGGGTTGGTCGCACCCATCATCGTGCGAACCACCTGCCAGGTGTCTTCGGGGCCCTCGATGACGGCCAGTACGGCCGGACCGCGAGTGATGAACGTGACCAGATCGGCAAAAAACGGCTTTCCGTCGTGTTCCGCGTAGTGCGTGCGAGCCGTCGCCTCGTCGATTTGCCGAAGCTCGACCCGGACCAACGTGAGGTTTCGACGCTCGAATCGGGCCAAAATTTCCCCAACGAGGCCGCGTTCGACCGCGTCGGGCTTACAGATAATGAAGGTCTGGTCCATACAGGGGTAAAAGGTTACTCGCCTCCGACGTTTCCTATTTCCGCCCGCCAAATTCGGGCCACGTTTCGCCGTGACCCAACCCACCCTCGCCGTAACCCGACTCACCCTCGCCGTAACCCGACTCACCCTCGCCAAAACCCAACTCACCCTCGCCAAAACCCAACTCACCCTCGCCGTAACCCAACTCACCTAAAAAGGTGCGGCCCCGCGCCACTATCACCCAAGTTGGGTACTCCGGGCCCCCGGTTGGGTTCCGGGACCGCGAGCGCTGGGACCCAACCCACCCCTCCACCTGCCCAACTCACCCTCGCCGCTACCCAACTCGCCAAAAAAGGTGCTGCCCCACGCCACTATCACCTGGGTTGGGTACCGCGGGCCCCCGGTTGGGTTCCGGGACCCGCTTCCGCCCGCCAAACTCGGTCCGGGCTTCGTCGGCCGGCCAAACCAGCGAACGGCGAGCGCGTTCGACGAGCGCGTCGGTCACTGGACGAGCATCGCCCGGACTGCGCCGACCAGATACAGCGAGCCGGTGATCAGCACGCAATCATCAGCGGCCGCGTCGGCCTGAGCGAGCGTGATCGCCTTGCGAAGATCGTGCTCGACCACCACCGGGATCCCCCGCTTGTGGCACTCGGCGACGAGTATCTCCGGATCCATGGCGCGCGGCGATGGCGGCGGACAAACCACGACGAGGTGGGCGCGCTGGGCTTCGAGCGCGTCGAGGACGTCGCCGGGGTCACGGCCGGTCAGCAGCCCAATCAGAATGACCCGGCCGGGGTTAGCGGCGAATTCCTCGGAGAGCGTTGCCGCGGCCGCGGCCGCCCCGGCCGGATTATGGGCGCCATCGAGAATCGTCAGCGGATTCCGTTCGACAATCTCCATGCGGCCGGCATGGGTCACGTTGGCAAACCCGGCCCGGACGATATCGGGAGCCAGGGGGGCACCGAGGAACGCCTCAACCGAGGCTAGGGCGACACACGCGTTTTCGCCCTGGTGGGCGCCGTGCATCGGCACGACAATGTCGGGGTAGCTCGTGGACTGCGTGCGCAATGTACACAGCCGGCCGCCAACGGCGACCTGGTTGTGGTCGGCGGCAAAGTCCACGCCCTTCATGAGGATCTGCGACGCGCCGACGCTCCCGGCTTCACGTTGAAGATACGACGCAATCTCGGGGTCAGTTTCACCGATTACTGCGATGCATCCAGGTTTGATGATTCCGACCTTTTCCCGGGCGATATCGAGCTTCGTATCACCAAACCACTCCATATGGTCCAGGGCTATATTCGTAATTGAGGCGACAATTCCGTCGGCGACATTCGTGGCATCCCATCGCCCACCTGCCCCGACTTCGATAACGGCCGCTTCCACCGCTAGGTCCCCGAACCAACGAAACGCTGCTGCGGTCACCAACTCAAAGTGCGAGCACGTTTCGCCACTGGTCTTCTCGGCCACCGCGACGGCCCCGATGACCTCGGCGAAGGCTTCATCAGAGATGGGCACACCGTTGAACGACAGCCGCTCGTTGATCGTGACCAGATGCGGGCTGATGAGGGTGCCGACACTGAGACCGCTCGCAATCAGCAACTCTGTAGCCATGCGGGCCGTCGACCCTTTGCCGTTCGTGCCGGTGATGTGCAGAATCTGCAGGTCGAGTTGCGGGTCACCCAGATACGCAAGGATCGTGCGGATGCGCGAAAGCGAAGGGGGGTCGAGACGCCTCGGGGCAAGGCCGGCGTTCGAAGCCGACGGGAGCGGTGCGGTCCAGGGCACCGTTCCGACCCGATCGTTGACCACTCCGGTCTGGTAGTTCACATGGGCGTCGAGGTAGGCCAAAGCGTCGGCGTAGGTCATGAAGGCCACGTCGGGCGCTCCAATTCAGCGAGGATCGATAGAGGGGGCGGACAGCCGAGCGTACGGACAGTCGAGCGGGCTACGAAGCGGCGCGGCGCGGACGCTCGGCCTTTTCGACCGGCATCTCCGAACGCGGCACGAGCGTTGGATTGACCCGGTCGAGTACGACCTTGCGGTCAATTACACAACGGCCGATGTCAGTGCGGCTCGGCAGGTCGTACATCACGTTGAGAAGCACTTCCTCAAGGATGGCACGGAGCCCACGGGCCCCGGTGTTGCGGAGAAGGGCTTGCTCCGCGATGGCATCGAGTGCGTCGTCGGTGAAGCGGAGATCAACGTTGTCGAATTCAAAGAACTTCTTGTATTGCTTAACGAGCGCGTTCTTCGGCTCGGAAAGGATGCGAACCAGTGTGTCGCGATCGAGACTCGACACCGCGGCAACGACGGGGAGACGGCCGATGAACTCGGGAATCAGCCCGAACTTCATAAGATCTTCGGGCAGGACCTGCTTGAAATACTCGCCCGGATCACGGTCGGTCCGACTACGAATCGATGCCGTGAAGCCCATGCCTTTTTGGCCGACACGATGCTCGATAATCTTGTCAAGGCCGGCAAATGCGCCACCGCAAATGAACAGGATATTGGCTGTATCAATCTGAATGAATTCTTGATGTGGATGCTTCCGGCCACCTTGCGGCGGGACCGAGGCAACCGTTCCCTCTAAGATCTTCAGTAGCGCCTGCTGGACACCCTCACCGGAGACATCGCGGGTAATCGACGGGTTCTCGCTCTTGCGGGCGATCTTGTCGATTTCGTCGATGTAAATGATGCCGGTTTCCGCCTTTTTCACGTCGTAATCAGCTGCCTGGATGAGTTTCAGCAGGATGTTTTCGACATCTTCACCGACATAACCCGCTTCGGTCAGCGCTGTCGCGTCGGCAATCGCGAATGGCACGTTGAGCATGCGTGCGAGCGTCTGGGCGAGGTGCGTTTTTCCGCAGCCCGTGGGTCCGAGCAACATGATATTGGATTTCGCCAACTCGACTTCGCCGCCGCCATGCTCCGCGGCTCCGGCCTGCACCCGCTTGTAGTGGTTGTAGACCGCGACGGAAAGCTGCTTCTTGGCAAGATCCTGGCCGATCACGTAGTCGTCGAGGAATGCGTGAATCTGCTTGGGGCGGGGCAGTTCGTCGAGGCGGATTTCACCGTCGCCGGCGAGCTCTTCTTCGATGATCTCGTTGCACAGATCGATGCATTCATCACAGATATACACGCCCGGACCGGCGATGAGCTTTTTAACCTGCTTCTGCGACTTTCCGCAGAAACTGCATTTCAGCAGATCTGCGCCGTCTCCGAACTTCGCCATATGGTTCTACCTACAGTCTGTCGTGATAGCTCTAGGGTAACTCAGCGAGCGAGCGCTTGCGGGTCAGCAATATCGCGGGACGAAATAACCTCGTCCAAGATGCCGTAGGCTACGCCTTCCTCGGCGCTCATGATGAAGTCACGATCGGTATCTTTGGAGATCTTCTCGATCTCCTGGCCCGTGTGCTTGGCCAGGATCGCGTCGAGCATGGAGCGCATACGCATGATCTCGCGGGCCTGGATCTCGATATCGGACGCTTGGCCGGCGGCCCCCGAGTAGGGCTGGTGAATCATGATGCGCGAGTTCGGCAGGGCGAAACGCTTCCCTTTGGCCCCAGCGGCCAAGATCACCGCTGCGGCCGAGGCGGCCTGGCCGTAGCAGATCGTGGAGACATCGTTACGGATGAAGTTCATCGTGTCGTAGATCGCCATGAGTGCGGTGATCTCACCACCGGGTGAGTTGATGTAGATGTTGATGTCTTTGTCTGGATTTTCGGACTCGAGGAACAACATCTGCGCACAGATCAAGTTGGCCACGACATCGTCGATCGGCGTGCCGAGGAAGATGATGTGTTCACGCAGCAGTCGGCTGAACAGGTCCGAGTAACGCTCGCCCCGGTTTGTCTGTTCGATGACGTTGGGAACGTAGTAGTTCAGTATTTTCGGCGCTTGGGAGATCGAACTGATCGCCAGTTGACTAGTCAGGCGCTTGCCGGCTTCGTTCATGTGCTTTGCATCTCCCAGAAGTGTTTGACGGCCGTGTTCTCTATCGGCATTTTTCGTCGGGTCCTAGACCTTGCCACGTCGGCAATCGCTAGTTGCGGCAATCTGACCGGGCCTTCCCGAAAATTCGCCGTCGGCCGGAGTTCAAAGTGTTTCTGCGAAGGTGCACTGAGCGGACACGGCTCCGACGGCACATTAGCGACGAACGGCTTTCCTGTCGCTCGGAGCCGGGTTGGGCATGGCTCCGTTTTCACATTCGCCATAAGCGACTGTCCTTTGGCCATCGGAGCTAACTACTTCTTCCGGGGGATGCAACTAATGGTTGTGACCCTCGTGGTCGTCGTGATCGTGGTCGTGGAATTCGGCGTCGAGGCCGAGGACTTCCGCCGACTCGTCGGCGTCATCGAACTCGCCCGGGGCGACCTCGAGGAGCGCACGGTCGACGGTCTTGCCGTCTGCGTCGATCACGGTGGCATGCTCGGTAAGCCAGGTCACCGCCTTGGCTTTACGGATGTCGGCCATCAGCATCGGCATCTGGAAGTTGGCCTCGAGGTTGCGGCGGGCAACTTTGGCCTTCATGTTGAAGCGCTTGGCCAGGTTCTCAATTTCCGTCGTGATCTCTTCCTCGGAGACCTGGATCTCTTCCGATGCTGCGACCGAGCGCAACGCCAAATCGGCCTTCACCGCTTCGGTGGCCGCTTCCCGCATCGGCTCGACGAGGTCTTGGCGCGACTGGCCCATGGCCTGCATGTACATGTTCAGATCGGCACCCTGCTGGGCGAGGCGTTGGTTAAGGTCTTGGAGACGCCGGTCGAGTTCCTGTTCGACGAGAACATCGGGGACCTCACCGTCGACCAGCTCCACCAGGGCCTTCACCGTTTCATCGCGCATGGCCATGTTGGCCTGCACCCGCTTGACGAGGTTCATCCGTTTGGCGATGTCGGCGCGCAACTCGGCCAGAGTCGAGAATTCCGAGGCACTCGCGGCCCACTCATCGTTGGATTCGGGCATGACCTTTTCGTTGACCGCCTTCACCGTGACGACGAAGTCGATCTGCTGCTCGTCGTTTCCGGGCACGTGGGCGTCGAAGGTCAGTATGTCGCCGGCGCTGGCTCCAGTGAGGTTTTCGTCCATTTCGGGAACGACGGAGCCCGAGCCGACCTCGTAAACGTAGTCAGACGCGGTAAGGCCGTCGATGGATTCTCCGTCGGACGAGCCTTCAATGTCGATGGTGACACTGTCGCCGGGATGGGCTTGGCGGTCAACGAGCGTGAGTGTGGCGAACGCGTTGCGCATGCGGTCGACCTGCGAGGTGATTTCCGCTTCGGTGGCGACCGGGCTCGGGACGGTGACCTGCAGCCCGTCGTAGCCGGGAACACGAACGGTGGGTCGGACTTCGACCACGGCCTCAAAAATGACCGGGCCCGATTCGGCTCCGCCGGTGAGGTTCAGCTCCGGCGACGAGATCGCATCGACGTTGCTCTCGGCGAGAGCCCGCACGTAGTACTCGGGAAGGCTGTCGTTGAGCGCCTGCTGGCGGGCGTAGTCGCTTCCGACGCGGGCTTCGAGGATCCGGCGCGGTACCTTTCCGGGCCGGAAGCCGGGGATGTTCACCTCCCGGGCGATTTTTTTGAACGCCGCGTCAAGCGACCGGTCAAACTCGGCTTCGTCTATCTCTACGAGGAGCTTGACGTGGTTGGCTTCTTGGGGCTCTACGGTCGTTTTCATACGGAGAGACAATGATAGTTGCCCCGGTTACCCCTGCCGAACCCACCAAGCCGCGGTGGGAACCACCATGCCCAAGTGTGCGGTATTTGCCGTGCCCGGCGCGGTTAATCCCGCACATTCCCCGACGTCAGCAAAAGCGCTTTCGCCTGGGGACGGCTCGACTACGCTCTTCGTCGTTCAGTTGGGTATCGGGGCGTAGCGCAGCTTGGTAGCGCACCTGCTTTGGGAGCAGGGGGCCGCAGGTTCAAATCCTGTCGCCCCGACCACAACCGAACTACGCTGCCCGTTGAACAAGTGATTCTCAAACAACTGTGTCGACACCTTTGCGGGTGTAGCTCAATGGTAGAGTTCCTGCCTTCCAAGCAGGCCATGCCGGTTCGATCCCGGTCACCCGCTCCACACGAAACCCCTGCTCAGGCAGGGGTTTTCTGGTTTCCGGGCCCGGGCAGAGTCGCCGACCCGGCCCGGCGGAACCGGCGCCCATCGCCCTCGTGCGCGCCGGAACGTTCACGCCGGTCGGTAGCCGAAAGTGCTGGCAACGTCGATTGCCTTCTCGAGCGATTCGTCGCGTCCGAAACCCAGCCCATCCACGTCGACGCCGACCGAGCTCTTTCCACCGTTGGCGTAGCGGGCGAGCACACCGTCGACGATGCACACGGACTTCCAGTGATTGAAGGCGACATAGAAGTCCAAGTCACGAAGATCGACACCCGTACGGGTCGCGTAGCGTTCGAGCAACTCGACATCGGTCGGGTATCCC
>JANMZO010000392.1:0-5728 GCA_031383405.1 Acidimicrobiia bacterium | reverse complement strand
GAAGTGGTCCGAGATCAAGAAGCTCAGCAAGGCGACCGAGGCAGACCGTGCCGAGGCTCGGGCGGAACTGAAGGCGGAACTCGGTGGTTCTGTTCCGCCGCCGCGCACGATCCAGTGGGTGCTCGATCACGCCGACGAGTTTGCGCGGCGGTTCGAAGAGTTCGATCCTGCAGAGGGCCATGACGTCCCTGTCGACGAGCACCTCCCTCGTCGTCAGCGGGCCACCGAAGCCAAGGACCGCCCATGAGTTCTGGACCTCCGCACCCCCACTCATAAGGGTCGAAGTCGGGTGGCTCGGAGCGTCGATGGGGCGAGATATCGAGCGTCATTGTCGAGCGCGACAATCGGAGGTATGGCGTGCCCACTTCCGTCAGCGAAGTACTTGTACGGTTTCATTCGAGATCGCAACGTCGCGCAACGGCGTGGAGTTGTACGGTACAATTCCTGAGCGCTGAACGTACAACTCGGAGGGTTCATGGCGGGTCGCCTGCGTCGACAAGATATCTACAACCGACTCGATGAGGCCTTCGACGAACTCCGTAGCCGGATGGGCGGCCTGCCGAGCCCGGTCGAAGCCGAAGGCATCTGGACGACGATCTGGTTCGAAGAAGCTCACCACTCGACGGCGATCGAGGGCAACACACTGGTACTCAAGCAGGTCGAACGGCTTCTTGCCGACGGCCTCGCGGTCGGCGACAAGGAACTCAAGGAATACATGGAAGTGCGCGGGTACGCCAACGCCGCACAGTGGGTGTACGGCCAGGCGCTCGAGCCGGGAGCATGGACGACCGGCGAGATGCTCACCATAACTGAAGTCCGTGAAGTCCACGCTATGGCAATGACGCCGGTTTGGGGTGTCGCCCCACACCCCAACGCCACCGACCGGGAACGGCCCGGAAGCTTCCGTGAGCATGACATCCATACGTTCCCGGGTGGGATGACTTCGCCGTCATGGACTGACGTCCCCAACGCAATGCGGTCTTGGGTCGATTCGCTCAACAACATCGGCACCGCCGAGCGCCCGATCGAAGCGCTCGCCTTGGCACACAATCAGTTCGAACGCGTCCACCCGTTCATAGACGGGAACGGGCGTACCGGGCGACTGCTGCTCAACTTAGTCCTCGTTCGCCTCGGTTACGCCCCGGTGATCATCTACAAACGTGACCGCAGCAAGTACCTCCGCGCTCTTCGGTTCGCTGACGCCGGCGACCCAGGCCCGTTAGGCGAGATGCTCGCCCGATCAGTGATGGACAACTTGTACCGCTTCGTGGTCCCGGCTGTAGCCGGGCCGAACAGGCTCGTGCCGCTCGCCGCTCTTGCCGACAAAGACATCACCGAAGGTGCCTTGCGTGTCGCTGCGAACCGAGGGCGTCTCCGCGCGCAGAAGGGCCAAGACGGTCAATGGCGAAGCACGCGGGCATGGACCGACGAATACATAGCCACCCGCAATCACCGAACCAACGCATAACCCGCTCGATGCGGCACTAGTCGCCGCTGAGAGTTGGGCGGTTAAGTGGCGGTTGGCGATCGCTGATCGGGGTTATCGGGCGTGGGCATGTGTGGCGGGAAGCGTGTCGTGAGTGGGCGTGTGGAACAATGCGGCATGGGATCAGGCGGTGACGGTGTGCGACCGTCGGGGACGGTCACGTTCTTGTTCACCGATATCGAGGGTTCGACGCGGCGGTGGGAGGTCGATGCTGACGGGATGCGGGGTGCGTTGGCAGCGCATGACGAGGTGTTGCGGGCGGCCATCGAGGGCAACGGCGGGTGGTTGTTCAAGCACACTGGTGATGGGGTGTGCGCGGCATTTGGGTCGGCGCGTGGGGCTGTCGACGCAGCGGTCCGGCGCAGAGGTTGTTGGGGCTGCCGGTGCGGATGGGTATTGCGACGGGTGAGGCCGAGCAGCGGGGGGATGACTATTTCGGTCCGGCGTTGAATCGTGCGGCGCGGGTGATGGCGGTCGGTCACGGCGGGCAGGTGCTGTTGAGCATTTCCACGGCGAGCCTCGTGACGGGCATCGATCTGCTCGATCTTGGGAAGCATCAGCTTCGGGATCTGTCGGGGGTGAAGCATCTGTTACAGGTGCGTGCCGAGGGGCTGCGCGTGGAGTTCCATCGTCTGCGGACGGTGGACGCCGTGCCGGGCAACCTGCCTCGCCAGACGACAAGTTTCGTGGGCCGTGACGTCGAGGTGGACGAACTCGTTGGACTGGTGCGCAAGCACGAGTTGGTGACGTTGACCGGGGTGGGTGGGGTCGGCAAGACCCGTCTCGCGGTGCAGGTCGCCGCCGAGTTGGTGCCCGACTTCGTTGAAAGACGCCCTCAACGCGACCCGTGTCCACGCCAACCCCGCAGTGGATCGCTGCCGCGTACTATGGGTCCGGGTCAGTGTCCACCCAACCAGACCCGGTCCGGGCCCTCGACACGTTTCGTGTCGGACTTGCCTACATCCGACAACACCGACTCCCCTTCTTTGAAGCGACCTTCGCACGCCACGCCGTTGGGCTCGAAGCGGTGCACGGTGACCTCGACCAGGCCCTGACGCTGTTCACCACGAGTATCAACTCGTTCCACCAAGCCGGCAACCCAGCCGACCTCGCAGTCACGTTCGCCTACCTGGCCGTGTTCTTCGACCGGATCAACCGGCCGCAGATCGTCGCCACCCTCTACGGCACCACCATCCACCACCCCTCCACCAACCTGATCATCGGCTTTGTGGCTGCGGTCGATCACGTCCGAAACACTCTCGGCACCGAAACGTTCGACCGCTGCGTGGCCATCGGAGCCGCCATGGACACCACCGAAGCCGTCCACTACGCCCACGCCCAGATCGAGGCCGCCCGATTCGACGTGGCGCCGTCGCCGTGAACGGTCCACCGGCCACCCCGAACACGCCCTCGAGGCGCACACTTCTCTCACTCTGAAGACAACGCCGACCCGCTGAATATCCGGCCGCACGAGCGCCCTCCGACCGCTGCGACTCGGGCCGGACTTCAACAATGCGCGAGGCGAGCAACCGGTCGGAACTGGCGCGAGAACCTTTCTCCGACGATCGTCGGTCGCGGAGACGGGATGTCTCGCGGGCGGCCATAGAAGTCCGGTACGCCCATCACCGGCGTCCTCATCTAACGGCTCCCGGAGCGACCTCGCGGTTGTCCACGTCGATGCGTTCATCGCTGGCGTGGCCGTCGCGGACGCCGTCGGCTCGGTCAGTACCCTTCCGGCGTCGAATCGGTCCGTGTCGATCCAACACTCAAGGAACTTCTCGAACGATGAGCGGAAGCCGACGGCGTACCCGTCGCCGAGGCGCTCCGGCATCACCTCAGGGCGAGCTGAACCGACGCCGAGACGTCTCGCGACCATGCTCCCGGAATGCACGGAGCCGGAACGAAATCACGAGCGGCCCACGTCGCGATCGACTCTGGCGATCGTGCAGCGGGCGCTTCGGCGATCGCCCCGGGCTATTGATTGCCGTTGCCGGGTGACCCGAACGGAACCTCAACAGGTGAACTCGATAACCTCGTAGGCGAAGTGGCAATGTCGTCCGCTACCACCGGTTCGGACGAAGGACGAAAACGCACCATCGGGGCGGTAGGTCCCTCGTTGTCCTCGAAGTGTTCCAGGAGGATTGGGCCTTGACGACGACCCTGGCCGTACTCGCGCTGACAGCCGGGCCGACAGCGATCGTTGACGATCTCTTTAACGGGCATGCTGCCTCTTTAACGGGCATGCTGCACATGTGACGAGGACTGGCCGCCGGAAGAGATCGAGAACATCCCCGGGAGGACGTCAGGTGGAGCTGTGGTGCCGGGGCGTAAAGGTTATCGTCGCGTTGTGCCTGGCCACCGCTGCCTGCGGTTCCGGGCCCCGTCGTGATGATGCCCTGGAGGTCCGGCTGCGGCGCGCAGTGGATGCGTTCCTCTCGTCACATCTGGTACCGGGCGCGAGTGTGGCCGTCATCGCGAACGGCCGTCTTGTCCATGTCGAGTCGGGAATGGCTGATCTCGCTACCCAACGGCCGGTCGGCGCAGGAACGCAGTTCCGCGTCGCGAGCGTGACCAAGCTGTATCTCGCCGCCCTCGTTCTGCGCCAGGTCGAACGTGGGCGTCTGGCTCTGGATCAACCCATCGGCGTTAACGCCCTGGCGCTGCCGCCGGACCTTGCGTTCGCGCAGCAGCTCACCCTGCGCCAGCTGCTCTCCCATACCAGCGGGCTTGGCCAGACTTTCACCCGAGACGACGATCGCCATCGAACGTTGAGCACAGCCGATCTCCTCAAGCGGATCCCGACGCCGGTGTGTCGACCGAGCACGTGCTGGAGCTACGGCGACGGTAATTACGTCCTTGCCCAGCTCGTGCTCGAGGCAGCGACGCGACGGCCGCTCCGTGACGTGTTGCGCCACGAGTTGCTGGAACCGTACGCGCTGCGCGAGACGACACTGGTGGACGCCTCCGCCCTGAACCGGCGCTTGCCAGCGCAGTACGCCCTCGTCATCGACGACTCGGGACGACTCGTCGAGCCCCATCGGCTGTTCGAGCAGTCTCTCCCACGCACCGCCACGCTGGTCACCACCGCAGCCGATGCCGCCCGTTTCGCCGACGCGCTGTTCGGGGGCGAGGCGCTGAACCCCGCGTCCCTTGCCGAGATGCTCGATACCGGTGTCATGCGGGATCTGCCGTGCCCCGACGGCTGCCCCTTCACGTACGGCCTCGGCGTGTTCCACTATGAGGTCGCCGGGCATGAGCTCGTCGGACATGACGGCTCGTCGGGGACCGTGGTCGTCCACGACCGCAAGCGCCGCCTCACCGTGGCCATCCTGACCAACGGTGGGGAGCAGGATATGGGTGGGTTCCTCGCTACGGTGCTCCACGCCATCGACCACAGAGACCGTTAGGATGCCACCAACGGCGCACCAGCCTTTTGCCGAAGGGCGACCGGGCGCCCGACTCCACATCCTCCACGAGCGGCAGGTGAAAGGGCAAACAACCGCTGCGCGCCTAAGCTAAGCGGGGGACCAGGTGTGACGAACGTTGCATCGGTAGTGGGCGTGGGTCGACTCCTTCACGCTGGCCTTGATTGCCGGGAGCCACTCGTCGACGAGGTACTCCTGCAGGCGAACACGAGACGTGTCGACCCGCCCGACCCGACGCACTTCGTCCCGATACATAGCGAACCCGGCCTCGGCTTCGCGCCGTGTACGGAACCCGCCACGGGACACCTGCCGCCGCTTTCCGTCAGGCCCCGATCGAGCTCAGCCCCGAAGGGCGTATCCCCTGGTCACAAGCTTGTGCGGGTGACAGGAATCGAACCTGCACGTCTTTCGACACCAGGACCTAAAACCCCGATTTCCCGTTTTTCTGGTGTTGTCGGTTGACGGGAAATGGTGTCTGAGCTGGGGTTTCGCTCGCGGGAGTGTTGGCGGGTGACGGCGAGTTTCGGCCTGTTTTGCCCAGTTCCGTTAGCAAACCGTTAGCAAATTCGGGTCAATGACGGGCGCTCGGAGCGTGTCGCCGTTGATCCCTTCCCTTGATCCTTGTCGAGGCGTACGATGGTGCCGACGACATGGCTCCTGAACCCGCCTCCGCCCCGCTGCGCTCGACTCGACCGGTGACGATCGAGGAGTTCGCCGCGGCCCAGGGCGTGAAGCCAATGGAGTCGACGGAAGAGTGGGCTGCGGACATCTTCGAGTCGGACGAGGAGCTTGAGGCGTTCCTTGCCGACGTACGGGC